>DASVFK010000191.1:0-87241 GCA_036380095.1 Candidatus Angelobacter sp. | reverse complement strand
AGCAGTTCCTTCCAACTCAGAACTACCGCACTTTCTAATACTCGATAGATCTGGACTCTTTCTATTGGCGCCAGATAGGGGACCATAAAGACCTCGGTCGTGGTGGGCTAAGATGGGAGGGAAAACTCAGATGATCTGACTTAGTTCAGAGGACCTGAAAAGTGAGGAAGGATACTCGCTCCAGTTTTGACGCTACGCTCGTTGCACACGGAAGTCAAGGCCGCTCGATGGCCCGTCCGGATATCATCACGGCCGCTCCTGGATATTCCTGGCCCGGGCGGACATCCGCACATAAGTGATGCCGATAAAAGTCTTTTCCCGGGCCTGCGTGATTTCCAGGCAGTTGAATTTCAGCCGCCCGCTCCTGCGTATGATTTTGCGGAAGGCCTTGCGTAGCGTCCGCGCCTCTCCGAAACCCACCACGCTCACTGTGGCCGGCGCCGCTTTTTGAAAGACGGTCCACCCGATATCGCTAAAGCGCCTGTCCAGCCCGCGGCCTTCCAGGTTGGTCACCGCTCTCCAGCCCTGGGAGAAGGGCTCGCTCCTTACGTTGCAGGAAGCCGGCAGCGATATTCCCTCGGCGATGATAAGAATGCCGTCCTTGACGCGTTCCAGCAAAGTCGTCTGCTCCTCCGATCCGGGGGCCAGGATCGCCGCTCTATCTCCAGAAGTCTTCACGCTCCACGAACGCTTTGAGCCGGCGCGAGCGCGAGGGATGGCGCAGCTTGCGCAACGCTTTGGCCTCAATCTGGCGGATGCGTTCCCGCGTCACCTGGAAGTTCTGCCCCACTTCTTCCAGCGTGTGTTCGGAGCCATCTTCCAGCCCGAACCGCATTTTGATGACGCACTCTTCCCTGGGGCTGAGCGTGCGCAAAACGTGGGCGGTCTGTTCTTTCATGTTCACGTGGATCATGGCCTCGGCGGGCGAGACCCCGGCAGTGTCCTGGAGAAAGTCGCCCAGGCGCGAATCTTCCTCCTGCCCCACAGGAGTTTCCAGAGAGATGGGTTGCTGCGCGATCTTGAGCGCCTTGCGGACTTTCGATACCGGGATGTCCAGGCGCCGCGCCAGTTCTTCCGGCGAGGGCTCATGGCCAAGCTCCTGCACGACCTGGCGCGAGACCCGGAGCAACTTGTTGATGATCTCGATCATGTGAACAGGAACGCGAATGGTCCGTGCCTGATCGGAAATTGCTCGCGTAACCGCCTGGCGGATCCACCACGTGGCATACGTGGAAAACTTGTAACCACGGCGATACTCGAACTTGTCCACCGCTTTCATCAGCCCGATATTGCCTTCCTGGATCAAGTCGAGGAATTGCATCCCGCGGTTGGTGTATTTCTTGACAATCGAGACCACCAGACGAAGGTTGGCTTCAACCAGTTCGCGTTTGGCGGACTCAGCATCGGCGTTCCCCTGGATAATTTCACGTTGTGTCCGGCGCAGCTCCTGGAAGGTGGCGCCCGCTTCCTGCTCAAGTTTTTTGAGATCAGCCAGGCAATTCTGCTGCTGCCGCTTGTACTCAGCGTGAAGCTCCTTGCTTCGGCTGCCGGCAGATTTCTTTTCCAGATGGTGGAACTGGCGGTCCAGGGAACGCATCTTGTCCGCGGTGCTGGTCACCTGCTCGATCAGGCGCTTGCGTTCGATAGGGACGAACCTGAATCGGCGGACAATTCTGGAGACTGCCACCTTCTCGCGGGCCATCCTCCAAAGACAACGGCGATAGGGCTTGGGGTTTTTCCGGGAATCGACGCCGGCAAGCTTCTCTTCCCAGGCCCGCGCTCTCTTATAATGCGCCGCCATTGCGTGGACCTGGCCGATGGTCTCCTGGGCGCGCTGGGCAAGAACATCCTCGGTCACATCTTCTTCATTGAAGACCACGAATTCTTTGATGGAACGCACCCCGCGCTCCAGGCCGGCGCCCATGGCCATGACTTCACGAATCACGATCGGGGAACGGGAGACCGCCTTGAGCACTCGCAGGTGCCCGCGCTCGAACCGCTTGGCGATATCGACCTCCCCCTGGCGGGTAAGCAGGGGAACCGTTCCCATTTCCCGCAGGTAAAGCCGCACGGGATCGCTGGTCTTCTCCAGCACTTCGGGAGTAAGCCTGAAGTCCAGCTCTTCCCCTTCGTCCGGTTCTGGTTCGAACTCCCTGCGGCGCTGCGAACGCAGCTCTCCTTCATGCAGGTCGATACCTGCATGATCAACCGTCATGGCGAGATCATCAAGATCGGAAGCGGAAGAGACTTCCTCCTCCTGCTCGGGATCAATGAGTTTCTCGAGATCGTCGTATTTGTCTTTGTCGTGGCGAGCCAAAAGTTGCTTTCCTGTCTTTGGAGGATACGCTACGATCGTGCTGTTTCGTCCTGGCGCCGGGAACAAGGAGTTTCCGTAGCGTTGGTGTTGCCATCAAACACATCGACGCTGCTGCGATCGTCTTCAGATGCTTGACTTTTCAGAGCAGGGCCTGGCTCTTGAATTTCAGAAATCCCGCCTGCGTCAGCCGGCCCAGTTCATCCAAACAGTCCTGGTCGATGGCCGTGAAGTTAAAACAGGATTGACCCTGCATCAATTTCTTCAGCGCGGGAGAGATTCTGCGTGACAAATCGGGAAACATGTACAAGGGCGTGAGATAGAAGCTCACGTAATGTTTCTTGATCTTGGCGGAAGCAAAGAAGAGCCGGCGGCCGTTGAGGCTGGCCGACTGGGTCTCCAGATAACAATTGCCCGGTTTGTCGATCTTGACTGCCAGCGCGCTTTCGTACGGCGTCAGGAGTTGCCGCAGTGCGGTAAATATCGCACCGTATCGAGCCCCTTCCCCAGGTTGGTTGTCAGCAGCCATTGCACGTCCCCACTCCGGCAACGCAGCCTTCCCGCGGACGCCGGCAGCGGTCAAGGCATTTGCGAACCGGGGGCCTGAGCCGTGCGCCAACGATCGCGGCGGTTTTGTTGCGGGGTCCTTTGCAGATTACCAGCGCGGTTCACGACGCTGGCGGGGACCACGATCGTTGCCCCGGCCGCCGCCGAATCCGCTCCGTTCCGTCTTTGGCTTCGCCTCGTTGACGGTGAGCGCCCGTCCGCCTGAATCCTTGCCGTTCAACTCCGCCATGGCTTTTTCCGCCTCGGCATCGTTGGACATGGAAACAAATCCGAAACCGCGCGAGCGGCCGGTATCACGATCGGTAGCGACTGTGGCGCTTTCAATCGCCCCATAGGGCTCGAACATTGACCGAAGTTCCTGCTCTGTCATGCTAAAAGAGAAATTGCCGACGTAGATCTTCTTCACTTGCGACTCCTTTTGTCGTTGGTGCTGGCTTGAGTGTTTTGTGTGTCGCTTTTTTGGCTGTTCTCAGCAGAAATAGGCAGAAAAAGCAGGCGTGTCTATCCGAGTCGAGGACAACTGAACAACTTCTCTATACTACACGAAAAGCCGTATTTTCGCCAAAGATGCACCGCTTCAGGGGCAACGTTAAGAAAGCGGCCGCCGAACGGGCCCAGGCAAGGCCTCCCGGCGGTGTAGAATCATCTCCTCCTTGAAACCTCAACGTAAAACGGCGCTCATGATCGAGGCCGCGCTCGCCCTCGGCCTGGCGTTTTTTCTTACCGGCTGCGGAGCCCCGGCAGTAAGCGTGCGTCCGTTATACAACACCGGGGAAAAGCCGGTGGCCGAGCCCGGCCTGGAAGGCCTGTGGGGCCCGGACGATCCTTCTCTCATCACAGCCGAGCGCTGGAACGTGGCCGCTAATCCTGACGGTTGCTATCGCGTGCTGATGCGCAAGGTGAGCGCCGAAAAGGACAAAGAAGACCAGAGTGAAAACCATCGCGTGTGCCTGGTGCGCCTTCAGGACAAGCTGTATTTTGACAGCGAGTTCATGTTCAAGAACTTCGGCGCGCGCAGCATCGG
Organism: Candidatus Angelobacter sp.; assembly: GCA_036380095.1. Classification (GTDB taxonomy): domain Bacteria; phylum Acidobacteriota; class Terriglobia; order Terriglobales; family Acidobacteriaceae; genus Angelobacter. Next base: position 83,336 of record DASVFK010000191.1, on the reverse strand, counting down.
CGTCAACGATCTGGGCGGCAGCGTCGCCGCCAATCATATGGTGGGCCGTCTGTGGCTGGAGAAAGACATCCTTCGGCTGACAAACCTGGATTCCAAATGGATCAGGGACAACATGCCCGATGAATTCCGCGAGATGCAGGGCCAGTCAGCGGTCATCACCGCGACCACGGCCGCGCTTCGCCAGTTCGTTACCGAGCACGCCGCCGACCCGTCTGCATGGACCTCCACAATCTATCTTTGCCGTCCGGCCATTGATTGCCACCTGCGCGTGACCGAGGACAAGCTGGCGCGCAGCCCCGATGACACCGATGTGCTCGCAGGCGCTGCCACTTTCTACATCACGCGCGGTGATTACGGCAAAGCTGTTCCTTTGCTTCGCCACGCCGTTGAACTCAAGCCCGATGCCGCGGAGGCGCACGGCTACCTTGCTCTCGCCCTCGGCTACCAGCGCGACTTTGAAGGCGCACGGCGCGAGCTTGCCGCCGCGCACAAGCTGGACAGCGATCCGGAAAACCAGGGCATGTACACGTTTTTCACTGGCTTCTCTTACTTTCTGGAAGGCAGGTACCAGGAGGCGGCGCGCGACCTCGCCGCGTTTCGCGCGAAAGAGAAAAAGCCGGAGGCCGGGGCCATCCTGTTCCAGTATTTCGCTCTGCTCCGCGCCGGACGCGCCAAAGAAGCCAAGGCGCTGCTGGCCAAAGAAACCGCGAACTTCACCGGCCCGCGCGACGATCAACTGCTGCTGCTCCAGGCCGCCGGACGCGTCACCGATCCCACCTGGCAGCAAATGGGTGAAGACTCCAAAAGCGATCTCCTGCTGCTCTACGCGGAAAACTGCCTGGCGCAAGGCGACACTCAATCGGCGCGCGCGGCGTTCGAGTTCATTCTGCGCAAACCCGGAGAAGACCTGATCAACGAACTCGCCGCCCGCATCGAGCTCGAGCGTCTGCCAAAAGAAGCCAAAGACGCAAAATCCAAAACGGAGAAATAGCTCGCGTTCATCCCGCCACTTCGCCCGCGCACTTCTTGCCGTGGGCCTCTTGGCATGCTCCGCAGACGTACTCCAGGCACTCCGTGCACATCCCCAGGTTCTCCAGGTGAAAGGTCATGCGGCACTGTGAACACCAGGCCTTTTGCTGCAGCATGGCGTTCCATCCGCTCTCCCCGCCCAGCGCTTCTTTGCTGGCTGCAACGTATTCCGCAATCTCCGGGCTGAAAGACGGGTTCGCAGGTTGGTAGGCGCCGCTGGCATACATCCAGCACTGCGCCAGAAAGAACGCCATGCCGTTGACCAGGGCAATTGGGTCGCGCCCGGACTTGGCCCACAGCCGGGCAGCTTCTTCCAGCCGCTCCCGCATGGGAACACCGGGTTTAAGGATGATCGAATTCATGGCGCATTCATCTCTGAATAGACCTGTTTTGTCATCAACACTTTATAAATCATAGACTTACGCGGAAAAACAAAATTAAGTTTGCCGAGCTATCATTATGATATCATTTTGATATACAAACAGAGTTGCTTGTTTGTAAGAGAAGGAAACGCATATGAACACGAATCCAGTTGCCGCCACGAACCGCGAACACGTAGTTGCGCTTCCCAGCGGATGGTTGATGCTGTTCCTGTTGCTGGGGCTCCTGCTGGCCGACTTGGCGATGGTTGTTTTTGCGATCAAGGACGGCGTTGAAACCGTCGGACATCCGCACTTTGAGCTGTTCGTGCCCGGCGTTCTCGGAGCGCCGCTGCTGATCTTCCTGTTGAGCGGGCTGTTCACTTTGCAGCCCAATGAGGCCCGCGTGCTCGTGCTTTTCGGCCGTTACGTAGGCACGGTGCGAACCAGCGGCTTCCACTGGGGCAATCCGTTTTATTCGAACGGCCCGCAGGCGGCGGCTTCATGGCGGGCGAGCATCGCGGCGGCCAAGGTGGGCGGGCAGGCCGCGGCGGGACAGAAGCCGCGAAACCGCAACAAGATCTCACTGCGCGCGCGCACCCTGAACGGCGACCGCCTCAAGGTCAATGACAAAGTCGGCAATCCCATTGAGATCGCCGCCGTGGTTGTCTGGCGCGTGGGCGATACAGCACAGGCCATGTTTGACGTGGAGAACTACGAGAGCTATGTGAACACGCAAAGCGAATCGGCGCTCCGGCACCTGGCCAACCTCTATGCCTATGACCACGGTGAAGAGAACGAGCCCACGCTGCGCAGCAACGTGGAAGAAGTTTCCCAGGCCCTGCGCACGGAGCTGCAGGAGCGGCTGGCCAAGGCCGGAGTCGCCGTGGATGAAGCCCGGCTCACGCACCTGGCATATGCACCCGAGATCGCTCAGGCCATGTTGCGCCGCCAGCAGGCGGAAGCCGTGATCGCGGCGCGGCAGAAGATCGTCCATGGCGCCGTGAGCATGGTGGACATGGCGCTCAAAGAACTCGCCGAAAAAAGCGTGGTCACGCTCGACGACGAACGCAAGGCCGCCATGGTCAGCAACCTGATGGTGGTGCTCTGCGGCGAATCGGAAGTGCATCCGGTGGTGAACACAGGCACGCTGTACACCTGAGCCGGCGTGCGTTTTCGCAAAATCGTCGGGATGATGGATTACGGATTGATGAGTTGAATGGCTGACCGGAAAACATTCCTGCTGCGCATCGAGCCTGCGCTCTGGGCTGAGATTGAGTCCTGGGCGCAGGACGAACTGCGCAGCGTGAACGGCCAGATCGAATACCTTCTGAAACAGGCGGTGCAGAAGCGCAAAGGCAAGGCGCCGCCGGAACCGGAGAAGTAGAGGAGTTATGTTTCTTTTGTTGATCAGTTTTGGCAAGATCCTGGGGATCATTGCGGCCCTGGCTGCCGGCGCATACTTGACCTACTTGAGAGCGTCCAAGCGCTGAACCAGGTTCCCGGGCCGGAACGCATGTCACGCGCCATCGAGCACATTCTGCAGTCGCCTGTTCAGGCGTGAAGAGAGACGCATCCAGTCAGCGGGAAAGTACGCCAGTCCGCCCAGCCTCAACCTATTTAATTACCAACTGACTTTCAGCCCGCACATGCGGCCCTGCTACTTCTCCTTCTGCTGGATCTCCTCCTGGAATTTGATCCAGTAGAAGTGTGGCGCGGCAGGTTTTTTGATCGGAACGCGGGTACGCGTGGTTGTAACGGCGTTGGACGGCGTGCACGTGGTCACGCTTTCCAGTTGCGGGTCCGTGCCAGGCGAGAAGTTGTAGCTCACGATGCTGCCGCAGACGTTAGCGCCATCAACCTGACGGGCGTAAATGCCGCGGTCGAAGCTGCCGGCATGGTTGTCGCCCAGCAGGAAATATGGCCGCAGGCTGTCCTTTTCCATCGCCTCCTGCATGGCCTTTTGCATCGCTTTCCGGAGTTTTTCTTGCGTCTCAGGAGTCATCTGCTGCGCATTCCTGAGCACCAAGAAACTGTCGGGAGTTTGCGGCGTTTTCTGCTGCTGCAGGGGCGGAACGATGATCTTCCTTCTGAAAGGCTGTTCTTGGTCTTGCGCCGCCTCCGGTTCTGCCGCCGGCGGTGCGGAGCCTGGTGCAGGAGTTTGCTGCTGCGCGGCTGGTTGCGATTGCGGTGCGGGTTGCGGGCCTTGCTGGGCGAATGGAAGTACGGAGACACCGCCCGCAACCACAAGTAAAGCACAGAATTTCAGGAGTCTCATAACCATCCTCCGGAAAATATGGCCCGTAAGTAATTGTACTCCTCTGGTGGCAGTCCGTGCCGGCCGCCTGCCTGGCGCGCCATCGACGGAAAACATACGGTTTAATGCGCGTCCCGAAAACCAGGCAGGCCCCAGGATATTGCTGGATAGTTATACTCAACAAAACGGTAATCTTAATACACTTTAACCAATATTTATCTAGACAACTATTAACCTGGGTTTTTAAAAATAGTATTATCCACATATCTATATTGTTAGTAGTATGTCTTGTCTCTTCGTTCATATCCACGAATCCAACTTCTACGAGGACAAGCTATGCAAAGTAGGAAGCTATATATGGTTGCCGTGGTCGTATGGCTTATGGCCTTGGCTGCCCAGGCACAACAACCCGTATTCAAGCTCAAAAAAGTAGTGGCTACCGGACAAGCTGCACCCGTGCCGCCGCAACTGAGTTTCGTCTCTCCATTCTCACTCAATGACAATGCGGCGGCTGCATTCGCTGCGGACGGTGGCATTCTGCTCAAGACGCCAACCGCCCTCACCGTCGTGGCGGGTTTTGGTGACGCTGCGCCGGGTGGCGGCACCTTCCTCCAGGCCAGCGCGCCTTCGCTGAAAACCAATGGCGATGTTGTGTTTCGCGGCGAAGTGGCTGCTCCCGGCAGGTCCGGACTATTTCTCTATTCCGGCGGCGCCCTTACACAGCTTGTGCCGGACGCCACCTTCACGCCCGGCGGCGACATTGTCTTCCCCGACACCCCGGCCGCCAATGATGCGGGCGACGTGGCGTTTGTGAGCTTTATCGGAAACGGATTGTTTCTTTTGTCTCACGGCAGCATCAGCAAGCTGGCCGGGCCAGGCGGTCCCGCCCCGGGCGGCGATACATTTATTGACTTTTCCGCTCCTGCCATCAACCAGGCCGGCCAGGTAGTTTTCAGGGCATTCCTGGCTTCGGGAAACACCGGCATCTTCCTGGCTTCCGGGGGCACTATCACCAAGGTCATAGCTACCGGCGATATTTTTCCCGATGGTGGAGTGTTTTTCTTTCCCCTGGGGAACCCGTCTCTCGATAACGCCGGTGAAGTGGCGTTTGCCGGCTTGTCTAACGGCCCTTCTGCTGACAGCGGCGTGTTCCTTTTCTCCGGCGGACAGCTTTCTGTCGTTGTTCCCGCCTTCACTCCGTTGCCCTCCGGATTCAACCTGTTTCCGCTGGGCGCCAGCGTCGGCGACGGTGGCCGCATTGCTTTCGAGGCCTTGCGCCTGGACCTGGGTGGTTCCAACATCGGCGTCTTCTTGTTCTCACAGGGCAATGTGAGCACGGTCATGACTCCGGGGACGCCTTCGCCGGACGGCGACATTTTCACCAGCGCATTTCAGGTCGCGATCAACTCATCCGGACAAATCGGGTTCCTGTCGCGCCTCACGCAGCACAATGATGCTCTTTATCTCAGCTCCGGCGGCCACACCACCCGGCTTGCCGGCCAGGGTGACACCGTGGCCCGGCAGCCAAAATTCGCATTCCCTTTTGCTTTTGGCTTGAGCAATGCGGACAACGTCCTGGTCTTCGATCAAACCTTCCCTGGCGGAATAGGCCTGTATAACACCAGCGCCGCGCGCGGCCCTGCCGGCGTCACCTTGGACGCTCATGTCGGCCAGTCCTTCGGCACGGATGGCGTGATCCAGGGCTTCTTTGAGAATTTCACCATGAACGCTCAAGGACAGGTGGTCTTTAATTCCGATCTGTCCGGCGGAACGTCAGGTATTTTCCTCAAGTCCGCCTCTGGCCTGAGCAGGGTTGTGAGCGCATCATTCAACGGCAACGGCGATCCCTCGCCCGGCGGCGGGACTTTTCTCGGCGTCCGCCAGTCTTCCATCAGTAACTCAGGCGGAAAAATCGCCTTCTCTGCCTTTGCCACCAATAGCGGCGGGATCTACGTTTCTTCCAACGGCCAGATCAGTTTGGCCGTGGATGGCAATACTCCCATCCCCGGCGGCGTGGGCATCTTCGGCGCGATTTCACTGAACGCGGTCAACGACCAGGGACAGACAGCTTTTCTCGCCCAGTCTTTCCCCTTCCCCAATGGCATGTATGTGGGTGCGGGCGGGCAGTTCACTCTCATCGCCCGCGATGGCGACCCGGCCCCGGGTGGAGGCGCGTTCAGTCTCTTGTTCCCCGATCCCCGCTTTGGCCCGGTGATCAACAACAACGGTGACGTGGCTTTCGCCGCAGATCTCTCCACCGGTGGGCGCGGGGTTTTCCTGTTCCATCAAGGAACGTTGACGCGCATTGCCGGGCCGGGTGACCCTTCGCCCGACGCCAGCATCTTCTTTACCGCAGACGCACCTACCATCAACTCATCCGGCCAGGTTGCATTCTCCGCTGAGACCGGTCATGGTTTTGGCGCATTCTTGTTCTCCGCCGGTACAGTGATGAAGGTAGCTACCCCGGGAGACAGCGTGCCTCCGCGAATGTTTCTTACCTTTGTCGACTTGCCTCAGGTCAACGACAAGGGCGAAGTTGCATTTGGCGCAGGTCTTTCCACCGGCGAAATTGCCGTTTTCATCGCACGCCCGCTGGTCGAGGATGACCAGGACCCGGAAGACTTCCTCACCCAGCCCGGTCCTGCGCCAGCCTCGCCTGCCTACTCGCGCAAAGGTCTGAAAGCCCGTTATCCGCGGAACTTTTCCTTTGAGAAACGCCAGGAGTTCTCGCGCAACTAATCACCATTCAACACCCTCATCAGAGGCCAGTCCGCATGGGCTGGCCTCTGTTTTTCCCTGTGCGCTCGTCGGTCCCTTTCACGGCTTGCGGACTCAACGGTAGACTTGAGCCTGCATGCATCCGCTCAACAATCCCAGCTGGAACGCGCTGACTACATTGCAGGCCCCATGGGCGCAAGTCCGGAGCCAGTCACGGCGCTTTCCTGCTGAAGTCTGCGTCCACGGCGCTTTTGAGCAGGCCACGCCGGAAGCTTGGCAGTCGCTTGCGCCGATGGCGCACGATCCGGTGAACATCTTCTCGCTCGAACCGCTGGATCTTCCGCCGGGATGGACGGTCACACGCAAGTTGGAGATGTACCAGATGGTGCACGAGGACCGTGAGGCACTCTCCACAAAACAAAACCGGAAATCCGAAATCCTGGAGCTTGCGGCCCCCGACCTGGCCGAGATGACGGAGCTTTATGCGGCTACGCGTCCGGGCCGCGTACTTTGTCCGCGGATGCACGAGTTGGGAGGATTCATCGGCATCCGTCACGAGGGATTGCTGGTGGCGATGGCCTGTTTACGGTTGCACTTCCCCGGCTATCGCGAGATCTCGACCGTCGGCACCAGGCCCGGCCACACGGGGCACGGCCATGCCACGGCCGTGGTCGCCGAGCTTGCGCGCCGTATTCATGCCGCCCAAGAAGAACCATTCCTTACGGTGCAAACCAACAACGCCCGGGCCATAGCCATCTATCGCCGGCTCGGCTTCCGCGAGCGAGCCTTCATGCACTCCACCACGGTGCGCGTCGCTTGACGCTTGAGGTTCGCGGCCTGAATTTGGATTGTGCCACGTTCGTGCGCCCGGCGTAGAATCGGAGAAATACTCGTCCCCGATGGACATCGTCGGCCAATTTCAACTTGTGTAGAAGGAGAAAAGATGAAATCGATTCGCATGCTTGCAGTCATTGCGTTCCTGGCAGTCATGGCGGTGACGGCTCTGGCCCAGGACAAGCCGGGCGTGGTGAGCGCGGCCACTACGAAATTGGGGCCCCTGGAAGGCCTGCCCGCCTGCCTTACCCTCTCCCCCCAGCGCGGCGATCCCACCAAAGGCCCGGCGGTGATCCTGATCAAGATGACTACAGGATGCAAGGTCCCCTGGCATTGGCATACCGCCAACGAGGGCCTGATGATTGTGAGCGGCAAAGGCAAGCTGGAAATGAAAGGCGCCGCTGCCCAGGCCATGTCGCCCGGCGATTACGCCTACCTGCCCGGCAAGCACCAGCACGAGTTCACCTGCATGGCCGCGTGCACGTTCTTTGACGTGACCGAAGGCGCATTTGACATCCACTATGTGGATAAGGACGGCAACGAGATCCCTCCGGCCCAGGCGCTGAAGGCTTCGCCCGCCAAGCCGGCAGCGACCAAGGCGCCGGCCAAGAGCGACAAGAAATAACAGCGTTCAAATGGGCGGCGCAGCGTCAGATCACGCCTGCGCTGCCCACAAGTTTCGCCTGACCAAGTTCTCTTTCCCCGGAGGATGCCATGCTCTTCAGGTTGGTCTCGTTTCTTCTCATTGCTGTTGCATTGCCCGTCTGCAAGGGAGCAACTGCAGCAGACAAAAACGAAGATAGTCCCGTGAAAAAGCTCAGCGCGTTTCTCGGCAAGTGGAAGACGGAAGGAGCTTTCGCCAACGGCAACATGGTCACCAGCGATTTGGAATGCCGCTGGTCGCCGCAGGGGCAGTACCTGGTCTGCGAGCAACAAGTGAAGATGGGACCCAACCAAAGCCATCAGTTGACGGTTTATAGCTACAACGCCAAGGATGGCGCTTACAACTACACAACCTTCCAAGACAGCGCCAAGCCTTCCACCGGCACGCTGCGAATCAACGGCTATGTATGGGTCTACCTTTCCAGCTTTGAACGCGACGGCAAAACCGTCCAGGTGCGGAACACCAATCGGTTCCCCAATCCCCAAACAGAAGAGTTCAAGGTAGAAAGTTCGGATGACGGTGGCGCTACCTGGACGCCGCTGCTGCAAGGGTCCGCGCGCCGCACCGGCAACTGATCAGCCTGCGGAAGCTGACGTTGCCTTCTGCCTCCGCGTATCCACCATGGCGATGAACTCAGCCTTGTTTCTCCGCCACATTCCCGCCAGAGTCTGGTTGAATCCAACCGCTGACCAGGGCGCTCGCTGCAGCAACGCCTGCAAAAAGGCGTCCACCTGCGCTTCTTTCATCTGCTCCATGAACTGTTCCTTCCGGCGCGTGCACAGGATCACCGAATAGGTCTTGCCGGTGGGGATAAAATTCACCGAATGCTTGGTCACCTTCTTGTAAGCCCATACCAGATCATCCAGCGCGCAGACCCGCGTCTTGAAGTAGCTTCGGCTGACCAGCCACGAGTTCATGATCTGCAGGCGTCCATAGTTCACCGCGCCCGGCTGCTCCTGTTCAATGCGCGCGGAAACCTGTTCCGCCGGCCCGTACGCGGCCACGCCGCGCCACGTGGGGCTGGATTGCGCGTCATTGTTGCGGCGGAGCCCCTTCAGGAAGTTCCAGCCCGTGAGCAGCAGCAAGGGCACGCCGATGATCAGAGACGCGATCCCTTGATTGCGGTAATCCGCTGCATTCAATGTAAATGGCAGTACCATGGCGGCAAGCGCGGGATCCTGGGCCGAGAGCTGCCCTAAGAGATCGCGGCGCACACTCTCCTTGGTTGCAACCAACTCGCCGGAGTAATCCAGTTTCTCCGCTCCCGGAAGCGCCTTCACCAGCAGGAGCTTGCCGCCCGTTCTCAGCAGGATGTACTCGTCCTTCACCGTGCTGGAAATCACGCGGCCCGTGGACTTTTCCACTCGCTGCTCCACGTCGCGGTAGCCGGTCCGCACCGCGCGGGCGCCAGTGACCGTGACAAAGTTCCGGGTTCGCTGGCTGGGTGAAGTGAGCGACGCGAGTTCGTAAGCATCGATCCTCGCGCAGCCAGTAAAGAAATTATAGAGATAACGGTGTTCGAGACCGCCGACCAGCAGCACGCCCGCAAGAATCAACCCATTGACCTTGAGCAGGTTTCTGTTGGCCCGCATGGCTTCATTCTCGACCCAGCTTGGCATTGGTTTTCTCCCGCGGCAAAGCTTACCATCAGAGATCGCCTTCATTGAAGTACTTTGGGAGAGAGACTTTTGTTTGTCCGCATCCGCCGAATGATTCTGAAGATCCCACGCGGCAAAGTCTCCACCTATGGCGCCATCGCGCGGGCCGCGGGCTTTCCCGGCGCCGCGCGGCAGGTGGTTTGGGCGCTGCGCAGCGCGCGCGGACTGCCGTGGCACCGCGTGGTGGCGGCCGGAGGCCGCATTGCCCTGCCCGGCGAACAAGGTCTGGAACAGCGATTCCGCCTCCAGGCGGAAGGCGTGAAGTTCAGCGGCACCAGGGTGAACATGAAGGAGTTCGAGTGTGTGTTTGAAAAGAAGAAGAAAACAAAAAGATCAGCCGCGAATCAACGCAAATGAACACGAATCGTTCTCAAAATTTATTTCGTGTTCCTCGCGTTCATTCGCGGCCGCGTTCCTCTTTGGCTCCGTTGCTTCTTGCCTGTGTTGCTTTTGGCCGCGTTGCTTTTTGCTGTTAGGCCCGCGCTTTGGCTGAGTACTAAATACTAAGTACTAGGTACTCCCTCACGAATATTACAAAATCAATTCGTGTCCTTCGCGTCCATTCGCGGCTCAACTTCTTTGCTACGCCGCCGCCACCGGCGCCAGCGATCGCTGGGCCGCCTGGTGAATGAATTTCTTCATCACGTTGGCCCACATCACCTTCTTGCGTAGCGCGCTCTCTTTCCCGTTGCGGCCCTGGGCAAACATCCCCAGCAACGCTTTCATCTTGAGCACGCGCAGGATGGCTGATTCCGACTGTGTAACGCCGTAAGCATCCAGGAAGTTCTCCTGGATCTGGCTGGTGATGGCGCGATTGCAGAAGGGATACTTTTCCAGCGCCTCCACGGACGCCAGGAACAGCGCAAGGTCTTCAAAGGAGTTGCCGCGGCGCCGCATGCGCGCAAAGTCGCAGAAGGCCACGCCACCGTCGGTCACCACCACGCTCAGCGGGGTAAAGTCGCCCAGCACGGCCGAACTGGGCATGGCTTTGCGCGTCCGCGCCACCACATTGCGTGCGCCGCTCAGGATCACCTGGACGGAACGCTCGTCCAGGCCTTCTTCCAGGCAGTTCTGGCACAGCTTTTCCAGGCTGGAAATCAGGGACGCGCCATCCAGCGGCTCCGGCATGTCCATGGTCGCTTTGTGAAACTGCTTCAGCCATTCTCCCGCGCGGCGGGCCACCAGGGCGATGCTTCCGTTGTCGGCAAATCCCGGCAGCAGCGCGGCCTTCATGATGATGGATTGCAAAGGCAGGCCGGCGATCTTCTCCGTGACCACCGCGCCCAGTTCGCTGTAGTCCCCCAGCGGGCGCGGCACCCCGACCAACTTTTTCTTGATCTGCGGCTGGTGCACATGCTGCAGGTTGGCGTTTTCCTGCCTGGCCAGTCCCTTGGCGTTACCTCCGCACCTGCTGGCCCGGTAGACTTTGATGGCGATCCGCTCGCTGCCTTCCGCAAAGTCAGCGCTGGCATCATAGACAAAGTGGTCATTCCGGGGCGTGTGCCCCACCACCCTTAGATTCCTCAGCTCTCCCCGCTCCGGAAAATATTTATGAATGCTCTCGCGTAAATCAACCAGAATTTGGTCCAAAACTGATTCTGCCATTACTGCTCCCGATGTGGTGTTGCGTGTTGTTGAAAAGGGTGTACTCGCGTTGAGAAAGACAAACTGAAGCGCACAGGGCAGTGTTGCAGTTTTGCTGCCATCGCTGGATGCGAAATCCGGTTATTAAGTTGAGCAACAGGAGAGGTTTACAAAAAGATAAACACGGTCACTCGGAGGTAGTGGCACGCTGATGCCTAAGTTCGGCAGGATCGCGGGAAAACTTACACCGAATCTTCAGAATGGACTAAGCAACCTTAATCCGCAATGGCAGTCGGTTAATTCGCGATTCGAAGACGCGCGCACCGTCTTCGGGTTTAAGGTTGCCGTTTGCGTGGGGCCGTGACGAATCTTCTCAACGCGGAGACGCCGAGACGCGGAGGAAAACAAGAGGCAGAAAACAGGCCGTCCTACGCGCCCGGACTACACGTTTCTATGGGCCAAGCACCTCGGCCGATTTGCGTTTCGCAAAGCGATTCCGGTAACTCGAGCAGATCGGGCTTTTTTTCTCCGCGCCTCCGCGTCTCCGCGTTGAAACATGCGCTATCTCACCACATACTTCGCCCAGGCCGCGTTCTCCGCGCCATCGTAAACTCGCAGCACCACGTGCTCTCTCCTGTTGTGTTCAAAAGCGGGCAGGGCAGCCTTCCACTACGCGCATTCCCTAATAGAAGAGGTATTTTCTCCACTTGTTGTCGGAGCGGCCGATCATGCGCATGATGTGGCGGCTGGTATGGAGCGTAAATGGACGCGGCTCCTTCAGCAGCTTCATCTCCGTTTCCCCCAGCAAGTGGTTGCCCTTCCTGCGATTGCAGGGATGGCAGCAGGCCACCAGGTTTTCCCATGTAGAAGACCCGCCACGCGAGCGCGGGACCACGTGGTCCAGGGTCAGCTCGCCGGAAGGCAACACCACCCCGCAATACTGGCAGGTATTGCGGTCGCGCAGCAGGATGTTCTTGCGCGAAAGGGCGCGCGTCTGGTGCGGGATGCGCCGGTACTCCAGCAAACGGATCACCGACGGCACCGGCATGGTGATGCGGGCGGCGTGCAGGCTGTGCCCGTTCTCCTCTTCCGGCATGGCCAGGCCTTTGAGCACCAGGACGATCGCGCGGCGCGCGGCGCATATGTTGATGGGTTCATAGGAAGCGTTCAACACCAGCACCGGCGTCTGCATCAGCAGGTTCTTCCGCGGCGCGGGCTTGTCCTGCGGCATTTCCGGGTGGCGGTGCTTGCTTCGTCCTGCGTTTCTCTCATGCATGGCCCAGTGTTCCTCCAGCAGCGGCCGTCATGGTCAAACCGGCCGTTGCTTCCTTTGTGGCCCTGGCTACAGTAGCCACAAAAACTTCTTTAGCGCCGGCGCGCCGCAGCACGCGGGCGCACTCTCCCGCCGTGGTCCCGGTGGTCATCACGTCATCAATCACCAGGACGGTGCGACCGCGGACCTTGTCAGGCCGGCTTACGGCGAAAGCGCCGCGCATGTTGGCCCGTCGTTGCCGGCGCGTGAGCCCGGTTTGCGAAGCCGTGTCCCGCCGTCTCACCAGGGAAGTGGTGTCCAGTTGGATGCTCGTCCCACCCCGGGAGCGCAGAAAAGACCGCGCGATCTCCTCCGCCTGGTTAAAGCCGCGGGCTTCGCGCTTGCCCGGCCATAACGGGACCGGAACCACCAGCAACGGTTCCGGCAAGGCGAGGCGGCCCACTGCCTGGTCCACCAATTTTGCCAGGACCGGTCCTGCCGGCTTGACCTGCTGGTACTTGAATAAGTGCAGCAGGTCGCGCAGCGCACCTTCATAAGCGCCGTAAGCCACAGCGCGACGGAACGGCGGAGCAGCCCGGCGGCACATGCCGCACACCGGCCCTTCGCTCTCAAAATGATGGCCTAAAATCGTTTCCCCGCAGAGGCTGCACAGGACTCCGTCCAGCGGCGCAATCTTTTCCAAGCAGGGAGTGCAGACAGGAAGCGCGGAAATATTCACGAGCGGAGACTGGCAGATGCGGCAGTCAGAGGGAAGCAGGACAGAGAACAGGCTTTCAGCCGCGTACTGAAGAACCTTTTCCAGCCGGCCTAGGCCACTACGACTGAAGACGACCCTCCCTGTGGAGCTTCACCTTAGTATAGCGGTGTTGCTCGCAGGGCGCAATTTAAAGGTGAGTGAAAGAAATCGCCGGATTCGCGGAGCAGGACCGCGAGCGGAACCGGCCGGCGGCGGTGAGCTTTTGCGCGGCCGACTCCTTGGCTGCCAATGGTTCGCTCGCGGCGATTCCGCTCGATTCTTCGCCGGGCAATGGTATCATCTGTGCGCTCAGGAGGATAAGGAATGAGTCAATCGCCCGTCACAAACGTTCCCAAGTACCAGCCGTTTGTACCGCAAGACGTCTCCATGAAGGAGTTCACGCTCAGGGCCGTGCTGCTCGGCCTGGTGATGTGTGTAATCTTGGGCGGGGCCAACGCATATTTGGGTCTACGCGCGGGCATCACCATCGCGGCAACGTATCCTGCGGCGGTCATCGGGATGGCCGTGTTGCGCACGATGAAGGGTTCCATTCTTGAAGAAAACATCGCCCGTACCTCGGGTTCGATCGGAGAATCGGTCGCCGCGGGCGCCATCTTCACCCTGCCGGCTTTTGTCCTCGCGGGGTCCTGGTCGTCCTTCGATCCCAAGGTGGCGTATTGGAAGTCGACTGCCCTCATGACGGTGGGGAGCGTCATCGGCGTGCTCTTCGTGTCTCTGGTGCGACGAGTCATGGTGGAGGACCCGACGCTTCCCTTTCCTGAATCTGTCGCGGCTGCCGAGATTCACAAAGCCGGCCGGCGGGCCGCGGCCGCCAAGTATTTGTTCTGGAACATTGGCCTTGGCGCCCTGATCAAGCTGCTGGGCGACATGAACCTGTTTGCCGAGGACAAGAGTTTCTTCATTCGCATTGGCGAGCTTGGCAAGAGTTTCGTCCGCTTGGGAGGCAAAGGCAGCGCCAACATGGTCACGACCGGCGCGATCTCGACCATTGACGCCCCTTCAGTCAGTCCAGCGTACATCGGCGTGGGCTACGTGATTGGACCAGAGTTGGCGGCTCTGCAGTTCTCCGGTGGCGTTCTGGCATGGGGTGTGCTGGTTCCTCTGTTTATGTATTTCCTGGGGCCGAGTCTTCAGAGCTTCCTGCCCGCCGGATCAGGCAATGACGGGTGGGCTGCGCAGGCGACGGCCATATGGCGCTATGTTGTGCGTCCCATCGCCGTGGGTGGAATGTTGGTTGGTTCCGCGTACACGCTGTTTCGCATGGGCAAGAAGCTCACCTCCAGCCTGGGACGCGCATTCGGTGAGATTGTGCACGGCGCTCCTCCTCTTGAATCCATGGCGCGCACCGAACGCTATATGAGTTCCAAAACCGTCTTTTCCCTGATCGGCGTGGCCTTCCTGTTCATGATTGCCCTCTACATCTATATTTCCGGACAGGTGCTGGCAGGACTGGTGGCAGCCACCATCATGATTGTTGTTGCCTTCTTCTTTGCGACCGTGTCGGGAAACCTGGTGGGCATGATCGGCTCGACCAACAATCCGATCTCCGGACTCACGCTCTCCACCCTGATCATCGCCGCGCTGCTCATGGTAAGCATGGGCGTTTCCGGACCTGGCGGAGTTGCCGTGGTTCTGGGAGTGGCCGCTGTAGTCTGCGTTTCGTCAGCCGTTGCCGGCGAACTTTTGCAGGACTTCAAAGCCGGCTACATTCTCGGCGGCACACCGCGCACCATCCAGATGGCGGAACTGATCGCCGTCGTGGTGGCAAGCCTGGTCATGTATTTCCCCTTGTACGTTTTGCATGTGGGCAACATCAAGGCAGGGGGCACCGGGTTCGGCGATAAGGCCCTTCCGGCCCCGCAAGCCGGATTGATGGCCTCCCTGGCCCAGGGTATTGTGGGCGGGGAAATGGCCTGGCCGCTGGTGATTGCTGGCGCATTTTTCGGTATCGCCATGATCATGCTGCGCGTGAAGAGTCCTATGCTGGTTGCGGTGGGAATGTATCTGCCGCTGCCCACCACGTTCGCCATTTTCGTAGGCGGCATGTTGCGCTGGTGCTCCAATGCACTGAGCAAGCGCGCCGGACACAATGATGCGCAACAGGCCCGTGTAACCAGCGTCGGCATTCTCATCGCCAGCGGTTTGATCGCAGGAGAGGCCCTGACCGGACTCGCCCTTGCCACAGTCGTGTACTTTGACAAGCCGATTCATCGTTTCTTTGAGAATCCATCCTATTTGTTTGGATTCGGCGTGATCGTCGCGCTGGGGCTCTTGATCATCTTCCTGCCGCAATCGAAAGCTGGACGGCCGGAAGAACCTGCGCCGCCACAGGTGATGATGTAAGGCCTCCATCAGATGTGAAAGGCAAGACGAAATCAGCCCAGCCTCCCCGGCTGGGCTTTTTCATCAGCTAACATTCCGCCGCGTGACCCGTTTTTCGCTCATGCCCAAAAAGCTGTCACCCGCCGCGGTTGCCGTTGTGTGGATATTGATCTCCCCAGCTCTCTTCGCGCGTCCCGCCCTTAAGGACCTGCAGGAAATTGCCGTTGAACGGGCCGTCTAGCTGGAACGGGATGTCAACCAGATCCAATGGGTGTCTTTGACTTGCGCCCCGTTGCTGTCAAAAAAAATCGGGGGCCGTGTTACCGGCCCCCAAGGTTGGTGATGCGTTAGCTTTAGAACTTGAACTTCATTGCCAACGCCATGGTGCGAGAGTTGCTCGAGAACACAGCCTTCGGATTCAAGAAATCCGTAGACGCTGGGTTCAGATAAGCACTTCTGGCGGCACCCGTGGTATTGCCGAATGATGCAACGTCGTTGATCAGGCCGGCAATATACTGCGGGTGATTGAAGAGGTTCGAGAACACGGCGCCGAACTCCGCGGTCATGCCCTCCCTCACGCCGAAGCGCTTCATGATGCTCAGGTCCACATTGTCGATCGGCGGCAACTTGACGGTATTGCGTCCAGCGGTCGCTCGAGCTCCGGCTTGAGCAGTGATGTACTGTGCATTTCCATTCGTCGCCAGATAGCCCACCAGGAACGGACGGGATGCGGTGCTGCCGCAGGCGACTCCCACGGGAAGCGAGCTGGTGCAGAGCGCTGTTGCGCCGCTGCCCGTGCCCGGTTTGCCATTCGGATTGAAAACGGCGCGGTCACCGGCGGTGTCGCCGTTCAGATTGCTGTCAAGCCCGCTCTGGACGTCGCCCCATTCACCGGTCTCAACCGTGTAAATCGGACTGAACTGCCAGTTTCCAACCAGGTTCTTCATGAACCAGTTGGAGTGCTGGTACCAGGGAGCATCGTAAACCGCAGCAAACGAAAGCCGGTTACGGTGATCCAGAGCTGAAACCGAACGGTCCGCGCTCATGTTCTGGAAGTCCTGCCCGCGGCGAGGAGTAATCACGGTGCTGAAGAAGTCAGCCGTGCTGTTGTCGATGTTCTTGCTGTAGGTATATGCGCCCTGGAACTGCAGGCCTTCGCTAAAGCGGCGATTCACCTGCAATGACAGTCCATGGTAAATGGAGCTGCCAAGCGGGGTGAACTGCGTGATTGGGCCGGTGAAACCGGCAGCCCGGAACGCGGGAAGGATCGGCGAGCCACCCTGGCTTGCCAACAAGGACGCCAGAGTGATGCTCGAGCCATCCAGCGTTGCCTGGCTGGGAGCCGTCAGGTACGTCGGCAAGAATTGCGTAGCCGTGACCCTGGCTCCGCGGTTGATTTGCTCCTGCACGTTCAGGTGGTATCCGTGGGTCCCTACGTAGCGGACTTCAACGGTGTAGGCCTTGCCGAACGAGCGCTGTACTCCCAACGTCCACTGGATCGCCGTGGGCAGCTTGATGTCCTCAACCACGTGGTTCGAGGTCGCAGCCCTGGCAGCAGCCGGGGTCGGGAAAGTCGTGAGACCGGTTCCGCCGGGGTGAATGCCGCCGCCGGCCAGGAAGTTAGGCGTGTTGTTGGTTACGTCAACGTCAATGGTGGAGCCGAACTGCGGAGGCAGCGACAGGATGCCGATGTTGTCATACAGCACGTCGTACCCCATGCTGAGGCCGCCACGAACCACCATCTTCTGGTCGTTACCCGGTGTATAGGCAAAACCGATCCGAGGCGCGAACGCGTTCTTGGGATAGTGCGGCTCGCCGAACGTCATCACGCCAGGAGCATTGGCAATCGAGTTCAGCGTCTGCAAACGCTCGGTGACAGGGACCGTCGTGTATTCGTAGCGCAGGCCCAGGTTCACGCTCAGGTTGCGGCGGATCTTCCAGTTGTCATTCACGAACCAGTAGAAGCCGATCTGGTCGCCATAATAGTTGCTGTTGCCGGTGCTGCGCTCACCCAACTGGTCCGGGCTGAAGTCGCGCACAAACAGGTCGAGATTGCTGTAGTCATAGTCGCCGCGGGAGCGCTGCGTGAACTGCTGCGGCGAGATGTATTTGCGGAGCTCACCTCCGAACTTGAAGTTGTGGTTTCCCTTGGTCCAGCTGAAGTTGTCAATCAACTGGTACGTATTCTGAATGGCAAACTGGGGACCGTTGGGGTCAGGGCCAAGCTGCAGGTTCAGTTCGGCGATCTGGATGTTGGGGAAAACGTCAAGGCCGGGGTACGCGAAGTTGCCCGTGTCGAGGATGCTGCTGTTGCGATGGAACCCCAGGCGGAATTCATTCAGCAGCGAGGGTGAAAACGTGTGGACCTCCTGGATGGTGGCGAAATGGTTCACCGTCGGCAGGCTGGTGTAGAACACAGGCAGTTCCGCGGCAATATCAATCGCGTTCTGCTGGTTATAGATATCGCGCAGAGTGAAGCGGTCCTTGGGGCTGATATCGTAATCCCCGGACACGACGAACGTCTTGGTGTTGATGAAATTCGGACCGTTGATGTTGAGGGTGCCAACGTCAACCGCGGTCTGCGAGCCCGTAGGACCAACAAGTACGGTCCCGGTTTTCGCCGCCGCCGCAGGGACAAATTTCTTCAACACGCCAAGGTTCGTAGCGGAAACACCACCGATGGCGGCCAACGTGGTGTAGCCGGCCGATGTGGGTGAGAGGACCTCTCCCAAAGGCGGGAAGGCCTGTCCAACCGGGTTGTACTCGTAATTTACGAAGAAGAACGCCTTGTTCTTGAGGATGGGTCCGCCGACTTGACCGCCGAAACGGTTATTGTCAAAACGAGGGTTCTTGGGCGTTTCTCCGGGACCGAAGTTGCGCGCCACGTTGGCGTCAATCGCATTCAAGTTCCGGTTCTTCAGGTACTCATATGCCGCGCCGTGGAAGCTGTTGGTGCCGCTTTTTACCACTTGGTTGAACTGGCCGCCGTTGGAGTGGCCGAATTCAGGGCTGAACACGTTCTCCAGAATCGTGAATTCTTGCACCGCATCGTTGGGCAATACCAGCGATGGCCCGGTCACGGTCTTGTCGTTGTTGTCAACGCCGTCAATCGTGAAGTTGTTGTTGCGAGGCCGCTGGCCGCCGACCGAAGGTCCGGATCCGGCGCCGATGCCGCCGCTGCTGGCCACGCCCGGCTGAAGCAGCGAGAGGTTCAACACTCCCGATGCGCCGGCTGCAACCGTGGGGTAGTCCTGCAACTTGGTATCAAAGGTAGTTCCCAATTGCGAGGTGGTGGTATCGATTGTGGGGGCCACGCTCGTGACCTCCACCGTGACGCTGACTTCACCGACCTCCATCTGCATGCGGGCGGAAGCCGTCTTGTTGAGCTCCACCGGGAAATCCTTCATCACAGTGGCCTTGAAGCCTTTTGCCGTGGCGGTCAGCGTGTACGAACCCACTGGCAAGTTGGTAAAACGAAACTCGCCGTTGGAATTCGTTGTTGCAGTGAAGGTCTTGTTCGTATCAACGTGCGTCGCAACCACTTTCGCACCGGCGATGACGCTATTTGTTTTGTCGACGACGATGCCGGAAATATCTCCCGTTGTCGCCTGGGGGAACGCTGTCGCGGAAAACAGCACCAAACTTGTGATCAATAACAAGTAGGGTACTATTCCCCTCCAGCGAGGGGCTTTGGGTTGATTCATTTTCTCTCTCCTTCAGGTAAAGGGGTGTAGTCCACGATCAAAACCGATCAAAAGAGGTGGTGCCTTTGCAGTTTCGCCAATTTGCTTTGCCAATAAAGGGCCAAAACAGGTGGCGATTGTAAACCAGACACTTACAATTCCTAAACCAAGAAATTTTACGGATTCTCGTAGGCCAAGAGTGGGCGATCTTCTGAATTTCATAGGAGGTAGGTACCGGCTCACCTCTTGTTGATCCCTTCCCACTGCTGGAAACCACAAGGGATTCCCCTAGCTGTTCCGTGGTGCAGTTTTCCAAGGCGGAGACCTTAGCAAAGCATGCGAGTTTCAGCGATTCCACTTACAATAACCACCCGAAGCAAATTGCGCGCGTCAGCATCGTTTGAAATCACTGGAGCACTCATGAGAAGCAAGAACCGGATGTACAGTCTTGTCGTCTTTGCCGCGCTTATGGTCGCCTTTGCCGGAGCGCAGACCTTTGACGTTAAAACACAGACGCTCAAGAACGGGATGAAGGTCCTGGTGCAGGAGGACCACACCATTCCCAACGTGGCCATGTACACGTTCTACCGCATCGGCTCGCGCAACGAACGGCCGGGGACCACCGGTCTGTCACATTTCTTCGAACACATGATGTTCAACGGGGCCAAGAAATACGGCCCCGGCGAATTCGACCGCACCATGGAGGCCGCCGGTGGCGCCAACAACGCCTATACGAGCAAAGACGTCACGGTTTACCAGGACTGGTTTCCCCGCTCCGCAATGGATCTGATTTTCGATTTGGAAGCAGACCGCATCGAGAACCTCAGCTTCGAGCCCAAGGTCATCGCCTCCGAACGCGGCGTGGTCGCCTCGGAGCGGCGCACGTCGGTCGATTCCAATAATTTTGGCATCCTCAATGAGCAGCTTTGGGCCACGGCGTTTTCAGCACATCCCTATCAATGGCCGGTAGTCGGCTGGATGGTGGACATCGAAAACTGGACCATGGACGACCTGAAGCACCACTTCGAAGCCGGCTACTCACCCAGCAACGCAACCATGGTGGTGGTGGGCGACGTTTCCGCCGACGAAATCTTCCGGCTCGCGGAGAAAAAGCTGGGGCCAATCCCCTCGCACGCGCCGCCCGCCAAGATCACTACGGCTGAGCCGGAACAGATGGGCGAACGCCGCGTCACGGTGAAGAAGTTCGCCCAGCTGCCCATCGTGATGATGGCGTACCACGTTCCCGAGACCGCCTCGCCCGACTACTATGCTCTCAGCCTGCTGCAGACCATCCTGTTTTCCGGGCAGAGCTCGCGACTGTATCAGCGCGTGGTGGATAAGGACCAGCTGGCCATCAACATCGGCGGCGGTTCTCAATTCGCATTCGACCCCACGCTGTTTACCATTACCGCGCAGCCCAAGGCCGGAGTGGACCCGCAGGCGGTGGAGAAAGCCGTCTATGAGGAACTGGAACGGATCAAGAACGATCCGGTAAGCGATCAGGAATTGGAAAAGGCGCGCAACATCGTGCTGGCCGGCTTTTATCGCCAGACCAGCACCATCAGCGGCCGCGCCAACACCCTGGGGGCGTATGAAGTCTTCTTCGGCGACTACCACAAACTGTTCACCGCCGTGGAGAGCTACAACAAGGTCACCAAGGCAGACCTGCAACGGGTAGCGCGGAAATATCTTGGCGACAAGAACCGCACCGTGGCCACCCTGGTCCCCGAGAAGCAGGCCCCAGAGAAGCCGGAACCGCCGAAACAATAGCCGGTTGCGATATGGAGAAATCTATGAAACGAGTTGTCCTGATTGCGGCCGTCCTGGCCATGAGTTTTTTTGCTGCCGAGTTGCCCGCGCAACAGCCCGCGGGCCTGAAACTGCCGCCTTTCAAGAAGGTGCGTCTCAAGAACGGCTTGACCGTGCTGCTCATGGAAAAGCACACAGTTCCGCTGGTTGGATTCCAGGTGCTTGTGAAGGCGGGCTCGGTCGCGGACCCGGCGGGAAAAGACGGCACAGCTTGGCTGACCGCCAGCCTGCTGCGCAAGGGCACCAAAACGCGCACGGCAGACCAGTTCTCTTCCGAACTTGATTTCATCGGCGGGCAGTTCGGTGCCGGCGCATCGTCTGACTCCAGCGGGGTTTTCGCCGAGTTCGTCAAAAAAGATTTGGAGAAAGGCCTGGACCTGCTGGCGGACGCGCTGCTCAACCCCACGTTTCCCCAGGACGAATTCAACAAGCTGCTGAAGCAGCGGGTAGATTCGCTGAAGTCAGAAAAAGACCGCGCGCAGGCGGTCATGGGCGCCTACTTCAACGCGTATCTCTACGGCAGCCATCCGTACGGGCGTCCGGTGGAAGGCGACGAGAAATCGCTGGCCGACCTCAAGCGCGACGACGTGCAAAAGTTCTATCAGTCGTCTTATTCCCCGGGCAACACCATCCTGGCCGTGGCGGGAGATTTTTCCACCACTGAGATGGAGAAACTGATCGCGCAAAAATTTGATTCCTGGCCTTCGCGGACTGCGCCCGCCGTGCCCTTGCTCGAGCCGGCGCCGGTCACAGGCAAACGGCTCCTGCTGATCGATAAGCCCGACTCGACGCAAACATTTTACCGGATCGGCAACATGGGAATCGCCCGTACCAATCCTGACCGCGTTTATCTTGAGGTGGTGAACACGCTTTTTGGCGGGCGCTTCACCTCTATGATCAACACCGAGTTGCGCATCAAGACCGGCCTCACCTATGGCGCCGGCTCCAGCTTTGACCAGCGAAAGGCACGTGGCCCATTCTTCATCTCCACTTACACAAAAAACGCCACCACCGGCGAAGCCCTGGACAAAACCCTGGAAGTGTTGAAACAGCTGCATGAAAAGGGCGTAACGGAAGAGCAGCTCAAGTCGGCCAAGAACTATATTGAAGGCCAGTTTCCTCCCACCACTGAAACAGCGCGCCAGCTTGCCGGCCTGATTGCAGAGCTCGAGTTTCATGGCCTGGACCGCCGGGAGATAGATGACTTGTTCTCCAAGATCGACGGCATGACCCTGGCCGATGCGCAGCGCGTGATCAAGCAGTACTACCCGATGGACAACCTGGTGTTCGTGGTAATCGGCAAGGCGAGCGAGATCGGCGGCGTGGTAAAGAAGTACGCTCCGCAGATGGACACGCGGGCGATTACCGATCCCGGGTTCGGGAGTGGAGGAGCGGGCGTGACCGCGGCGAAGTAGGTCCGCCAACCACTAAAGGTTGAGGAGCAAATCTTCTCTGGGTCCACGCGTGTCCCTTCGCCTCCCATTTTCCAAAACACGCTATACACTATTGCGCATGAAACCGCTCTCTCTTTGCCTGATCGCGCTGTTGAGTCTGGCCGCAGCGGCACAAACCGTCCCGCCAGTCCACGTCAACGGCCGGCGCATCAATGACCACCTGAACGCGTTGTCGCAGTTCGGACGCAATCCGCAAGGAGGCGTGAGCCGCGTGGCTTACAGCGACGCCGACCTCAAGGGACGCGAATACGCCATGAGCCTCATGAAAGAGGCCGGGCTCCAGGTGCGAATTGATGCCGCCGGCAACATCGTGGGCACTCGTCCGGGCAGCGACGCTTCCCTCAAGCCGTTGCTGATCGGCTCGCACATCGACTCCGTGCCTGAAGGCGGCAACTATGATGGCGATGTTGGCTCACTTTCTGCCATCGAGGTCGCCCAGGTCCTCAGCGAAAACAAGATCGTGCTGCGCCATCCACTCGAGGTGATCGTCTTCCAGAATGAAGAAGGCGGCACCATCGGAAGCCAGGCGCTGGGTGAAGGCCTGAATGAAAGACTGCTCAGCCTGGTTTCACAGAGCGGCAAGACAATTCGCGAGGGCACAAGGATCGTTGGCGGCAATCCTGACGACCTGGCTTCAGCAAGGCGGCAGCCCGGCAGCATCGCTGGTTATTTCGAGTTGCACATCGAGCAAGGCGGCACACTGGAGCGGGAGAAGGTCGATATCGGCGTGGTGGAAGGGATCGTCGGCATCCTGCACTCTGACGTGACGATTGAAGGTTTTGCCAATCACGCCGGCACCACGCCCATGGACCAGCGCCATGATGCGATGCTCTCCGCCGCGCGGTTCATCGAGAAAGTGAATCAGATCGTCACCGGCGTCCCCGGCCGCCAGGTCGGGACGGTTGGATGGATCAAGGTTTCTCCCGGCGCTTACAACGTGATCCCGGGCAAAGTTGTCCTAGGCCTGGAGCTGCGCGATCTGGACGAGAAAAAATTCGTCGCACTCTTTGACCAGATTCGCACTGAAGCCGAGCGCCTGGGCAAGGTGAACCAGACGCGCTTCAGTTTTACTGATCCTGTCATCAGCCACCCCGCGCTGACCGATAAGGGATTCCAGAAGTTGATCGATGAGACTGCAAAGTCGCTTGGGCTGAGCACCAAGACCATGCCCAGCGGCGCGGGCCACGACGCACAGGAGATCGCGCGGCTCGGCCCTGTGGGAATGATCTTTATTCCTTCCATCGGCGGCATCAGCCATTCGCCCAAAGAGTTCTCGCGCCCGCAGGACATTGAGAACGGCGCCAACGTGCTGCTGCAGACGGTACTCAAGTTTGATTCAGAGCACTAGGCGCCTTCTGAGTTGGTGTGCCCCTCGGCGGCTAAAGCCGGCGATTTGGGAAGGCTAGAACGCAGGCATGAATGCCTGCTCCACCCCGTGGCTGAAAGCGGCCTGAATGTCCCTCAGCGGCTAGCCATCACATCACAGCAGCGCGCCGCGCAGAATGAACAACGCAACCGTGAAGTAGATGATCAGCCCGGTGACGTCCACCAGCGTGGCCACAAACGGGGCCGAACTGGTGGCCGGATCAAAGCCCAGCCGGCGCAGTATGAAGGGCAGCATGGCCCCGGCCAGCGTGCCGAAGGTGACCACGCCGATCAGGCTGACCCACACGGTGATGGCCACCAGCCAGTGGTGCGGGCCGTAGTCGCTGAGGTGAAAGCGCTCCCACAGGGCGATGCGCAGGAAGCCGATGGATCCCAGCAGGGTTCCCAGCACCAACCCGGAGAGAAGCTCGCGGCGAAACACGCGGAACCAGTCCCGCAAACGCAGCTCGCGCAGGGCCAGGGCGCGGATGATGAGTGACGAAGCCTGCGAGCCGGAGTTTCCGCCGCTGGAGATAATCAACGGCACAAACAGCGCCAGCACCACCGCCTTGGCGATCTCTCCTTCAAAGTAGCCCATGGCCGTGGCGGTGAGCATCTCGCCCAGGAAAAGAGCGGAGAGCCAGCCGCCGCGTTTGCGCACCAGGGTCCAGGTGCTGACGCGAGCATAAGGCGCGTCCAGCGCTTCCATGCCTCCCATCTTCTGCATGTCTTCGGTGTTGCGCGCTTCGGCTACGTCGAGCACGTCATCAATAGTGATGATGCCCAGCATCTTGCCGGCATCGTCCGTCACAGGCAGGGCGACGCGGTCATACTTTTCGAATTGCTGCAGCACCTGATCGCGGTCGTCTGTGGCCTTCACGCAGATCAGCGGTGGGTCCTGAATGTCCGTCAGCTTGGTGGAAGGCTCTGCCAGCACCAGCGAACCGAGACGTATGTCTTCTACCAGTTTCCCGGTTTCGTCCACCATGTAGACGATGTTCAGCGTCTCCTTGCCCCGGCCCACGCGACGGATGTGCTCCAGCGCCTCGGCGGCCGTCATGGTGGGACTTACAGTGACATACTCCGGGGTCATGTAGCGGCCGGCAGCGTTTTCCGGATAGCCCAGCAGCAGGCGCGCGCTCTTCAGTTCTTCCGGAGAGATCGCTTCCAGCAAGCGGCGCGTCACCTCCGCCGGCAGCTCTTCCAGCAGGCGGACGCGATCGTCCGGAGTCATGTGGTCCACAATCTCCAGCATCACGCTGCTGGATAAGGAATGGACCAGCTCTTCCTGCGCATCGAACGGCAGGTATGAAAACACCGCGCTGGCCTGGTCCCGGGGCAGGACGCGAAAGATCACGGCTTCTTCTTCCGGCGGCAGCTCGATGATCATATCGGCCACGTCAGAGAAATGTGTGCGGCAAAGGAGCTCGCGAAGCTGGTCATAGTTGTGGGCCTGGATCAGTTGGCGGACGGAGTCGAGAGAAGTGTCGGCGGCAATCATCGTCCGATCATTGTAGAACGGGTCGTCGCATATAATTTTTCTTCATGTCGATTGCCGAGAATGTCGCCCTCGTCCGCGGACGTATCGCTGCGGCTGCCGCTCGTGTCGGGCGCCAACCGGCGGAGATCACGCTCATGGCTGTGAGCAAGACGGTGGAGACGGCACGGATACGCGAAGCTTACGCGGCAGGGCTCCGCGTCTTTGGTGAAAACCGCGTGCAGGAGTTCGCGGAAAAGGCACCGTCGCTCGCGGACCTCAAAGGCGCCGAATGGCATTTGATCGGACATTTGCAAAGCAACAAAGCAAAGAAGGCTGTGGAGATGTTCGGCGCCGTTGATTCCGTGGACTCACTGCGTTTGGCGCAGAAGCTGGACCAGGCAGCGGAGCAGTCGGGCAAAGTGCTGCCGGTATTGATTGAAATCAAGGTAGGCGCAGAAGAAACCAAGAGCGGCATCCCTCTGGATTCGCCGGAGTTGGACGAGTTGCTCCACGCAGCGGCCGAACTCCGTCATCTGCGGATTCGCGGGCTGATGGCGATTCCGCCGCACACGGACGACCCACAAGGCGCGCGGCCGTACTTCCGTCTGCTGCGCGACCTGCGCGACCAGATTGCCGCGCGCAAGCTCCCCGGTGTTGCCATGGGCGTGCTCTCCATCGGCATGTCGCACGATTTTGAAGTAGCCATTGAAGAGGGTTCCACCTGCGTGCGCGTGGGTACCGCCATTTTTGGCGAGAGGCCAAAGCCCGCCGCATGATCCCCGTCCATGAATCCGCCAAAGGCGCAACTTTTGCCGTGAAGGTCCATCCCCGCGCGCGCAAGGACCAGATCACCGGCACACTGGGCGACGCGCTCAAGCTGGCCCTGACTGCGCCTCCGGTGGAAGGCCGGGCCAACCAGGCGGTGATCAAATTCTTCGCCGATTTTTTTGACATTCCGCGGTCCTCGGTTACCATAGCCAGCGGCGAAACCGGCCGCAACAAAGTCATTCGCGTCGTCGGGCCAGGCTCGGACGCCGTGCGGCAACGCCTGGCAGAGGCTTTGCGAAACTTGTAATCGGGTGCAAGACCCGCAAGTCGAAGATCGCGGCTAAGGCTTTAAAGAGGGTGCAGCTTAGATATTTAGAGAAAGGGCAAGGCCGCCACTCGTAATACACTGGCCTTACCGGAAACCTTAATTATGGAACAAACGCTCGCAGCCACGGCAACCGCACAGCAGAATGACACCAGATTTTTCGGCCACCCGCGCGGGCTGGCCACGCTCTTTTTCACCGAGATGTGGGAGCGCTCTAGCTATTACGGCACGCGCGCCCTGCTGATCCTGTTTATGACAGCCAGCGTCTCGAGCGGCGGCCTCGGCTTTGGTGTGGTGAAGGCCGGCGCGATCTACGGCTTTTTCACCGCCACGGGTTATCTGCTGAATCTGCCCGGTGGCTGGTTCGCGGACCGCGTGCTGGGGCAGCGCCGGGCCGTGTTCCTGGGCGGAATCCTGATCTCCGCCGGCAACTTCTGCCTGGCCGCGCCCAGCGTGGGCATCTTCTATGCCGGCTTGGGTCTGATCATGATCGGCACCGGCCTCCTCAAGCCGAACGTCAGCACCATCGTCGGCCAACTCTATAAAACCGGCGACAAGCGCCGCGACTCCGGTTTTTCCATCTTCTACATGGGCATCAATCTGGGGGCCTTCATCTCGCCCCTGCTCTGCGGATGGGTAGCAGCCAGGTTCACCTGGCGCTGGGGCTTTGCCGTTTCCGGGATCGGCATGGTTTTGGGTCTGATCCAATACGCGCTCAGCGGCAAACTTTTGGGTGAAGCGGGCCTCAATCCCTCCAGCACCGGCGATCCCGTTCGCGATGCAAAGCAGAAGCGCAGTGGCGTAGTCATCGCGATTGCCTTGTTGCTGCTTCTTGTCTCTCTGGCCGCGCTTGCTTCAGCCGGCATCATTCAAGTCACCGCCGACGCAATCTCCGCCGGACTCGGCTGGCTCCTGGCTGCGATCACCGTGGCCGTTTTCTCCTGGATGATCTTCGGCAGCGGGTGGTCCGCGGAAGAACGCAAACGCGCGGTCGCCATCTTCGTGTTGTTTGCCGCCGCGGCCATCTTCTGGGCCGCCTTCGAGCAGGCCGGCTCTTCGTTGAATCTCTTTGGTGAGAGGAACACCAACCGCCATGTGCTCGGCTATGAGTTCCCGGCGGCATGGTTCCAGTCCGTACAGCCGATCCTCGTCATCGCCCTGGCGCCGGTGTTTGCCTGGATCTGGCTCTGGCTCGGCCGCCGCGATCCTTCCAGTCCATCCAAGTTCTCGCTGGGGCTGGTCTTCGGCGGGCTGGCCTTCGCCATCATGGTTCCCGCGGCCTTCGGGGCGCAGGTATCGCCCTGGTGGCTGGTGGGCTGTTACTTCCTGCAGACCGTAGGTGAATTGTGCCTGAGCCCTGTGGGCCTGAGCGCGATGACCAAGCTCGCGCCCGCCCGGGCGGGCGGCTTTGTGATGGGCATCTGGTTTTTGGCCGCCAGTGTCGGAAACTGGATGGCGGGCAAGGCCGGCTCCTTGTTTGAGTCCATGCCGTTGCCCAAGCTGTTCGGCTCCGTGGCCCTCATCTGCCTGGTCGCCGCCGTGGTCCTGGCCGTGCTCATCAAGCCCACAAAGAAGATGATGTCCGGAGTGTCATGAGATTGGGGCGCCCCAAGTAAGGCTGGGCTCTGAAAGTGCCGGAACTGCCTGACGTCGTTGCCTATATTGAAGCGCTGGAGCAGCGCATTCTGGGCCGCGTTCTGGAGCGTATCCACGTTGCCGGGCCATCGCTGCTGCGCACCGCCACACCTCCACTTGAGAGCGTACAGAGCCATCGTGTGAAGGCGCTTCGCCGCCTGGGAAAGCGAATCGCAATCGGTTTGGATAACGACCTCTGGCTGGTCTTCCATCTCATGATTGCCGGCCGGCTGCATTGGAGCGCCAAACGCATTGTGCCCGACGGCAGGCGCACGCTTGCCGCGCTTGACTTCGATTCGGGCACGCTCACGCTGACGGAAGCAGGCTCACGCAAACGCACATCGCTTCATCTGGTTGCCGGCGAAGCAGAGCTCGCCCGCCTTGATCCCGGCGGAATCGATGTGTTCGCCGCCAGCCGGGACGAGTTCGCAGCCGCGCTCACCTCTGCCAATCACACGCTGAAGCGCGCTCTGACTGATCCGCATATCTTCAGCGGCATCGGCAACGCCTACTCTGACGAAATCCTCCACCACGCGCAACTTTCTCCCGTGGGACTCACGCAGCGCCTTGACCCGGACGAGATTACCCGGCTCTATGAGTCCACGCGGGAGACGCTCAATCAATGGAAAGAAAAGCTGCGCCAGAGTGCTGGCGGCAACTTTCCTGAAAAGGTCACCGCGTTTCGCGAAGGCATGGCCGTCCACGGACGCTACGGCCAGCCCTGCCCGCGTTGCGGCGCCAAAGTCCAGCGCATCCGCTACGCTTCCAATGAAACCAACTACTGTGCTCGCTGCCAGACCGGCGGAAAACTTTTGGCTGACCGCGCTTTGAGCCGCTTGCTGCGCGAAGACTGGCCGCGGTCTCTGGAGGAGATGGAGGAACTCTCTCTGAAATCCCGAGCGAAGTGAGGGATCCCTATTCTCTGGTAGGCCACTCTGGATTGCACATCTGCGCCCATTTGAGCATTTCGGGGAGCAGGGATCCCTCACCCGCAAACACCGCGGGTTCGGGATTTGAGAAGAACTTGAGACTTCGGGAAAAACTATTTTTGCGCTGTCTGTGCGGTCGAACCACGATTCTCCGCCGTTTGCGGGCCGTCCAGTTCCCGTTCCACCATCGCGGTGGGCCTCAGGATCACCATCTTGGAGCGACCTTCACGCCCGCCGGGCATGAAGAGCATCTTGTGCGCGGGATCGTAGGCGATGCTATAGCCCTTCACGTCCGTGGGCAGTTCGTGGTCCACCACGTTGCGCGTAAGGTCGATGGCGAGCACGGAGCCGTCGCCGCCTGCAGCGTAGAGCAGGTTGCGGTCAGGATCGAGCACCAGCGTGCTGGTACCCCCGGGCGCGGCGATGCGCGAGATTTCAACGCCCGTGTCGGCGTTCAGCACCACCACCGCGTAGCGGACCGCCACATACAAGCGCCGCCTCTGCGCATCCAGCGCGAGACCGGTGGGTGCGGAGGCCATCAGCTTGACCCGGTCGGTGATTTTTCCCGCGTTGTCAATCAGCGCCACCTGGGCCAGGTCTTCAAGAGTGACCAACAGTTCCTCGCGCGCTGGATCGTAAACCATGTCTTGAGGCAGCGCGTCCAGCGCTATGACCGCGGTTTCGCTTCCAGCGATCGGGTCCACGATGCTGATGGTGCGATCGCGCAGGCTGCTCGCATAGAGCGTCTTGGTTTCCGCCACCCACAGCAGCTTCTCCGGCCGGTGCTCCACTTGCACCAGCTTTTCCACCTGCCAGTTGTGGCTGTTGATCACCGCGATGCTGTTGCTCCCGGCCAGCGCGATGTACACACGCGACGCCTCGTCATCCACGGCGATGCCGCGCGGGCCCTTGATCTGGGAGATGCGGGCGATCACGCGCCGCTTTACCGGACTGAAAATCTCAATCGTATTGGTGGCAGGACGGCTGATCACCACCTGCCCGTTGGCGATGGCCACCTGGTTGAAACCGGGCTCGCCGGGCAGGTCCACCATGGCCACCTGGCGCAACTTGGCTCCCCACGCCGCCAACGCGCAACTCAGGATGAGAACAATCAGGGTAAGCTTGTGATATCGCATTCAGGGGCCTGCCGTCAGCCTAATGGGATGCCGATGGAGGCAGTTCTGCTGCCCGAAATCGAGCATTTAGCAATTGGCAATTGGCAGTTAGCTCAGCAAAAGCCAGCCCTTGCGCCCATCGAGGTGCTTAGGGTGTTTACGATGCATGATTCTGCTTTAGCTGGGCCAGAGACTAATTGCTAACTGCTAATTGCTTCAGATCCTGGCGGCGAGGCACGGTGATACGAAAGAGAGCTGTGGCGTAACAATAGGCCTTGACCATGACGCAACGTCAGCCCCCAAGATAATCTGGAGAGACCGGCGATGTACAAAGTGAGTGAATTTGCCGCAAGAGCGGGCGTCACCGTGCGCACGCTGCACCATTACGACCGGCTGGGATTGTTGAAGCCCAGCGGCCGCAACGGCGCGGGGTATCGCCTGTACGGCGAGCGGGACTTCGGCCGCCTGCAGCAGATCACGACGCTGAAATTCATCGGCTTGCCTCTTAAACAGATCAAGGATCTGCTCGACCACGGCGATCTGGACTTGGCGGCAACGCTTCGCTTGCAACGCGGACTGCTCAAGGAAAAACATCAGCAGATCACGCGCGCGCTCCAGGCGATCGACGAAGCGGAGCGCACCATCAAGTCCAGCAATCGGCCGGATTGGGCTGCCTTGAAAAAGATCATCGAGGTGATGGAGATGGAAAGCAATATGGATTGGACCAAGAAGTATTACAGCCCGGAAGCGCAGGCCAAAGTCGAAGAGCGCAAAAAGCTCTGGACGCCGGAGCTGCAGGCGCAAGTTACGCAACAGTGGCAGGCGTTGATCGCTGACATCGAAGCTGCCATCGCGGCTGGAGAAGACCCTGCGGGACCGAAAGCCCAGGCCCTGGCCCGGCGCTGGGCCGAACTGGTGCGCGGCTTTACCGGCGGCGATCCGGAGATCCAGAAAGGCGTCAACAAACTCTATGCGGACCAGGGCAACTGGCCTCGCCCCAGCGAGCCAAAACCGGGCTCGCCGGGGGCCCCGGCTAACTTCCAGAGACCCTGGAGTGACGAAGTGCAGGATTTCATCATGAAAGCCATGGCGGCGGGAAAGAACGCCTGACCTGCAAAAGCATTAAGCCACGAGTTTCACTTCAACTCTTTCGGCCTGGGCGTAGCGGCGGAGCAAATCGGCGGCCCGTGAGGTCGCGGCGTCCAGGCCGTCTTTTCCCGCAAACGAAAAGATCACCATCAGGATTTCTGTCGATTCGGGTCGAATCATTGCCCGCTCAGAATCGCTGGTGGGACTGCCGAACGGGCCGTTAGCATCGGCGAAGACCGGCAGGTTCTCGATGTTGATCTGGTCCTTGCCGATACCTTGGTAGCTTTCTCCCGGCGCGCCGATTCGTAACTCGATCGGCCCAACCACTCTCGAAAGGTCATAAGAACCGGCGGGAAGCAGGCTCTCCAGCGAGACCAGATTGTTGGTGTCCACTACAGTGTTGACCTGGTAGAGACCTTTACCCGAGAGCACACGACGCAAGAGCGCTTCCGCCGATCCTCGATAACGGGAGGGATCTTTGCCCAGCGCCTTGTAAGCCACGCGCATAGCGGCGATTTGAGGGAGGGAGCCAATCGCCTCCGGCTTGTGGGCCGTTCCAAGTCGAGAGAGATGCTGGTCAATTTCCTGCCAAAGAGCTGTGCTGTACTGTTCAACCTGCACAGTGGCGTAAACACAGCCCAAGGCCAGCGTTGGAAGCAGACGTTTCAGCTCGGGATTGATTGCAGGAATCATTGCAGAAGATACCTGGATCGCTCAAGCGTGCAAATAGGCCCAAGGCACGCGAGGCGCTCATCCTAATCGAGGGACAAGCCAAAGGCTAATGGCTAAATGCTAACGGCTGTTTTTCTACGCCAGGTTCAGCGCCTTCTTGAACGATCCCCGCTCTTTCTGGATCTTTTCCTGCAGCAGCGTGATGGCATAGATCAACTGCTCCGGGCGGGGCGGGCAGCCGGGGACGTAGATGTCAACGGGGATCACCTGGTTCACGCCCTGCACCAGCGCGTAATTGTTGAACACGCCGCCGGAGGTGGCGCACGCGCCCATGGAGATCACCCACTTGGGCTCGGGCATCTGCTCCCAGAGCTGGCGGATCACCGGGGCCATCTTCTGCGAGACGCGCCCGGCAATGATCATCAAATCGGACTGGCGGGGCGAGGGGCGGAACACCTCGGCGCCGAAGCGCGCGATATCGAAGCGCGATGCGCCCATGGCCATCATCTCGATAGCGCAGCAGGCCAGGCCGAAGGTCATGGGCCAGATGGAGCTCTTGCGCATCCAGTTGACCACGTTGTCGAGGGTGGTCATCACCACGCCCTGGGGCTGCTCGCTGCCGAACAACACTTCGCGCATGTGGCGGGCGCTGTCCGCGGCGGTGTTGCCCGCGGTGTTGGCATA
Organism: Candidatus Angelobacter sp.; assembly: GCA_036380095.1. Lineage (GTDB taxonomy): Bacteria > Acidobacteriota > Terriglobia > Terriglobales > Acidobacteriaceae > Angelobacter. Next base: position 50,873 of record DASVFK010000191.1, on the reverse strand, counting down.
CCGGTCGGTCAGGAGTTCACGCTCAACGTCGGGATTCACAAGATGGTCGCTCATGGCTGGGTTCTATTGTAATTGGATAGCGGAAGCGGAGGGAAGGGCGCAGAACATCAGGCGAAAAGAGAGCCGGGGACCACTAGGGCCACAATTGCAAACGAGCTAAGGAAGGTCATGATGATGTCCCATTTGGAGATGTCCCGGCGTTTTTCGAAGAGGTAGATCGCGGCAAGAAGGAGCCACAGTCCGAGGGCAAAACAGCAGAAGAGGCCCGCGATGTAGAAGCCGGGGTGGATGTGCATAAGACTGAACCCCACCATCTGAGGCCCCTCGGACCACGTCCAAACGGTTTTCTCCCATGCAATCCGCGCCGCAAACGATAACCCAAGTGGCGCCAGTCCGAGCCAGATAAGCCGGAGCCATTTTGGAAGAACACTTGCCGTGTGGCACCTCCTGTACAAAGGTCAGACAACAAGAAACACGCAATCACGATTGATTCGTATCTGTTCGCGTTGATTCGCGGCGAATCCCGAAAAATCGCCCGCGCAATAAAAACTTCGTGGATGGTAACATGGCTCCTGCATGTCTTCCCACAACGCCCGCATCCTCGACCAGTTCACGCGCCAGGCCGAGCCATTTTCACAATCGCCGAGCGTAAGCAATCAGAAAGCCCTGGAGTTCATCGTCAGCTCCGCGGAAGCCGGCCCGGAAGACACATCCCTTGACGTGGCTTGCGGGCCAGGACTGCTGGCCTGCGCTTTTGCCCGCGTGGTCCGGCATGCCACCGGAATTGATCTCACTCCGGCCATGTTGGAACAGGCGCGCAAGGCACAGGGCGAACAGGGGCTCACGAACCTGACCTGGCAGCAGGGCGATGTGACCCATCTTCCCTTCCCCGATGCGAGTTTCTCCATCGTCAGCTCGCGTTTCGCTTTCCATCATTTTGAAGATCCGCTCGTGGTGCTGAAGGAGAAGAAGCGCGTGTGCAAGCCGGGAGGAAGAATCGTGGTCGCTGACATGGCTCCGGCTGCGGACAAGGCCGATGCTCTGAACGCCGAAGAGCGCCTGCGCGATCCTTCACACGTGCGGGCGATGCCGGAAGAGGAGTTGCGCGGGCTTTTCATCAAGGCCGGACTCCCGGAACCCCGCATTGGCCACTACCGTGTGGAGTGTGAACTGGAAGACCTGCTCTCCCGTTCATTCCCCAATCCCGGAGATGATGAACGAATCCGCAAAATCTTTGCTGACTCCGTCGCCGGCAACACGCTGGACCTGAACACGCGCATGGAGAACGGAAAGATTTACTACAGCTTTCCGGTGGCGGTGCTGGTGAGCAGCCGCTAGCTACTAGCTGCGGGCTCTTCGGCTTTTGGCTCTTGGCTCTTGGCTTTTCCGATTACCAGATCACTCGATCACCAGATGGCCCTCAGCGCTTCACCACCGTTAGCGTAATGGCTGACGGATACTGCTTGGAATGATGAATGGCGGTGTGCGCGACCAAGCCGTGGTCTTCGTCGTAGTTGTTTCCGCCGGTGTTCAGGTTACGGTCAAAGCGCGGGAAATTGCTCCCAGAAATTTCAATACGGATGCGATGGCCGGCGTCAAAATAATTGCTGGTGTTCATGGGCTGTAGCGTGACTTTGTAGACTTTGTCTTTCTCCAGCCACGCCACCGGCTTGTCATAGCCGTTGCGATAGCGCAGCCGCTGGATGGTTTCGTCCAGGTTGTAGGCCGTGCCGTCCGGCAGTACATCAATCAACTTGATGGTCACGTCGGTGTCCTTTACGTCCGACGAAACATACAACGTGGCTTCAATTGGGCCGCTCACCTCCATGCCTTCCTTCAGTGCGTCCGATGTGTACACCAGAATGTCTGGACGTTCTTCCATCTTGCGCTGATCAAAGGCGCCGCCGCTCACGGCGTTGCCGGTGCAGCACACGTTGCCCCCATACGACGGCACGGGGTTCATGGGATCGTAGGTAAAGCGATCGGGCGTGTCTTTATCCTCATTCTTGGCCGGGGCCGTGGCGGCAAGCATGCCATCGCCTTTCAAGGTGTTGGCCTGGCCCGCGCTCGCAAGATAAAGCGTCATGGGCTGCGCCCCCTGAGGCGGCCAGGTGTCGGCCGTCTGCCACTTGTTCATGCCCATGGTGTAATACCGGACCTTGGGCATGGTCTCGAGCACATGATTGTCTTCGCCCTTCAGAAAATGGTCGAACCAGCCATAGGTCAGCTCGTCATAGTTGAGGCGCGCGTCGCCCACGTGGCGTTCGCCCACCACCGTGTCTTCCGTCGCTCGCTTGTACGAGCAGTGCAGGGTGGGCGCGATCACCACGTACTGCTGATTGGCGATCTCCGGCAGGGCGTTCTTGCGCACAAAGTTATACGCCGCCAGGTTCGGGCCCACGGAAACGTCATACCAGGACATGAACCAGAAGCCGGGCATGTTGATCTTCATGTTGTCGTGCCACAATCCGCCCTTGGACCATGCGGGATCGTTGGGCGCGCGCGTGATCATGGCGCCGCCGGTATCCACCGGCATGGGGTCGGCAAAGATCCCGTGAGGGCCGTCCACGGCCTTGATGATGTCCTTTTCCGGCAGGTGCGCCAGCGCCTTGGACCAGTCCACCGGCGGCAACTGCTGCGCCAGGTCGAATGACTTCGACACGCGAATCAGGTCTTCTTGGGAAGCGTTGGGCGGAAACATGGGCCGCACCTGGCCCTGCTCGCCATAGAGCCAGGCAATGAACAGCATCTGCACGGCGCCGCCGCGATACCAGTTGCCCTGCTCGAAGTAGGGCGCCACGCGTCCCACGCCGGCGCCGAACCCTTGCGCGATCATGGTGGTGTATCCCGGCGTGCCTTGAGCGGCCACCGCCAGCTGCCACTCCGCGGTGGAAGAGCATCCGATGGTTCCCAGTTTTCCGCTTGACCACGGGCGCGTGGTCAGCCAAGTAACGGCGTCAACGCCATCGGTGAGCGGAGGGCCCAGAATGTCATAGTTGCCTTCAGAGAAAAAATGCCCGCGCTCGTTCATCACCACGTAAGCATAGCCGCGCTTCACCGCGCCGAGCGGCCCGGACATGTCGGCGAACGTGCCGTTGCGCACGTCCCAGTAGTTGAAGTTGTAGGGCGTCCGGCTGAAGATGATTGGATACTTCTTCGACTCGTCTTTGGGCCGGTAGATGTCCGCTGCCATGCGCTTGCCGTCGTGCATGGGCACCATCACCTTGCGCTCGATGATGGCCACTGACTCCAACTCCTTTTCGAGCGCGGTGCGCTGGGCGACAAGTTCAGGGTTGGGTGCGTTGGGGCGTTGCGCCTGCCCGGTAGGCACCATCGCAAAAAGAACGACAATTGCCGGAATCAGCCTGATTTTCATGACCGAAGAGTGTACAGCAGGAAGCCAAGTCCAGCGAAGAACGTTCTATGCGTCACTGAGCGCATCTTGAGTGTGTGGCACAGGCACTTGTGTGGCGCAGGCACTCTTGCCTGTGCTCGAAACGTCCTGAGGAAAGCCGCACCGGCAAGATTGCCGGTGCCACACACTCGACTTCACAGATAACTAAGGAACCTGATGTCCTTGCGCCGCTGTTTCAAGCCGGCGAACCAGCGGCAGGGGAAGTAGAGCGTTGCCGCTACCAGCGCCCACACCAGGTACAGCAAGCCGAGACTCCAGACGTATCCTTGCGGAGCCGGCGGGATCATGACCGGATGGTTGAGGAACAGCCAGGGAGAAACCGAGCCCGACCGCGCAAGGGAAACAACCATCGCCGCGAGGTGAATCAGCGGAATGTGCAACACGTAATAGAAGAACGGTACGCGGCCAAACGTGGTAAGGGCGCCAAACACACGCCCGGAATTTTCCATGAAGGGAAATAGCAGAAGCATGGGGCCCAGCGTCATGAGCAGGAACAGCAAAGATGCGGGATATTTGTTCGTGTTCAAGAACGAGATCCAAGCCGGCGCTTGCGGACGCCTGGGCGCAGGACTTGGCACGGTTTGAGACGCATGCGCACCCGGCGCAGATTGCTGCGCTTGCACCGCCGGCGGCTTGGGTGCGCTCCATGGCCGCGGGTCGCCATAAAGATTGAAGCCGCGCAACACCAGGAATAACGCAATCGCCGCAGTGCCGAGCGCGATGCAGATGCGACGACGCGGGCCGGCGTCCATGGTAGCAACCCGTCCGAACGCGTAACCCAGCGCCATGACGCCGATCCAGGGAACAATTGAATACAGCACAAACAAAGTCGGCCCGTGTTCGCCGATCTGGACTGGGCCACCGAAGTACAGCACTTGCAGCAACCAACCCCAGGAGCTCTTTTCCACGAACGGGTACAAGGTCTGGGAGAACCCGTCGAGGATGTTGTGTCCCAGGACCATCACCAGGCCGAACGTCGCCACCGCCCACGTCGGCAGGAAGATCAAACCGGCCAGCAGGACCATGCACCATCCGATCACCCAGATCACGCCCGCGAGCAGGTATTGGCTGAAGTCGAAGTTAAACGTCCAAGCCACGCGCAACACGGTCAGCTCCAGCAGCACAAGCCACAAGCCGCGTGTCAAAAGAAACCGGGCCAGCGCGCCGGCGCCGGCAAGTTTGCGGCCGTGGAGAAAGGCAGAGGTGCCGGCGAGAAAGATAAAGGCCGGCGCTACAAAATGCGTGATCCAGCGCGTGAGGAAAATACCCGGCGTGGGGCCGCCGGCAGGAAGGCCGGAATAGACCCTGACGTGGTCGATCGCCATCAGCAGCATCACCGCGCCGCGAACCAGATCAATCGCAGCAACCCGCGCAACGCCTGGCGCGATAATCTTGTCGAGTTCTGCTGCCGTCCCGGTCGCAGTTGCCGATTCAGATGCAGGAGTCATCGCTCACTCCCCTGTACAGATGATGAGACGGTAGTCGCAGCTTTTCGTCACAAAAAACCATACAGGACAGCTATGCCGGTTGAAATCCGGAATGTTGAGTAACTGCCAAGGCAAGCCATTGTACGCCCTGGGCCCTAAGCAACTGTCCTGAGCAAATTGCTGAATCGGTCGCCGTCAGTCCGACATCGAACTACAGGCGATGCAGATCTCCGAAATCTGGCGTTATCCGGTTAAGAGTCTGAAGGGCGAGCAGCTTCAACAGAGCGAAATCACGCCGCTGGGCATTCCCGGCGACCGCGAGATCGTGGTGATGCGTGCGCTCAACGGCCGCCCGCTCACTTCGCGGACGCGGCCCACTCTGCTGGGACTGCAAGGTTCGATCAATGACGGGGGAGTTCCAACCATCAATGGCCATCGCTGGGACTCCGAGGCAGCTTTGCACCTGGTTAACAACGCCGCTGGTGAGCAGGTCAGCCTGGTGCGGGTGCCGGGACCGGAGCGGTTTGACATTCTCCCGCTGCTGGTCGCGACCGATGGAACGGTCGAGTATCTGAAGATCGATCGCCGCCGCCTCAGGCCGAACATCGTTATCTCCGGAGTCGAAGGGCTCAAAGAGCGCGACTGGCCCGGCAGCGTTCTGGCCATTGGCGATGTGGGCATCCGCATGGTCAAGCTGCGCGAGCGCTGCGTGATGACCACGTTTGACCCGGACACGCAGAAGCAGGACAGTTCCGTGTTGCTGCGCATCGTTCGCGACCTGGACGGCACGGCGGCGCTCGATTGTTCCGTGATTGAGCCTGGCGCAATTCGCGTAGGCGACAATGTTGAGATCGTTAAGCGCTTCCTTCGTCGGCAGCCTAGTTCATGGCCTGTTCTCTAACAGACTGGCTCTGCGCAGAGGGGATCGGAAAAGCCAAGATCCGATAAACCCTGTTCTCCTTATGGCGCTCCTGGATCAGAGCTGGATAACTTGGCATCCTCACCAAGCCACTGGCGCGCTCGATTCTGGCGAACACTCGCAGATCTGGGTCTGGCAAGTCCTGAATCGTCTCGTCGGCGAGTTTTGAGGATACCTGGGTGGCAATCGACACGCACGCTCGTGAAACGGCCGTAGAAGGCCACGAAGACTTCAGTGCCAGGTTTGGGTCGTCAGAGTTCGTGTCAACTTCATATAGCTTTTTGACCTTCCGCATCGCTTCAGCCACCACACTGCGCGCCAGATCGGGCCTTTTCAGCCGCAAGTACCGCTCACCCATCAAAATCAAATAGCGGCATTGGTCCAGCGTGGAAAAGTTTTCTATCAGTTTGTTCATCTCCTGAAGAGCATTGACGGCGACACCGGGATGGTTCTTTTCCGACAGTTGCGCGATTCGCAGGAGTGCCTCCGCTTTGGGAGATCCTGTGGGGCCGGGTTCATCCTGCAGCAACAAGGCATTGCTCAAGGCGGCATCCGGGTCTTTACCGAAAGCGGCCAAGATTTCATTCCCATGGCGGTAAATCTCCGATGTCCGCATGGAAGTGCCGGAGTCCGTACGCCCGGGGCCGGAGCCTACCTGGAAAGTCATGGTAAATGACTCATCGCTGGCGGCCGCGCCTGAATAGCTGTTAGAAAGCGAAGCAAGCCCGGACGTGTACTTGGCAAGGGCGGAGCCCGCTTGCACGTTTTGTTGCACTAGATCATCGGCGCGCGAAGGATCAAACGCCCGGATGACGGGCAGGAGCTGAAACAATCTGTACTGGTACAACGAACCAAACATCACGACATTGGAACCACTGGTCAACTTGAGTTCCAGGTGGGAGTCAGCCGCATCCTCCTCCCGCGCTGTATCTAGAATTTCGTCTATCGCCATCAGAACCAGGCCTGGAGACAGTTCCCGCCAGAAGCGGACGACAAAAGTACCCAGGTCTTCTATACCGACATCAAAGCGATTCTGTTTCTGGCGGTAATATCCCAGCGCCTGCGCGAAGACACGGTCTTTCCCACTGCGGTCGTCGGTGGGCAGCGTGCGTATCATTTCGAGAGCGTGCTCGTAGGGATACCTGGCGCCTTGCCCAATTTCAGACGAGAGCATGGTAAGTGCCGTATCAAGGTCGCCGGAACGAGCAGTTTTCACGGCTTGTTCGGCAAGAATCTGCTGACGCACCTCCGCTGTTGCCATCGCCAGCAGTTGCGAGGCTGTCTTCGGTTGCAGGGCCTTCATGCGGCGAATACAGTCGAACTGTACTTTGTTTCGGAAAGTACTGTTGGCCGGGTCCGGATCCGGGGCCAAAGCTGCTTCACAGCTCTTCTTCAGCACTTCCCGTTCCCGGCGCACATCGATGCCGGCGAATACCCTTGAAATCAGCCAGTACGCGTAAGCACGGTCAATTCCCTGAAGATTCGAAGCGCCGGCTTCCGCCGCACTCAGCATGTTGGCAGCAAACTCGTTTTTTGGTTTTTGCGGGGCGGGTCGACTTTGAGCGGATACGAAAAGCGTGATTCCCAACAGAAGCAACAGTATGCACTGCTTCATCACGTCACCATCCTAGACGTTCGACGGCACAGCTAGATTATTGCTCACCGTGCCATCGAACGCAAGTAGGAACTTAGCTAAAGCTTGTTGCTGCTATTTGTTGTGTCTTTTTTCTGTTTGCCAGAGCTGTCCCCGGGGAGCGCCTCCTGTTTGATCATAGACTAGGTTCCTTTCTATTGTTATCTATTATGCTCCGGATATCCACTTCACGGTAATCTTCTTTGTGAACACACACGCAACATCCTATGCAAAATCTGTTTATCCGCCAAGTAGTTTTTTGACTATTCGACAGGTATAAGGACCGCTTTCTCCCGTGAGTTTATTTTTGAAAATAGATTTCTGAATATCTAAGGTATGTGGTTCCAACACATAGAACAATTGATGAGAGAACTCTTACCTGTAGGCTTTTGATAGTGGCCCCTTCGATATCCGCGCGTATTCTCTGCTCTTGACACTTACGAAAGCCGATAACCCGGCTATCTGACCGCACTAGTAGCGTCAGTTGGTAGTTGTTAGTGAGAGAGCTTCTATGTCGTCGCGGATCCCGAATTCATTTCGCAATGGCCGGCACTAATCGAACTGCTTCATGCTGGGCCACACCTCTTGCAGGTTGAACTTTGGTCCGCGGCAAAGCCAGATGGTGAACCACTCATCGCGGCGCGAGTACGGATGCTCCACCCGGCCGGCGGCCTCGACGCTCTCAAAGTGCCGGCGGTCGCCGCTGCCGTCGCTGCGCAGGACGATCACCGTGCTGCCGTCGTAATTGCGCGGTCCCCAGAGCCAGTATTGATTGTGCTTGCTGATGGCCGGCGGCAGGCCGTACTTGGGGCCGTAAAAGTCAACGGCCACGGCCTCGCCCCAACCGTTGGCAAAGATCGCCGTGCGCGCGCGCTCCTCGGGCGGCAGGCCGTTATAGACCTTGGCCACTTTCTCCACCATCTCCTGCCAGCCGAACTCGTCGGCAAACCACTGCGGCAACGGGCCGTTGTTCTGGTGCTCGATCTCGGGCGGGACAAGATGCAGCGCTGCCTGGTAACGAAGGAAGGTTTCTGGAGCCAGTACCGGCACGGACAGCGGAGCCAAGAGCATCCCAACGCCGACGATCAGCGCGACATAAAGCACGCGGGCGGCTTTTCCCATGGGCCGGCAACTGGTAAAGCGCTCGAATCCAATTGCGCCCGCGGCAAACAGCATGGGGTACACCGGCGTTACATAGTAATTCTTGGCCTTCAGCGCGATGAACGCCGCCAGCACCGCGACGAATGCCCATCCCAGCGCACGGTACCGCCGTCCCTCGCGCGCGAAGAAAAACCAGTACAGCCCTCCGATCCACAGCGGAACAAGGACCGGATTCATGATTATCGCCTGGTCGGCGATAAAGGCAAGCGGCCCGCGCACCACGTCGCGATTGTTCATGCGCACGTTGTGGATCAACTCCAGGAACGGAAATTGGTGCTGCCATTGCCAGAGGAAGTTCGGCAGCGAGAGCAGGAAGCACGCGGCCACACCCAACCACAAATAGCGGCTCTTGAGGAAGCGGCGTTCCGGCGTAAGTGCCACGCCTGCGAGCACGCCCAGCAGCAGGAACGCGATGGAATACTTGTTCTCAAAGCCCAGACCGGCGAGCACGCCAAACCATAGCCACGAGCGCTCGTCGCCGGCGTTGACGGCGTGGACAACGAGCCAGGCCAAGCCCATCCACATCAGCGGCTCCCATGCGTTATCGGTGAGCCAGTGGTTCGAGATCAGGTAAGGAGGGACCACCACCACGGCGAGTGCTGCGACTGCCTGGGCAAAGCGTCCGCCGCCCATGTCTCGCGCGAGCTTGCCGGTGAGCCACACCAGCGCCGCTCCGGCCAGCGCCGGCAGCAAGCGAATGGCGAGCGGCGAATCGCCGAACACATGCCGCCCGATCCATGCGATGAATACTGTCAGCGGCGGATGGTCCACGTATCCCCAGGCCAGATGCCGCGCGCAAGCCAGGTAATACATCTCGTCGCGAAAGATTCCGTAACGAGTTACGGTGAGAAGGTGCAGGAGCAGCTTGGCGCCGGCGATGTAGAGAACGATGGCGGGGCCGGAAGTAAAACGATTCTGTTCCTGCTGTACAGGTTTTGCATCCGGCATGGCAGCGATGCTCATCGTTTCCGCTTTTCAAGGGCTAAAGCCCGATTCATTTTTCGACCTTTACGGCACGGCTAAAGCCGATGCCCTGATACCTGCAGAGGCTAAAGCCCAAACATACACGCCCGTTGGTGACGGCACTAATGTGCTGCCCGGGTACGTATGGCTCACCGAGAGCCCCAGACCATCAAGCTCGGCAGCTTGCCGTCGCTATGCATCATCCGTTCTGATCAGTTCAATCTGTGTCATCAGTGGTGAGGTGTTGTGCTACGGGTTCAGGATAATTTTCCCGAACTGCTCGCTCTTCTCCAGGCGCTGGTGGGCTGCCGCGGCCTCGCGCAAGGGGAAACTCCTGTCCACCACCGGTCTGATCTTACCGGCAAAGATGTGATGGAGCACCTGGTGAAAATCTCCCATGGTGCCCATGAACGAGCCCAGAAAGGAAAGCTGGCGCGCAAAAAGGAAACGGATGTCGAAGCTGGCTTCAGGGCCGGTGGTGGCGCCGCAGGTCACGAGTTTCCCGCCGGTCTTGAGCGACTTCATGCTTTCCATCCACGTGGCCTTGCCGACGTGCTCGAAGACAATGTCACACATGGCCTTCTCGGTGATCTTCTTTACTTCCTCGGAAATTTTCTGCTGGTAGTGGTTGATCACGTAGTCGGCGCCGAGTTCGCGGCATTGCTCCATCTTGTTTTCGTCGCCGGCGGTGGCGATGCAGGTTGCGCCGAACATCTTGCAGATTTGAATGGCGATGGTGCCCACGCCCGAGCCTCCGCCGAGCACCAATACCGTATCGCCAGGTTTGATGCCGCAGCGGCTCACCAGCATGTGCCACGCCGTCAGGGAGACGAGCGGAACGGAGGCTGCTTCGTCATAGGTTAGCTCTTCCGGGATGGGCACCACGTTCACCCGCGGCACGGCGATGTACTCGGCGTTGCCGCCGTCATTCAGGTATCCCAGCACGCTGTATTGCGGGCAGAAGTTCTGCTCGCCGCGGGTGCATGCCGGACAGACACCGCAGAATGTATGGGGCGCCAGCAGAACCCGCTGCCCGGGTTTGAGGTCGGTGATGTACTCGCCCGCTTCGGCGATGTCGCCGGAGACGTCGCTGCCGTTGATGTGCGGCAGCTTGATTCCCGGCAGACCCTTACGGATGAACAGGTCGAGATGGTTCAGAGCGCAGGCCTTCACCCGCACCAACACCTGGTCTTTGCGCGGCTTGGGATCGGGCGCGTCTTCAAACTTCAAAACTTCAGGACCGCCGAACTCGTGGAAGCGGATGGCTTTCATCAGTCATCTCCATACAAATTGGGCCAAACATGGGAATGTAACATGCGGGCGGGGGAATGCACCATGAACGACGAGGCAACCAGAGAAGTTTTATTTGAAATTAACGGAGTGCCAAGACAAATGGGCTGTGGTCCCTCGCTGAAATTCCCTGCCGTCCGCATGGCTGTACCAGCACTCTCGGGGCCCTTCGACTCCCCCTCACTTCGTTCCTCGCTCGGGGTCGCTCAGGGTGACAGTGTTTTTGGTCTGATTCTCATCCAACAAATCCTAGTTTCCGCCCGCGCCTTTGGGCTCGATGATCTTCTTCAAGTCCGCGGCACTCCCTTTCATCAGATCGCGCAGCAACGTGACCTGTGCGGCGATGCCGGTATGCAGCGCCGGATCGGCCACGGGCGCAAACAGCGGCGAGTGGTTTGACGGCAATTCCTTGTGGCTGGCCTTGGCGTTCGCCAGCTTCGTAGGATCAGCCACGCCCAGGGTGAAATAGAAACCAGGAATACCTTGCTCAACGAACACCGCCCAGTCTTCTGAAGTCATCAGCGGCGCCTCGTTCACCACGTTGTTCTTGCCCACGACTGAAGCGAGTACGTCGGAAAGATGTTGTGTGAGCACGGTATCGTTGTAAACAGCGGAAGTTGATTCGTATTTCTCCACCAGCGGCATCTTCTCGGCGCCGCCGGCCTGGGCTTCCGCTTTGGCAATGCGCTCAATGGCTGCAAGCAGGTGCTGGCGGACCTCCGGCTTGTACGAGCGCACCGTCAGTCCCATTTGCGCTTCATTGGGGATGATGTTGTTTTTGGTGCCGGCCTGGATGTAGCCCACGGTGATCACGGCCGCGTCGCCGGGATGGATTTCGCGCGCGATGATCGATTGCAGGCGCACAGCGATGCTGGCGGCGATCAGCACAGGATCAATGGTCGATTCCGGCCGCGCGCCGTGGCCGCCTTTTCCATAGACGGTGATGCGCAGCGAGTCGGCGGCAGCCTTCGAGTAGCCGGGCGTGACGCCCACCTGGCCCACGGCAATCCCGTTCTCATCGTGCATGGCCACGCCGATGTCCGGGCGCGGGAACTTCGTGAACAGCCCATCATCCACCATTTTCTTGGCGCCGGTAATCACCTCTTCCGCGGGTTGGCCCACCAGCATGAGCGTTCCGTGCCACGTATCTTTGCTTTTGGCCATGATGGCCGCGGTGCCGTAGAGCGTGGCCATGTGCACGTCGTGCCCGCACGCATGCATCACGCCCACGTCGCGGCCGCTATCGTCCTTAGCTTTGACTTTGCTGGCGTATGGCAGGCCGGTTTCTTCCGTTACGGGCAGCGCATCGAGCTCCGTGCGCAGCATCACAACCGGACCGGCGCCGTTCTTCATGATGGCCACAATGCCGGCGCCCCCGATGTGTTCCGTGACTTCATATCCGAGCCCGCGCAGCTTTCCCGCCATCACACCGGCGGTCCACGTCTCATGGCCCGAGAGTTCGGGATGCTGGTGCAGGTCAAGATAGAGTGCCTGCGCCTCCGGGAAGACGGAATCCACCTGCTGCTTGAGAGTGGGATTCTGGGCCGAGGCGGTGACGGCGGCGAGAAGCGTGAATACCAAGGATCGGATCATGGCGGGAATGATAAAGCGGGAAAGGGCGAGGGGCAAGAAGGAAGGCGGTACGGTGTATACCTGAAATCCCGAGCCGTAGGCGAGGGATCCCTATTCCAAGGTCTCATTGAACTGTGGATGACCGCATGTTGCGACCGGGGTCCCTCGCTTCGCTCGGGACTTTGGAAGAACTGCCAACGTTACTTCGCTTTCAAAAACGTTCCCCGTTCCAAATCCTCAAACGCCGCGCGCAACTGGTCTTGCGTGTTCATCACGATGGGGCCGTACCAGGCCACGGGTTCCTGCAGCGGACGCCCAGAGACCAAAAGGAAGCGAATGCCGTCATCGCCGGCCTGGACGGTGACTTCGTCGCCGCTATCAAACAGAACCAGGGAGCGATTGTCAGCTTCTGTTGGAGGTACGGTCTCAGACCAGCCCACGCCTTCTGTGGGCACGGCGAGCGGCCCGGAGGCGTTGCAGAATTTTCCCGAGCCGGAGAACACGTACGCGAAAGCATGGCGCGTGACTTCCACCGGCAGGGTCTTGCGGCGGCCGGGAGCCACCGAAACATCAACATAAGTAGGATCGGCGGCGATTCCTTCCACCGGGCCTCTCTTTCCCCAGAACTCGCCGCAGACCAGGCGAACGTGCGTTCCGTCGTCGTCCGTGATCTCGGGAATTTCTCCGGTCTTGATTTCCTGGTAACGCGGCGGGCTCATCTTGAGCGCGGCGGGCAGGTTGGCCCACAACTGGAAACCATGCATGCGGCCCGTGGGATCGCCTTTGGGCATCTCCTGGTGGATGATGCCGCTGCCCGCGGTCATCCACTGCACGTCGCCCGCTGCGATGGCGCCGCGGTTGCCCATGCTGTCACCGTGCTCCACCGTCCCGGCGAGCACGTAAGTGATGGTCTCAATGCCGCGGTGCGGGTGCCAGGGAAAGCCGGCGAGATAATCTTCCGGAACATCGTTGCGAAAATCATCAAGCAGCAGGAAGGGATCGAAATCAGACGTGTTGCCGAAGCCGAACGCCCGGCGCAGATGCACGCCTGCTCCTTCCATGGTGGGCTTGGACTTGATGAGCTTCTTCACAGGTCGAATGGACATGGCGGCCTCCCGGCCCAACAGTAGATGGTAAATGGAGCGCAGAAGTTGCGGAGATTATCTTGCCGAACATCCGCACCCTTCCATTGAATCTTTTCCGGTACTTGGTAATCGAATTTCCAGGCGCGCAAAAGGACCCGGTTCGTGGAGGAAAGCAGCATGGCAACGAATCGCGGGTCGGCGGCCCTTGATCGGACTTTTTTTGTCCCAACCGTGAGTCAGTCGTGGAGCAATTGTATGAGAGTCATATCAGACCCCTTGGCCGTTGATCACGCGTTTTTTGAATCGTTACGGGATGCAAACGCAGAGATGCTGGACCGTCTCCTGCTGGACGATTTTCTGCTCGTCGATGTAATGCAGGGAGCGGAGATCTCTAAACCTGTCCTGCTTGCCGCAATTGCGTCAGGACAAATCAGGTTCAATGCTATTGTTCCCTCGGAGCAGCGCGTGCGCTTCTACGGCGGAACGGCCGTGATTACCGGAAGCACACACATGAATGGCGATGTCGGCGGCGAACCTTTCAGTGTCCACAGCCGCTACACCCACGTTTTCGTCCGGGAGCAGGAAGACTGGCGCTTCGCATCCGCACAAGGCACGCCCATAGCTCCGGCGTGAGGCATGGGCGGCCCGCCGACGCCAGCCTTTTCAGGGCTGCGGGCTACCAACTGAGCTACCTGGCCAGTTTTGGCTCAGGGCCTTTGGCGCTCCTTAGGGCTGGCCATTGGTGCGGCTGTGCGATGCCTGGCGGCGTTCATCCTGCCAAGCGTGGTCTTCAGCGATTCCAGCGAGCTCTGCCGGCGATGCCAGCGGACGCATGGGCGCAGTCAGGCCGCGCATCAGCCGCGCAAACTCATCCAGGTTGAGAGACTGCGCTCCGTCGGAGAGCGCGCGCTCGGGACAAGGATGCACTTCAATGATCAGCCCGTCGGCGCCGATGGCCAGCGCGGCGCGGCTCGCCGGCGCGATCAGGTCGCGGCGTCCGGTGCCGTGCGAAGGATCGGCCACCACGGGCAGATGCGAAAGCTCGCGCGCCAGGGCGACAGCAGCCAGGTCGAGCGTGTTGCGAGTCATCTCGCTCTCAAAGGTCTTGATGCCGCGCTCGCACAGCACAACGTTGGGATTGCCGCCCGCCAGCAGATACTCCGCCGCCAGCAGCCATTCTTTGATCGTGGCTGAAGGCCCGCGCTTGAGCAGCACCGGCTTGGTGGTCTTCGCGAGCTGGCGCAGCAGATCGTAGTTCTGCATGTTGCGCGCGCCCACCTGCAGCATGTCAGCATATTCGCTGATCAAGTCAATGTCGGCGGTGCTCATGACCTCAGTCACCACGGGCAGACCGATTTCATCGCGCACCTGGCGCAGCAGCTTGAGCGCCTCCAGACCCAGACCCTGGAAGTCATAGGGCGAAGTCCGCGGCTTGTACGCGCCGCCGCGCAGGATGGCAGCGCCCGCGGCTCTTACGGAGTGGGCGGTGGCAAAGAGCTGCTCCCGAGATTCCACCGAGCATGGCCCAGCCATGACCACGGCCTCTTCGCCGCCGATGCACACACCGCCCACATAAACCCGCGTTCGTTCTCCCCGCGTTTGGCGGCTCACCAGCTTGAACGGATGCGCGATGGGCACAACCGTCTCCACGCCGGGCGCGGCCTGCAGGGCTTCGAGCGCCGTGCGATTGCCGCCCGAACCCACCGCGGCTACAATCGCGCGCTCCGTGCCCCGCGTCACGTGCGGCGTGAACCCGCATTCCTTCACGCGATTGATCACGTGCTGTAGTTGATCTTCCGTGGAACCTGCCGCCATGTTGATGACCATTGGAAACTCCTTGCAAATCAGCATTTAGCTTTTAGCTCTTAGCCGTTAGCTAACTGCTCTAACTCAAAACTCTTGTACGCCTTGAACTCTTGCACCCGCGGTGGCTGCGCTCAGCTCCCGCATGCGCTCGGTGCCTAGCCGGCGTGTCTCGTGGATGATGCTGGCAAAGATCGCGCGCACGCCCTGCTCGTCGAGTGGGCCGTTATTTCGCGCGGTGACACAGTTGAGCACCTGCGCTTCGCGCGTGGCATCGAGCGCGGGCAGGCCGGAAGCAACTTTGATTCCCGCGATCGCGCTTGCGATCTCGACGCGCCGGTTGAGCAGGCGCAGCAGTTCGCCATCGATCTGGTCGATCTCGCTGCGCCATTGTTCCAGTGTCTTGCCGCCGTTATTGTGTCCGTTTACTGTTGGTTGGCTCATCACGATTCCTTTTTGGCCCGTTCTATCTTCACTCCCCAAAAAGCAAAAACCGCGAACCCTCTGGGGAGTCGCGGCTGCGGGTATTTATGATGTCTGCGTTTTATTTCGCTGTCAGCACACCATCCCCTTCGCCGCTACTCGCAAAGAAGTAGCGGTAAGTAAAGGCGAAGCTAAATCGGCTGGCGTGCATGCTCCGGGCATAGTAGTCCGGATTTTTCCCGCAAGTCAAGAAGGTTAATAAAATTAATGCGGTATTACATGCGTTTTTGGCCCAATCTGGGCAAAACTCCTGATCCTGGAGGCCATCAGCGCCTGCTTTGCACCAGCACCAACTTCGCACCAGGCCATGTCCTAACCCCTGTCATGCTGAGCGAAATCCGCTCGCTGCGTTGGTTCGGGGTCGCTCAGGATGACAGCTTGAGAGTTAGAATCTCTCCTGAGCTCCCATGACCGATCCCAACAAACCAAAACCCTTTCTCATCGGCAGCAACAAAGAGGACGATACTCCAGGCGAGTGGGAATCTTACGTCCTGGAATTCCGCGAAGCCGGGTTCGATGCGGTGAACTGGATCACGGAATACCTGATGACCCTGGGCGACCGTCCCGTGCTTGCCCGAACCGGGCCGGGTGAGCTTTATGACAGCCTGCCCCGCTCGGCTCCCGATCAGGGCGAACCCTTCGAGGACATTCTCCGCGACTTCGACAAGCTCATCATGCCGGCGGTGACGCAGTGGAACCATCCGCGGTTCTTTGCCTACTTCGCCTGCACCGGCTCCACGCCCGCCATCCTGGGCGAAATGCTCGCTGCCGCGCTCAACACCAACGGGCTGCACTGGAAGACCTCGCCCGCGGTGGCCGAACTCGAACAGAAGACGCTCGACTGGGTGCGGCAGTGGCTCGGGCTTGCCGGCGAGACCGATGCAGGAGCAGATCAAGATTCCGCCG
Organism: Candidatus Angelobacter sp.; assembly: GCA_036380095.1. Classification (GTDB taxonomy): domain Bacteria; phylum Acidobacteriota; class Terriglobia; order Terriglobales; family Acidobacteriaceae; genus Angelobacter. Next base: position 34,216 of record DASVFK010000191.1, on the reverse strand, counting down.
CCGCGAAAAACGTGAGCGGTTCTCACAAAAAATGGTTTGGGATCGTTTACGACACTGCCTCCACCAGCAGCATGCACGCTCTGGTCTGCGCGCGCGAGATGGTTGCTCCGGAAGCGCGCATTGAAGGCAGCCGTGGCGACCTCACCATCTATACGTCCGATCAGGCGCATTCTTCCATCGAGAAGGGCGCCATCGCCATCGGCCTGGGACAGAACAACGTGCGCAAGGTCCCGTCCGATTCCGAGTTCCGCATGCGCCCGGACGCGCTCGCCCAACTCGTCGCGGCCGATAAAGCCGCGGGCAAGAGGCCCATCTGCATCGTCGCCACCATCGGCACCACGTCTTCCACCAGCATTGACCCGCTGCCGGAGATCGTGGAGATCGCGGCGCAGCACGGCCTGTGGGTGCACGTGGATTGCGCTTACGCCGGCGCCGCCGCCATTCTGCCCGAGCATCGCAACATCCTTGAAGGTGTGGAGCGCGCGCACTCGCTGGTGTTCAATGCCCACAAGTGGCTGCTTACGCCCATCGACCTGAGCGCCTTCTTCACCCGCCGGCCGGACATTCTGCGCCAGGCCTTCTCGCTCACGCCCGAATACCTGAAGACCCAGGACGACCCTCGCGCCCACAACTTGATGGACTACGGCGTGCCGCTCGGCCATCGTTTCCGTGCGCTCAAGCTGTGGTTCGTGCTGCGCTACTTCGGCCGCGAGCGCATCCAGCAGATGCTGCGCCGGCACATCGAGTGGGCGCAGAAGTTCGCGGCGCTGCTCGCCACCGATCCCGCCCACCGATTTGAAGTCGTGGCGCCCGTGCCCTTCAGCGTGGTCTGCTTCCGCTATCGCGGCACTGACGACCAGAACCGTACGATCATGGAGCGCGTGAACCAGTCCGGCCGCACCTTCATCTCGGGTACCGTCCTTAACGGACAACAGGTGATTCGCCTCGCGATCGGCAACCTCGCGACAACATGGAAGGACGTGGAAGAAGTGTGGGAGCTAGTGCAGAAGGCTGCGGATGAAGTGTGATTTGCAATCGTCAATCTTTGGCACTCCCGGCGATTCTGGCAATCAATCTCGATTCGCCTCGCCATCGGCAACCTGGCAACAACGTGGAAGGACGTGGAAGAAGTGTGGGAGCTAGTGCAGAAGGCTGCGGACGAAGTGTAACCATGGAGCGCAGCCGGGGTCCCCAACAGAGCCGGGTTTGCTCTGGTGGGGTGGAGAGCCGCCCTCGGCTGCGGACGCCCCGCCCTTAGAAATCGCAAATTCCCAGTTCGCCGGGGTTAGACGCCCTTGCGCGCGGTTCCGCAAGTGCGCAGATTGCTCGATCCGCAACATCCGGGCTATTATATTCGTATTTTATTCGCCTAACCATTCCGAACAGCTTAAGGAGTCTGCTTTTGCTTTTCCGGTTCCGGAATGTCGCTCCATCCCGGCGATCCTGGGCGAAATGCTGGCAACCTGGCGACAGCGTGGAAGGATGTGGAAGAGGTGTGGGAGTTGGTGCAGAAAGCGGCCGAAGAGGTGTGATCCGCGATGCCCGTACGCCAGCAATTTTTAGAGGTAAATCTTTGGTCACTGGTGGGCCCGGCCAAATGACACGTTTCATATTGAACTATTATGCGGTTAGGATACAATCCACAGCACACCCCCAGAATAGAGAACGAATGCCCCAGCCTTTTCTGCAGCAGGTTCAGTTGGTGGAAATACTCTTAGAGGCACAACGGCTGACGGTTTGTGTTGGCTCTGGCATCTCCCGAAGAAAACTACCGCTCCTGAACCAAATCATAGCGTTAGCATTTTGCAATATCCCGCTTAGCGCCGAAGCACGAGAAGCATTCAGAACCATGAGTCAATTTCACGCGTTCCATGCTCGTTTGGCTGCCGATGGCGTTCATTCGGATGATCCCTGCACGTTGGAAGAGTTTCGTGCTCTCAATCCTGCGGAGCAAGCCCGCCTATGCGAACCTTTGACTGCTACCTATGGGGATGTCTTTAACACTCTTGAACATGTTGTGGGCAGCAAACGTGCATTGCTGGACTGTTTGGACTTTCGGCAGTTTGGCGCAGTCGATCCCGACGCAGCTCACTTTTATATCGGATACATGATTTTGGAGGGAGCCCTTCACCGAGTGCTGACTACGAATTGGGATCGGTTGATTGAGACTGCAGTAACGACGTCAACGAATTTGGCAATTGACGCTGTCTTGGAACTCTTGTTGGACACAGCGACATGGCTGAACAGAAACCAAGGGCCGTATCAAATGCTCGCCAAGGTGCACGGGTGTGTAACTCAGTATCCCGATCACTGCGAACAGATCATTTTGACAACGGCCGAGTTGCAACTGGCGACCGGAAACGGTTGGCGCAGGGAGGCCGTCAATGAACTCCTAACCGGAACAGTGCTGTTTTCCGGCTATTCAGCTTCAGACTACACAGTAATGGTTCCTCTACAGGTGTTAGCTCAACTTCGCGCCGAAAACAATCTTGATAGCTCGCATTTCTATATAGCTCAAGAAGGCGACCTCAGTACAGGGGGGCGTAATCTCATCCAAGAGAATAACGCCAAACACATTCGTCTCTGGGCAAATGACACTTTTGCTTCTTTGTACTTCGCGTATATTCGGCGCCGGCTGCAACTTGTAATAACAACGGCTGAGCAACAGATGAGACTTGAGCGAGCATTCCCGGATTGGAACGACGATTCCTGGACGACATTAATCACCCGCTTGAGGGTTCTCACTAGTGAAGATTTAGGCTTTTTCCTGGATACTTTTATCGGTGACCAGAATGCCCGGGCATATGATGAGAGAGCATGCAGGTTGCCGATTGGGCTAAGTGCAATACGGACCATTTTTTTGACGGGCAGAGTACCCGCACGCGGCAGGTATCAAAACCTGCAATTCGATCCCAACAAAGATATTGTTCTCCTCATATTGCTGGCGGCCGTCATCGACTTGAGCCGCTCGACCGACGGGACGAGCCTTTCGTTCGAGAGCACACACGCTGGAATAACCCTAATTGAACGCAGTGGATCACGTCGCAAGCTCTGCTTTCTCTACGGTACTTATCCAACAGCGGCATATCATTCAATCTCACGCTATTTCAATGACATCGAGGATGCTGATGGACAGCTGCCGGAATTTGAGGTGTCCGTAGTACCATGTAGCCGATACAACATACCGAACGACGATTTCCGTCCAGTCCCGATTTTAGGAAAGGCGCTGCCTGGAGTTCCCAAGGCGCAAAGGAGGTTCGTCGACCCGGGTCGAATATTTCAAACGAACAGCTATGACGCGCTTGTCGAAAAGCTGCAGGAAGAGCTGGAGCTCTAACAGATGAACGACCGCCCCTTTGTTCAGTCAGAAGTACTTGCGTTTTTGCGAGAACGGTGTCAAATGCGTACAGTCGAATTTGAGCCAGAGATGGGATTTCACTTCGATGCACTGCTTGCGGCGCCGGATTTGTTGAACGTAATAGTGGTCGAGAACCAAACTGCCCCTACTCTGAAGAGTCTGAAGGAGATCTGCAGAAAAATCCAATCATTTGCTTGGTCGATATATGCTCAACAGAAGCATAATCTTGTAACACTCATATTGGTATTATCGAGAATCCCCTCTGCTCGAGATCTCCGCCGCGCTCTTGATGCTTTAAACGGTACTGCTAGAGTCTTTCTGGTTACACATTCGATGACGAGAGACCAAGTGAGGGCTGCATTGAAACCGCTGGCAGCGCCCGCATTTACGATGTCGCAAAAGGAAACGGTAGGTTTTGACCAAATTCAAACATTGCTAAACGGCATCCGGGCTTCTGAAATTCTAGAAATGACAAGATCCTCGGTATCAGACGCTGAGTTGAAAGCGAAGCTATTGGGACGGTTAGAGGAGCTACTATCGGAGGTTAATCATGCGCTTAAGAAATCTTGAGCTGAGTAACTTTAGAGGTTTCCCGGCCGCGAATGCCACCATTGACCTCGATCATGATGCAGTCCTCCTATACGGCCGAAACGGTGTCGGTAAAACGGCAATTTTCGACGCATTCGAGCTTGCTCTAACGGGCTCCCTCAGGCGTGTCGCTTCGGTGCCCGATATTGCCTCTGTCTTAGTAAACGCGAGGCACGATTCCGAGCCCGCCACTCTCCGACTGGAAATCGGTGATCAAACCGGCCACTCAGAGACGAAATCCACAATTCGCCTAGGCCAAACCTTGAGCGTCAAGCCTTTGCTTGGTCTCTCCGAGATACCTACATTCTTGCACACTGCGTATCTGCAACAATCCGACATACGCCGCCTCATCTCAGCAGACTCCGCAACCCTAGGGGAGGTTGTGCGCAGTCTTGCAGTGAGCGGTGAAATTGAGAGACTTGACCGCGCTCTCGCGGAAGCAAATCTCACCCGCTTAAATCCGGTATACAGGGGCGTCGCGAAGGCGTTCGAAGACAAGCAGGCCACCGCGGAACAACTGAAGCGGCAGATAGAAGCTGATGAACGCGCAATCAGCGACATAGAAGGAGTTGAAGCAACCCTGAGCAGGGCCGCTGAAACCGTGCATAACGTCGAAACTAGCCTGGATGTCACTCCGTCAGGCGCCCACGCCAATGCTGAAGAGATCCTGAAAGCTATCACGGCTTTGGACGGCATTCTCCAATCCAGGCTTACAGAAGCAATTAGCCGACGATCGCAGTCGGAATCTCGATTGAAAAGAGCTGAACAATTGCTTCAACAGCAGCGGGCACTTGAGATAGAACAAGCCCAGGCAGTAGGCTCCGGGCGCGCAGACCAAAGCCGGCGTGAAGTGAGTGCAGTGGAGCAGGAAATTCAGGGCTACCTAACAGAAATGGCACAGCCCGCATTTGCTGCAACCAGCAAACAGCAGCAGAGCAGGATGATTGCCCTTCTCGAAGCGGCAAGAGCGTTTTCTGCTGCAGGTGCTTGCCCGATTTGCGACCGACCTTTTCCGGACTTAGTGTCACACATTGACGCGAAAGTCGCACAATTGCAGCGGGAACAATCACGGTTGCAATCGGAATATTTTCAGTTGCAGCGGCGTCTAACCGCGGCTGAGGAGAAAAGCCAACAGTTAAAGTCTGCAGTTGAGAAATCCGAGCGTGCTTCCAAAGACCTCGCCGCACGAGTGCTGAATCATGAAAGGCAATGGCACGAGCTATCCTCTGCCTATCCAGAACGGCCTAAGTCGATCTCTGAAATAGCATACATGGAGAAAAGCTTGTTTGAAACTGCTGTTGAGGACACAGCGGTCATGTCCTCCTTTGCGACACAACTCTCAGTTGCGCGTTCGGAGATTTCTTCTGCTTCTATTCGATCAGCTCAGATCAAGAAGAATCTAGCGAACTCAAGAGATAAGCTCCGAAGTATCCTCTCTGATCTTGATTCCGCAAAGAAGTCTAGGCAGATGTTGGAAGAGTACGTGAACACCGCACAGGACGTTCGAAAGAGAACCAGCGAGGGGATTGAAAAAATTCTGCAGTCGTTTGCAATGGGGCCGACGCGGGAAAATTTTGAAGACCTGTTCAGCCGACTTGCCAGAGAGCCGCATTTTAAAGTTACTATCTCCCAGGCCCGTGTTCTCAGGCGAAAGCCCGAAGTGCATTGGTGCGCCACGTACGGGACGAAGCAATATCCAGGAGAGGCGATCTTCAGCCAAGGCGAACTGAATTGTTGCGCGATGGCTTTCTTTTTGGCTCTCGCAACAACAAACCCTCAGAGCCTAGGATTTTTGTTGCTAGACGACCCGGTTCAAAATATGGATGAAATGCACATCGAAGAATTCGGCAGCATACTGAAATTTATTAAAGATCAACTCGGGTGGCAACTGATCGTCGCGTTGCATGATGAGTCCATTTACCAGTACCTGAAGCGCCAACTCTATCCTTGTCAGGGAAGACAGTCTTTGGCCGCATACACGCTAGAAATGGGAGACTCAGGAACAGAAATAAACCAAGATGTCGTAGCTCACTTCGATCGTCACGCTTTCTTGCCTTCAGAGGTTGCTTAGGACGGGTTCTATAAAAGGGAATGTCAAGAGAATGTTTTTCCCCTGAGACGGAGGGGAGGGCAGATTCTCGGCATTCAGCCCCTTTCGCCAGACGGTTTGTTCGCATGTGCGCAAGCTCAGCGCAGCCAGGATGGTTTTGTTCCGGTCCATCATCATGCCTTCGTCGAACTGCCTCGCCTTCTGAAACGCTGACAAGCAGAAACGTCGGTCGGTGTGCCAACCATGGTTCTATCTGAGACTTCTGGCTTGGAGCCAGGGCCTTACAGCTTTCTTGGGTTATCCGAGGGGGCATAGGGTGGCCCGTGAGACTTGGTTCAAGCCTAACCCGCCCAAGGATACTCACCCTCGAACCCTAAGCGCTTCACCGGCGTGGCGACCGCAGGTCATCTGGACCGCAATGGCTGCTCTGGTTCCGCACTCAAGCTGCTTGTGCTTTCAGTTTGCTTGGATCGAAGCTCTCTCCTTTCTTCCAAATCGTCAGGGCAACGGCGGCGATCTTGCGTGCCAGCGTGAGCTGCGCCATCTCTGGCTTGATGCCGGCCGCCAGCCGCTCCTGGTAGAACTCCTGCAGTGGTCCAGAGAATATGCTGGCGCTCATAGCTGCGCCTTTGAATATGTTTTTCAGATCGTGGTTGTGGTCCACGTTCAATCCGCGGATCAGCACTTTCTTGCGCGAGCGCTTCAGCTGGCCTTCGATCTGCTCATAATCGGCGCTGCTGCGCGTCTCCAGGCCCAGGCCGCAGTAGGCCCAGAACTGGCGCTTGCTGCGAAAGCGATGCGGCGTTTGCACCCGCGCCGCCAGCACCGCCGCGCGGATCGGGCCCAGATAAGGAATGGTGCGCAGTCTTTCGCAGACAGGATGTTTCTGGCTCTCCAGCATCAGATCCTGCTTGGCCTGCCGGCGTAATTGCTGCAGAAGATCCAACTCCTCATACAGTCTTTCAGCGCGACGCAAGAGCCCCGGCTGCTTCAGCCGCTTGAGCCACTCCTGGCGATGCTTTCGCGTGTAGAGCTTTTTTCCGCCATATGGGATCGCCTGGCTGCGATAAATCGCTTTCAGCCGGCTCATCACTCGCGTCGTATCCACAGTCAGCGTCATGTAGCTGCGCGCCAGCTCCTGCAAAGTCCGGGTGCTGTTCTCCCCGTGATACACCGGCGAGAGCATCTCTCCGCGCAGCAACTCAGACAATTTCAAGGCATCGATCCGGTCGCTCTTGTTACCTTTCTTGAGCAGAGCATTTTTTCGCGGATTGCAGACCACCACCTTGCTGACTCGCCGGGCCAGCAGGTCATACAGCCAGGTTGAGTAGGTCCCTTCCTCAAAAGTCACCTGCAACGTGCCGCGCAGTCCATCGAGCAACTCCAAGATCGCCGCAGCCCGCGTCGCAATCACCGACTGCATCACCAGCTTGCCTCTCTCGTCCCGCACAGCGACCGAGATACTTGCCTGATGCACATCCAGCCCAATGTATTTAACCTTACTCATGAGGGTGTTCCTTCCTTTCGTCGTGGTGCCTAAGCACACCAAGACTACTTGGAAAGGGGCGCCCTTTTATAATGCGTGGCCCCGTCTACCCCAGGTTTTTCTGTCCTCCACGACACTGCATGGGGCCCCATTCCTTTGCGCAGCAAAGGGCGGGATTTCCGAACTGTGTCCCTTCTCATCTGTCCTCGCTCTAAAACAAGAAAGAGTCCATCCGCGGGGTGGCCGACGCTTTCGCCTGGTTTTCCGCCCCAGCGCTCCAGCATCGGGCGCGTTGGGGACCCGGTTGGCGAAGCGTGGGGGACACAATGTTCTGCGCTTCTGTTTTGAGATACTGCCCCATTCGGTCGCGTTTGGCTGCCGTCCATTCCGACTCAATATCAGCCACTCCCCCGGTTCCCGTCGAATAATGCTGATAGCTGCTCCACTTCCACTCCTCTGGCTTCTCGAGCTACCTCGCTTTACTGGTTCCAGATGCGCATACCGCGCCTTCTGGAAGCTAATCACGACAATCGCGCGTAACGTTCCTCGCCCCGCCGACACTATAAATAGACGGTCTGGCCGGCTCGAATCTTAGTTGTCTGCAGTTCGTAACCAATCGGGAAGAGTCCGTAAGCTGAGGTCTATGCAAGGAAAGGAAGAAGAAAGTGAAAGCTCGCATCGCATGCATCTTGTTCGTTTTGTCAGCTACCCTAAGCATTGCCGCTCAACAAACATTTCTCGTCACCAACGACGACCCATTCCGCCGTCCCAACAGCGTTTCCACGTACGCCATACAATCCGATGGCTCGCTACTCCTGGTAGGCAAGTTTCCTAGCGGGGGCGCGGGCGGCTCCGGCACCGGCGATCCGAGCGGCCAGGGAATTGGTTCCATCGCTACAACCCGCATCGTCGTCAGCCAGGACAACAAGTTTGTCTTTGCTACCAACGCACCCGACAACACGGTGAGCGCCTTTTCGCTGGATTCTTCCACCGGCCTGCTCACCCTCGTACCTGGGTCTCCTTTCGCCACCGGCGGCAACGCGTGCCAGGGGATGGGACTCGCGATTTCACCCAACGCGCAATTCTTGTTTGCAATGAACACCTGTTCGCAAGACGTTACCAGCTTCAAAATCGGGGCGGACGGGTCTCTCAGCGTTGTTGGACCGCCGGCAAGCCTGTTCACGGCAGGCGTAGACATCAAGGTCACCGGCGACGGTAAATTTGTTGCCGTCTCCCTCCATGGCTTCAATGTCGGGGTGGACATATTTTCCATCGGGCCTGGCGGCTCGCTAACTCGGGTACCTGGATCGCCTTTCCCCGGGCATGGCGGTTTTGGCAGCGCCCTGGAAGCCAACTGCAAGGGCGATTTGCTCTTTGCTCTGGAGGATTTCAGCCCATCGGTAATCGATTCGTTCAAGGTCGGGGCCGATGGTTCACTGACTTCCGCTCCGAACTCTCCCTTCCTCATGAGCTTGCCTTCTGCCGCTAACGGCGAAGTCAGTTTTTACTTGAGCCCGGACGAGAAGGCGCTCTTTGTCAGCGACGTGGCCAGTTTCGCGAGCTCCTTTACGGTCGACTCTCAGGGCAGCCTCACACCGGTATCATCCTTCGTGCCAGCAACAGGGACATTTTTCTTTGGACACGTGGTGACTGATCCAACCGGAAAATTTCTATACGCTTCCGGCCTATTCAGCAATCTCGCGGCCTACTCGGTGGATTCCAATGCCGCCCTTACATTGTTGCCTGGTTCGCCCTTTACACTGAGCGGCGGCTTCAGCGCCATCGGTTCGTTCGCCGCCATACCTGCCAAGACATGCCGGCAGACAATTCCTGTAAACATCAGGGTCCAGCCGGATGGTGGAAATACCACCCGCACTCCTGTCATTTCCGCCGGAAGTAACGGCCTCGTCCAGGTGGCCATTCTTTCTTCCGCCGGCTTTGACGCAACCACACAAGTAGACACAACCAGCTTGACCTTCGGCCGCACAGGATCAGAACCGAGCCTGGTGTCTTGCCAAAACCGCCCCGGCGATATCAACCGCGACGGACTGGCCGACTTGGTGTGCAGCTTCGCTGTCCGCGCCGCCGCATTCCTTCCCGGTGATACTCAGGCCACTTTGCGCGGAAAGACAATCCATGGAGCCACAATCAGCGGTACGGCGGATATTCGCGCCGTTCCATGACGGCATGCTCTGTCAATAGGGCCGGGGGCCATCCCCGGCTTTTCTTGGGCCGAGGAAAGCGTGGACAAAGTCGCTCTTCAAAAACTTCGATTCCAACCCGACTCATCTTCGCCGATTCGATTGTGACGCGGGCCTCGGAAAATAAATGAGTCGATCCGGCAGCGGACAGCTCAAACATCTATGAGCCAGTCACCGGCAGCGCTGTTTCGCGGACTCTTTGAAACCCATCTCCACGTCGCGGACCTGGAAAAAGCGATGGCATTCTATGGCGAAGTCCTGGGCCTGGAACTCGGGCTACACCAAAAGGAACGCCGCGCGGCGTTCTACTGGATCGGCAGAGAGCGCAGCGCGATGCTGGGCCTTTGGGAAAAACCGCCCTGGTTTGTGCCTATGGACGGGCCTTCCGATGTGAGCGGAAATGGCGCAGGCAAAAACAGAGTCCTGCCGCAGCACCTTGCGTTTGTGGTGGAGCTCGAGGACTTGACGTCGGCCATCGACCGCCTCAAACAGCGCGGAATCGAGCCGCGGGATTTCTTTGACCGCGTCACCGATGAGCCGAGCGTGTTCGGCTGGATCCCCGCCGCCTCCATTTACTTCAATGACGTTGACGGCCATCTGCTGGAATTCATTGCCAGGCTCGAGGGTGGTCCGGCGCCCGAGGTTGAAGTGGTGTCACTGACGGAGTGGAAACAATTGAAGGGAAGCAATTGGCAGTTGGCAGGACCTTGAACGGCACGAGCAAACTCGCGCCCTGATGCCTGCAGAGTTGAAGCCAGCGCTATGAACGGCGTGGCCGAACTTCGTACAGATTCGCGTCCATTCGCGGCCAGCGCTTTGGCGATCGTCCAGTCATCCAGGTGGTCAGGCGCTCACGCGGTCGCCCGATTGTTCCTTCAGCTCGCGCGCGCCACTGGACCGGGCTCCTGCTTATGTTCTCCGGCGAACGATTTGAGCGCCGCGGACTCATCCTCGAACAGCTCGAAGATGGTCCCAAGCTTCACCACCTCAACCATGTCGCGGACTCTCCTGGTCAGGTTCAACAGCTTCAAGTCACCGCCTTCGCGACGAACGGCGCGGAGGGCGCCGACCAGCTCGCCGATCGCGGTGCTGTCAATGTGGGAGACCTCGCCCAGATTCAGCAGGATGTACTTCCTGCCTCGTGCGACTTGATCCTGGATCGCATCGCGCATCAGCGCGGTCTGCTTGCCCAGAACGATGCGCCCGCTGAAATCGAGAATCGTAACTCCGGCGGCCTGCCTTTCCGTCACTTTCAATGCCATGGGATTCCTCCACCCTTCTTCGTTTCCTCCCTCCCTCCCTCACTAGACGCACCCTAAGGATTTAAGGATTCGAGAAATCTTCAAGGTGAGTTTCACGCTGGATCGTTGGGCCAGAACCAGGGTTCGTGAATCCTGCACTCAACTCTTTTTCTGCTACTTGTGCTTTTCTGCCCGCCACTGGAAGCACAAGTTGTAACCGTCGGGATCATGAAGGTAGAGCTGCTTCATGCCATAGGGCGCGATCTTGGGCGGTTTGAGTTTTACGCCTTTGTCGCACAGGAAGGTGTAAGCCCCATCCACGTCCGGGCAGCCAAAGTAGATGCACGTATCGTCATGGCCGGCCATGCGGGCGGGATCGGGCGCCGCAGGGCGCTGATCTGCCTCGTAGGCGGTGTTGAGCATCAACTGCGCGCCATTGAGCTCCAGGAGCACCCAATCGTTGTGCGGCACAGGCTTGCCGTCCGTGTTCTTGATGGCAAAGCCCAGCACGTCGCAATAGAAGGTGATGGCGGCCGGCATGTCGAAAACCTGCAGTAGCGGGGCCAGACCACGAATCTCAATGCCCATGTGTCCCTCCGCGCGTCGAACATGGTACATCACGGACCAAGGGCGAATCATGCGGGGAGACTCCCATGCGCATCGTCCAAAACTGGCCACAAAACATACGAACCGCATCCGTTGGGTCAAAAATTCAACCCACATGGCAAACTTGGCTAGGCGGTCCAGGCGGCAGCATTTCGGTGGTGACCGGGACAGCGACTACCGTACCTTGTCCTGCATGAACCAGTTACAGCAAAATCTAAGAGCGTTGGCCGGTTTGGGAAATCAGGAATTGAGGAGAGGGGCCATCATGAAGGGCGAACAGAACGCGAGGAGCACCTGGGTCTTGTACGCGGCCGTGATTGCGTGTTGTTGCAGCATGGTCCCGGGCTGCAAGAAGGCGTCGCAGGCATCCGGGTCCGCCGGGGCGGCAAACCTGATGGCAAGAACCGAAGATCCGGCAACTCGCGAACTGCGCGCCATCGGTGACAAGGTTGCGATGGCCGTGCTGGCCAAAGACGTAAAAACCCTGCTGGAGTATGACCACGATCCTGAAGACGAAGTGCAATTGAAAAACCAAAGCGGCGATCTCTATTGCTATCTTTTCAATTCCGGCTGCACCACCGAAGCGAAGCGGCGGCCCGTATATGAGTTGTTCTCCACGTCGCCCAAGCTGGGGATTGAAGCCACTGTGGCCCGGGTGCAAGGCAAGGACTATGGTCTACTGATGTTCTATGACAAATCGCAAATTTCCGGCGAGGAACTCTACTCACCGGACTTTCAGTGCACGGACAAGGCGCTGAAAGGCACCGCTTCATGGCGCTTCATCCAGGCCGACGGGAAATGGAGCACCAGCACCCTTTTTGAATACAAAACAGAAAGGCCGTGCAAGCAGGGGCCGGGCAATCAGCACCCGGCAGTCAGTCAAGCCACGCGCTGAACCCGCGCCCTCCGCAAGAGGGCAAAGCACCTGCACCCCAACAAAGCAATCCTCTCACGCAAAATGCGGGCCTCCCTCCGTTCTGAAGAATGGAGATCTTGAGCTACTTAACCATAGTAGAATTGTGCAGCAGGAAGGAAGGATTAGCTATGTTCATGTCCAGGCTGCTCTTATGCGCTCTGTACATCAGTAGTCTAGTTTTCATCGCGGGCTGCGGCGGCTCCAGCAGCGATTGTGGAGCCGTCGGCTTGAATGTAACGCCCTCTTCGAGCACAGCGGACCACGTTGCGGCCGCGCCGGGCAACAGCGAGATTTTCAGTGCTTCGTTCCAGTTCGCCGTCCATAGCGGATGTCCCGCGATCACGGCTGCCCTGGTGCCCTCAAACTGGACGGCTAGCGATCCCTCGGTCCATCTCTCAGCTTCGCCAACATCGCAAGTGACAGCCACTTGCACGGCGGCCGTTGCTACCCCAGTCACTATCACAGCCACTGCTGCGAATGGCCAGATGCTGACTGGACAGGCTTCTTTAACCTGCAAGTAACGAGCTGACGTTTGGTTTTTGGCTACGAGGCTTTTATTCCCTTCGCAGCCTGCCCCTTTTCTGCCGGGCAACCGCCCTTTTTTACTTCCTCCGGAGAGCAGTTATGGCGCACAGTCTTCTTTGCCTGACTTGTGCCGGCAGTTGTCTTCCGGCTCGCGTTGGCTCCGGATGCAGACTTGGCCCCCTGGCCAGCATGAGCAGCGGTCTTCCGCCCCGTGTGGGTTCCGGCCGCGGCCTTGGCGCTCTGCCCTGTCCTGGCTTTGGGCTTCTGGCTCGGCCTGGTTACGGCAGTTGTCTTGCTGCTCGGGTTTTTGGGTGCGCCGGTTTTGCTCGCTGGTTTCACAGCCGCAGCTTTGCCGCTCGCGTTGGTCCGTCCAGTATTGGAAGCGCTCTCTTGTTTCTTGTGGCGGAAATGCGGAAGCGACCACCAGTGCTTGCGATGGCCATCATCATTCTTGTTCGTGGCTTGCTTCTTGGCTTTGGCTTTGTCCTGCTTGGTATCAGGTTCCTGGGTTTTGTAGCGGTCCAGTTCTTGCAGTCCATCCTGGCCCTTGGCGAGAGGCGGTGCACCTAAAGCAAGCACAAGACTCAAAAGCAAAAGAAGTTGAATTCGATGCATGAACGTACTCCGGCTTGGATTTCAGCAAAGTGGCGAGTGATGGATGTGATGATTATGCGCCGCGGGACTCTGAATCCTCTGTCTCGGAAGTACACGTGCACATGGCCGACCAGGCTGCAAGGGTCGGCCCTTGGTACATGGCCCGCGAGCCATTCCCTACCGCGTCAACCCAGGTTGACCCACCTGCCTCAAGCGAAGCCACCCACCGAGCCAGGCGGTGGGCATGGCAAGCACCACCAAGGCCACTGGATACCAGTGCGGCCCGAGCCCGAGGTTCCAGGTGGCCACAGCGCCGGCAATGCTCACAACAACGGCCACCGCGCCGCCAATCAAGGCGTGTGCTATGGGACGATTCGGCGCCAGCCGCGCCGTGATGTAGCCGGCAATCACCGAGTAGATGGCGCGATAGACAGTCGCCAGCACCAGGGGCCCGCTCGGGGTCCACTGGCCCACGGGCGGAAACACTCGGATTACGTGAAGCACCACGTCCGTGCCCAGCGTGAGGATGATGCCCGCAACAATTCCTGCGAGCACCGCGCGGCGATGCTTCGGCCAATCTGCCGTTGACCGTCTACTTGGTTCGTCGCTTCTCCGTTCACCTTACACCTCTCTATTTTTCGGGCAGCAACAGCTCAGATTTTGCCATCCAACTATACCGCGCCTCATTCGCCTCCTAAATCCTTGCAGGAGGTTTTCCATGCTAGATCCACTTTGGGCCGCACGCGCCAAAGGCGTTGCCGTTGCTTTGTTTCTCACAGTCGCCGGGCTGCTTGGCTATGCAATCCGCCAGCACTACCAGGTAACACGTCTATCCGCGGAAAACGATGCGATGGTTTCCACGCTAAAGGATACACGCGCGCAGGTAGCTTCGCTTACCGCGAAGATTGATTCGCTGGCCGCCCCGCCGGCCGCGCAACCATCCGAACCCGTGCCCGCACACGCGCCGGCCATCCAGCATCGCAAGCCTGCTCCCCGCCACAACGCAAACGATGCCCGTTTTAAACGCATGCAAACGCAGCTTGACGCCCAGGGCCGGGCGATTGACTCCACGCGCCAGGAGCTTTCCTCCGCGCGCACGGAGCTTGAAGGCGGCATCGCGCGCAACCATGAAGAAGTTGTGGCGCTCCAGAAGAAAGGCGAGCGCAATTACTTTGAATTCGATCTCGATAAATCCAAGCAGTTCCAGCGTACCGGTCCGGTCGCCATCAGCCTGCGCAAGGCCAACACCAAACACATGTTCGCCGATCTTGAGCTCCGCGTGGAAGACGCGCAAGTTTCGCAGAAGCATGTAAACGTGCTCCAGCCGGTGGTGTTCTATGCCGGAGAGCAGGGCCGGCCGGTGGAGCTGGTCATCAACAGCATCCGCAAGGACCACATCCACGGCTACATCAGCGCGCCCAGGTACACCGCTGCCGAGCTGGCGGCGAGTGCATCGGACACTGCACGCGGCGATGCGAACGCGGCCGCAAATAAACGCCAGAAGCTGGAGGTGCCGCGCTAGGTAGCAACCAGCAGATGGAAATTCGCAATCGCGACAAAAAGCATTTGCACTTGGCCGCTTAGCGCTTAGCCATCAGCAGCAGGCGGCAAAGAAGGCGCCATCGGCGTCGGCGTCTCTATGCAGCTTCAGTAAAAACGTACTCATGCTGGCCATCGCGGATGATCAGCACGCGCTTGCCGGAGCGTTCGCTTACAACAAACTCAAAGCCCTCGTTGGTCGGGTCGATGGTGATGAATGAGATGGAGCCGTCATCGTTTTTGCGGGACGCAACTTTGCTCTTCCATTCCCCGAAATCGAAGGTGACAGAGCCGTTCTGGCTGAGGACCGCGATCTCCCCAAGTTCCTTGCTCTGGTAACGCCTGGCCAACTTAGATGCCAGTGCCGGATCGGCCGGCAAGACGAGCCGTTCGCGCTCTTTGGCCACAGCGGCCTTGTGGCGTTGTGCCGCGCTGGCCACGTCGCCCACCGCTTCCGGTTTGCCGTCAAACACGATTTCCAGAAGACGGCGTTGGAAGGCGCCCAGCAGGAATCCGCCGGTATCGGCATTGGTCAGCAGCACGGCGCCGATGCCGGAGTCGGGCAGAATATAAATGTTGCTCTTATAGCCGGCCATGCTGCCGCCGTGGTAAACCAACGGAACCTTGTAGCGGGTGTCTACCGTCAAGCCCATGCCGTAACTGATGTCCTCCCCTACCATCACCTGCGGCGCGCGGCGGGCCAGAAGGTTTTCCGCGGAAACCAGCTGCTTGCCGTTGGGAAGCCGGCCCTGTGCCAATTCAAGCTGCACGTAACGGATCAAATCATGCGCTGAAGTCCACACGCCGCCCGCCGGGCGATGCGGCATCACGGAATAGTTGAAAGCCATCTCGCCTACGCTCGGTTTGCCGTCAATGTCGTCACCATGTGGGCTGGCGTGATTGCCTTTCAGCGCGCGCGCCATGCTAAAAGTGGTGGAACTCATTCCCAGCGGATCAAAAATCTTGCGTTGCATCGCCTCGTCGTAGGCTGCGCCCAGTTCTTTGTCCGGATAGACAAGGTGAGCGCCGATGTATCCCGCTGCGGCAGCCATCAGATTGCTATATTGAAATACCTCGCCAAACTTGCTGGTCGGCTGCATCGTGCCCAGCAAGGCCAGGGACGATTCCGGAGTTGCCTGCTTGAACTCAAAGATCCATTCCAGGTCCTGCCGCGGCAGCCCGGTGCAGGCGCAGATCAGGTTCTTGATCAGGACCCGCTTGGTCGTCTCGGCATCACCCAGTTTGAACGCCGGGTACGCCTGGATCACGGGTTCATCCCATCTCAGCTTCTTTTCATCCACCAGTTCGGAGAGAAGCAGCGTGGTCATTCCTTTGGTATTGGACGCCGCCATGAACAGCGTGTTTTCATCCACCTTCTCCGGCTTGCCCAGTTCGCGAACACCGAATCCGCCTTCAAACACTACTTTCCCGCCATCCACCAACGCGATCGAGGCGCCGGGAATGCCCAGCTCCTTCATGGACGTTTCCATGAATTCCTTGATTTGAGCGATGCGCGTGGCATCGAGCGGATGCGCCTTGCGCCCGGCAAACGACTCGCGGTTGTAGCCCTTCGGTCGCAGGCTCTGCAGGACCAGTCCAATGGGCGATCCGCGCTTTTCAGTCGTCATTTCGCTGCCGTCGACAATCGCGATCGTCCAAGTGCTTCCGGCGCGCAGGGCGATCGCCACAACCACAGCTCGCTCGTTGGGAGATGTCTCATAGTTGAACGTCTGCCGTTCGTCCCAACCGTTGCGTGCCGGAGCGGGCGTAGCCAGCTTGAGCGGATGCTTGGCCTCGGGTTTGTAAGCTGCCCACGCGGCCTCCACTGCGGCCTTGGCGTCGGCTGCCTGCACATCCACAATGGCGATGTGCGTGTCCGTCTCCGGCGGCCCCAACACGGCCATGTTCTTTGCTGTCGTGATGGACCATCCCGTTGGGACGGTAAACGTAGCTCCGCCCGGCGTGGAGCGCGGCGTGTCAGCCGCCACTCGTTCCGGCGCTGATTTCACTTCTTGCTGAAGCGCTGCCGCAAAGTTCGGAACGGCTGCTGCAAGCGCGAAAAAAAGAGCTAGGGCGGTTCTGCGTATCTTCATGCAAGGAAGCATACACACGCCCTGCCCGCTTGCAAAGTGCGTCTTGGAGTGATGGAGTTAGAATTCAAGCCATGCGCATCGACCATGTCGCTCATCCCAGCCGCGATCCTCAGGAGACGCACCGCTTCTATCACGGGGTTCTTGGCCTGGAACTGGTTCAGGCCTATGCGGGCAACGAATTGATACTGGTCTATGCTCTGCCCAGCGGAGGGAGTCTGGTCTTCAGCGCGTCGTCAGATAGCGACGCGGCGACTGTGGAGAATGTCCCGTGGGAACGCCGGCACGTGGGAATCACCGTGGACAGTCGCGCTGAGCTCGATCGCTGGCTCGAACGCCTGAAGGAACATGGTGTTCACCACCAGTTCATCGACGACGAACGCATTTATTTCGCTGACCCGGATGGCCTTGCGCTGGAGTTGGAAGTTGCTTCCCCTCCAACCGCTAATCCTTCAGCGTTCGCAATCCTCGCGCGCTGGCCGGGCACAGGTCATTGAAGCGACCGCCTTCTTGCCCTTGAGTCTGCCAGCGCGCACTCATTCCGCACGCCTGCATGTCACATCACGCCGAGCTCTCTTGCTGCGGTGGCGGCGAGCTGCGGCATTTGCGCCAACGGAGCCACGGCCACGGATTGCTGCGCCAGGATCTCCAGGGCGAAGCCGATCGATTCATCTTCCCGGTCAAGATCGTCTTCCACCACGGCGGTGAGCAAGGCCGTTTTGTTTTGCTGGCGGCGAATACCCTGGGCCAAAGTCGGGAATGAAAGCGCCAGCAGCTTTGCGGAGTTGGCGTCCGCGGCGGAAACAGCGTGGAACAGCTTGATGCTGCCGTTGGAAGCGTACCCGCAGTCGATCTTCATGGGGTCGCCGCTGCGGGTAAATCTGGCGGCGCGGATTTCCTTTTCCAGCAGCGGCCAGACGCCGGCGCGCACGAATTCATCCTGCATGGCCTGGCGCACCACCTGGCGTGGGCTGAGTTCACGTTCCGCGCGGCGGCGCGGACGCTCCAGGTAGATCCGCGCCAGTTCATCAGCCTCCTTGGCGGGCGATTCAGCCAGGCAAGCTTTGGACTCGGAAGGTTGCAACGCGTTCGAAAACGAATCCTGGATGCGGAAGAGGATGGAATCGCGGTCGCCGTTCGTGGCGTGCAATTGGCCGCGAAGGTCGGATTCGAGCGCCTGCAGAAGCTCGAGATCGGCCTGCGCGTCCAGGCACTTCACGCGCGCCCAGTCATGGGTAAAGCGGAGCTCAGGCGCGCCGCCGGCCGGCAGCAGCACCAGACCCACGTTGACGAATTCGTTCTTGATTGCGTCCGGTACATAGCGCAATAGAAAGAAATTGCAGGGATTCATTTCAGTAACTCCGCTCCAATCCATCTTCATCATGAGATTTCCTGTGCGTGGCCCCGCCAGTCACGAACTGGAACAAGCTTCCAGCGGCTCTTGCCGGCCCGGAGTCTCCACCCAGGCCGGGAACGGCTGCCTGGAAGAGTTGCGGAAGGCGGTGATCAGCTCGCGGACCTTCTCGCGCCGGAGCACGATCGCCTGCACCAGAGCTTCCAGTGCGGCCCAGTCGTGGCCGATCCATTCCGGCGGCACTTGTCCGGCGATCTCCTCCACCCAAGCCGGATCGAAGTTCTCAATCCGCGAGAGCCAGGGCTCAAAGGATTGCCATCCGCTCACTGCTTCGTAAACTTTGTTGCGCGAGTAGACGCCGCGCAGCGCCGAATCGGGAAAGCCCCACTCACCCGCATTGAAGCAATAGCCCTGGTCGATGAAGGCCACGTTGTACTTGTGCTCGCGCGGCTTCTTGTAAAAGACCGCCTGGCGGCCGTTGGCGTTGCCCAGCCATTTGTCCAGGGCCAGCATGCCGGCAAAAGCGCCAAGGTTCTTCACTTTGTCCAGCATGCTTTCCGGCAGATAGTCAAAGACCTGAGATTCGGCAGGATCGCAAACGTAACGCGCGCCGAACTGCAGTCCGATGTGGCAGGAAGCGGGGCGCACGCCGCTTTCAATCGCGAGATCGGAAGTGTTCCGGATGAGCCATTCTCCCACTTCAATCACCTCGGCAGCCGGCACCGGCAAGCCGACTCTTTCCGCCAGGCGCGTGGCGATCAGCTCGTTGGCAAGCACGCGCAGGTGCTGCGGATTGTTCTGGAACTTGACCACATAGAAATGGCCGTCTGAGGCGCGCATCAGTTGCGCCTGCGCTCCACCGCGCATGCGCCGGACGTGCTGGACGGCTTCCACGGGCATAGAACCGGTATTTTAACTGGAAGACGCGCGAGCGGCGCGAGTGAGTTGCCGCGAGGTCTGCTTCGCCGGGTTCACGCTGTCCCGCGGCTTTTCTCCCAGCACCACTTTTCAGTTCATCTTCTCTTCCCGCGGAAGATTCACACCACCCGTGACCCACGCCGCAAGCTCCGGTGAGAAAAATGTACGGCAACCCCTTTGTTTCCCTTCATCCGGTGCTATATTCGCATCACGACGATGGAAAAAACTCAGACTGGTTCCAGCCGCAAGCTGGGTGTGCTGTCGCTGGCCGCAGCAACATACTTCATGGTTTCAGGCGGTCCCTATGGGCTGGAGGAACTGGTCCAGAATTCCGGCTATGGGCTGGCGTTCCTGATGCTGGTAGTCACTCCTCTCATCTGGGCGCTTCCCACTGGACTGATGGTGGGCGAGCTTTCCGCGGCGCTGCCCCAAGAAGGCGGATTTTACGTCTGGGTGCGGCGCGCTATGGGACCGTTCTGGGGATTCCAGGAAGCGTGGCTTTCGCTGGTGGCCAGTATCTTCGACATGGCGATCTATCCCAGCTTGTTCGTCGCCTATCTGGGCAAGCTGTTTCCCGCGGCGGTGGATGGCTGGCGCGGCATCGCGGTTGGCGCGGCCCTGGTTCTGGTTTGCGTGCTGTGGAACCTCTTCGGCGCCAAAGCCGTGGGCGGAAGCTCCATGGTGACCGGGTTGCTCCTGCTTAGCCCATTTGCGTTGCTCACCCTGTTTGCGTTGCTGCGCCATGGCATGGCTGCAACTTCTGCACCCGTGCCTGCTACGAAAGGCGCCTTCCTGACCGCGCTTCTCGTCGCCATGTGGAACTTCATGGGCTGGGACAACGCGGCCACGATCGCCAATGAAGTGGAGAACCCACAGAAAACCTATCCGCGAGTGATGCTGCTGGCGCTGGGAGCGATCTTCCTTTCTTACGTGGTTCCGCTGGCCGCGGTATGGCATGCAGGCGTTCCCCACAACGCTTGGAACAACGGAAGCTGGGCGAGTATTGCCGGGATGGTCGTTGGCCCGTGGTTGGGCGTGGCGCTGGTAGGGACCGCGATGCTGGCCGAGTACAGCTCCTTCAATTCACTGGTGATGTCGTACTCTCACGTCCCGGTGGCCATGGCGGAAGATGGTCACCTCCCGCGCGCTTTCGCCCGCAAGCTGAAAACAGGAGCGCCCTGGGTGGCGATCTTAGTGCTTGGTCTTGCGTGGGGACTTTCCCTGGGACTGAATTTTGACCACCTGATCATGCTAGACATTCTTCTCTATGGCGCCAGCCTGGTGCTCGAGTTCCTGGCGCTGATCATCTTGCGCGTGCGCGAGCCGCAGTTGGCGCGTCCGTTTCGCGTTCCCGGAGGCATGGCCGGCGCCGTGCTGGTCGGCGTGGGCCCCACGGCGTTGCTGGTGTTCGCGCTGGTGCGCAACCGCAGCGAGCAGCTCGATCTGGGACGATGGGGCAGCATCAGCAGCTTGTGGTTCGGCCTGGGGCTGATGGCGCTGGGCGTGCTCTATTATCTGGTGGCGGGAAGAGCGAAGCCGGCACAGCAAACGGCGGCCGCAGCCGTGGAATAGAACCGCGAGCGCTTAGCCGGCCTAAGCTGTTCCGCGGCTTTCGCCCAGCACTACTTTTACGTCCATCTTCTTTTTCCCACGAAAGATGGTCACCGTCACTGTATCGCCGGCGCGATGTCTCTGCATCACGTGCGATAGCTCCTGCTGGTCCTGCACGTCTTGGCCATCGATGGCCACCATCAGATCGCCGCCCAGCCTGATGGGCATGTTGCCCAGGTAGGCGCGTTCGCTGCCGCCGCGCAGTCCGGCGCGTTCCGCGGCGCTGCCGGGAACTACTTGCATGATCAGCAGCCCGTAGTCGGCTGAGAGTCCCATTTCATCGGCCAGCTCCGGCCCGATGGGCAGAGTGCTCACGCCCATCTCCGGACGCCGCACGCGTCCCAGGTGGACCAGGTCGTCCAGCACCGCCTTGGCGGTGTTCACAGGAATGGCAAAGCCGATGCCCGCGCTCTGCTCCACGCCGCCGGTGAGGATCATGGAGTTGATGCCGATCACCTGCCCGCGCGAATTCAAGAGCGGTCCGCCGGAGTTGCCGGGATTGATGGCCGCATCCGTCTGGATGGCCTCGTCAATGAAGCCGCGCGGCCCGCGCACCGAGCGGATGGAGCTGATGATCCCGCGCGTCATGGTCCCGCTCAGCCCGAATGGGTTGCCGATGGCAAACACCTTCTGGCCTACCACCAGGTCTTTGGAGTCGCCGATCTCCGCCTGCGGGACCGTCTTGCTGGGAATCTGGATCACCGCCAGATCGTGCGAGGGGTCCACGCCCACCACTTGCGCTTTGTATTTCTTCTTGTCGCTGGTGGTCACCTCAAGCTGGCGGGCGTTTTCAATCACGTGGTAGTTGGTCAGGATGTGGCCATCCGCGTCAATCACAAACCCGGAACCCATGCCCTGCTGCGGCACCGCGCCATAAAAGAAGTCGAACGCCATGGCCGTGGAAGTGATGTTCACCACGGAGGGCAGCGCCTTCTTGTAGACGGAAATGTTGAGCTGCTCTTCCGAATCGTAGTTGGGCGGCGCGGCGGCCTGCGAAATCTCAACGTGTCCGGGCCGCGTGACCCACGCAGGAGTGAGCGGACTGCGGACGTGCGTGGTTACCATATAGAAGGCCGCGGCAAAAAAAATGCCAAGAATTAAAGGACGCAACAACTTCATTTCTCACCTTTCAAAAGCCAGCCGCTTGGCCAGCACCTTGAGCTCAGCATAAATCCTCTGGATCTGCTGGCGCGTGAGTTCCAGCGGTCCGGAGTTGTCAATCACAAAGTCCGCGCGGCGGACCTTTTCATCGTCAGTGAACTGGGCTTTGCTGCGGCGCTCGACCTCAGTGCGCGCCGCCAGCTCCGGGATGCCCGCGCGCCTGGCGTAGCGCTCCACTTTCTGCTCCGGCCTGCACGTGACCACGATGATGCGGTCAAACCGCCCCTTCGCGCCCGCTTCCAGAATCAGCGCCGCCTCCACCATGGCCACGGCATAAGGATCCTCGGCGCCCACCTGGTGCATCCACTGCTCCTGCCGGCGAATCACCGCGGGATGCACGATCTTGTTCAACTCCTCCACGCGGCCGCCGTCAAAAGCCATGCTCGCCAGCCGTGCGCGGTCAATTTCCCCATCGGGTCTGACGATCTCAGGGCCGAACTTGTCAACCAGCTCTTTGTAAACCGGCTCACCCGGACGATACAGCTCGTGCGCGATGGTGTCCGCCTCGATCAGGTGCGCGCTCATGTCAGAAAAAATCTTGCCGACGGTGGATTTCCCGCAGGCGATCCCGCCCGTGAGCCCCACGCGCAGCACCCGCTTCTACCTCCGCCCTCGGCGCATGCGGCAGGCTTTCACGGTATTGGCCATGAGCATGGCGATGGTGAGCGGCCCAACTCCGCCCGGCACCGGCGTCATGGCGCCTGCCACTTCGGCGGCGGCAGGATCAACGTCGCCCACCAGGGTGGAACCTTTTTCGTTGAAGGTCTTTTCACGGGCCGCGTCGCCGGCAAAGAATTTGTCAAACAGCTTGCGATCGCTGATGCGATTGATGCCCACGTCAATCACCGTGGCGCCGGGTTTCACCCAGTCCGGCGCAACGAACCCCGGACGCCCGATCGCTGCCACCAGAATGTCCGCCTGGCGCGCTACCTCGGCCAGATTGCGCGTCTTGGAATGGCAGATGGTGACGGTGGCGTGGTTGTGCAGCAGCAGCATGGCCACGGGCTTGCCCACAATGTCACTACGGCCGATTACCACCGCATGCCGGCCTTCGATGGGAATGCTGCTGCGCTTGAGGACCTCGATCACGCCCGCCGGCGTGCACGGCACAAGTCCCGGACGTTGCGTGCTCAGGTTGCCTACGTTCACAGGATGGAAACCGTCCACGTCTTTCTCCGGCGCCACCGTGAGCAAGACCTTGCGCGAGTCAACCTGCGAAGGCAGGGGAAGCTGGACCAGGATGCCGTCGATGTCGTCGCGCGCGTTCAGGCCCTCAATCATGCGCACCAGCTCTTCCGTGGTCACCGTTTCCGGCGGCTTCAGTTCTTCGCTGTGGATGCCGAGCTGTTCACAGGCCTTCACCTTGCCGCGGACATAGATCGTTGAAGCCGGATCGTGACCTACCAGGATCACGGCCAGACCGGGGCGAACGCCGGCCGCAGCCAGCTCGCGCACCTGTTCGGCCACTTCAGCCTTGATCTGCGCGGCGATCTTGTTGCCGTCGAGTATTGTTGCGGATGCGATTGGCATAATCTTGACCATAATCTTAAATAGGACCCGTGAAAGCGCAAAGCACTGAGGTCTATCTCTGTAACGTCTGAGCGCTGGCCGCGGGCTGAACTTTTGTGCTTAAATCAGAGCTCATGATGCTCAAGAAACTCCTGGACATTCTGGTCTGCCCCGTTCCCGAGTGCCGCAAGCCGCTCACTCTTGCCGCCGACGAAAGCTCCCTCCAATGCACCGGCTGCGGCCGCATCTACCCCGTACGTGACGGCATTCCCGTTCTCCTGATCGACCAGGCGAAAATGCCGGGCTAGCTCCGATCACCAGATCTCCCGATTTTTGGTCTCCCTCCGTGTCGCCTTCTTTTTCGAAAATGCCACCGAAAGCTGCGACCGTTTATCGCCCACGATACCGCAGCGCCGTCAGGCGCGACTGATAATAGCCCGGCATGTGCCCGAGGCGCCCTTCGGGGCGCTGAGGGCTAAGTGCCGGGCACACACGCAAAGAGAACCCCATCCTTACTGCCGTAGGCTGGAGCGAAGCCGGAGGCGGAGCGACAAAAGAAAAATCTTGGCGCGATTTCTCCACTTACGCTGCTTTCAACTCCTCGAAATGATTCGCCAGCAATTCCAGCGACTTCAAATAGTCGGCAAACTGCTTTCCCATATCAGGACGCTTCAACGCAAACTCCACCGTGGCTTTCAGGAAGCCCAGCTTGTCGCCCGTATCGTGGCGCTTGCCTTCAAAGGTGTAGCCGTAAATCTTCTCTCCCGTCTGCAGCAGCGCGCGCATGCCGTCGGTAAGTTGCAGTTCGCCGCCTGCGCCCAGAGGGGTGCGCTCCAGCGCCTCAAAAATCGAGGGCGTAAGGATGTAGCGGCCGATGATCGCCAGGTTGGAAGGCGCTTCTTCCGGCTTGGGTTTCTCCACCAGGTTCTTCACGTCGTAGGCGCGGCCGTTGTACTTGCCTTCGATGCGCTGCGCGTCGAGAACGCCATACGCGGAAATCGCCGGGCCATGGACCTCCTGGGTGGCGATGATCGAGCACTGCGAGTCTTCAAAGACCTCCATCATCTGCTTCAGGCAGGGCTTCTCCGCGTCGATCACGTCATCGGCCAGCAGGACGGCGAACGGCTCATGGCCAACCAGCTCGCGCGCCATCAGCACGGCGTGTCCCAGTCCCAAGGCTTCTTTCTGGCGCACATAGGCCACGTGGATCATGTCTGAAATCTGGCGCACAATCTTCAGCAGCTCGGTCTTGCCCCGCTCTTCCAACATCTTTTCCAGCTCGTAACTGACGTCAAAGTGGTCTTCAATCGCCGTCTTGCCCCTGCCGGTAATGATGATGATCTGGTCGCAGCCGGCCGCCATGGCCTCTTCCACGCCGTATTGAATGATCGGCTTGTCCACCAACGGCAACATCTCTTTGGGCTGGGCCTTGGTGGCGGGCAGAAATCTCGTCCCCAGTCCCGCCGCGGGAAAAACCGCCTTGCGTACTCTCATCTTCATCGTTTCATCCTGAGTACTGCGTTAATTTGGATGCGGAATTGTAACAAAGCGCGTCTTGAAGAGATCGCCGGAATCGCACGTCATCGCCGTAATCGCGCGGAATCGGAAACCAACGTCGCCGACCAGGACCGATCACCGGATTGTCGCGATGAACTTATGATCCGATCTTCCTCTGCGCCTCCGCGTTGAATTTTGGCTTGGGTTTCCGATGACCGATCTTCTCCGTGCCTCGGTGTCTCCGTGGTGAGCCCGTCACAAGACCGGCGAATTGTCTCCCATCATCGCCTCCCGCACCACCTTCACCGGCGGAAAGCCCTGTTTCAGGAACTCGGTGTGAAACCGCTCCAATGAGAACTTGTCGCCCATCTTCTTCTTGTAGTCTTCGCGCAGCTTCAAGATTTCCAGCTTGCCCAGCGTATAGACCAAATACGTGGGATCAGACGTGCCGCGCTTGGTTTCCCGCAGCGAGTTCATGTGCGACTGGTAGCCTTCCTTCTCGAAGAAGGCCACGCCTTCGTCAAACGTCATCTTTCCGGTGTGCATCTGGATGCCCACGATGTAGCGCGCGTTGCGCAGCAGTGCGTCCTGGAGCTGGCCCAGGCGCAGCTTGAGGAACGCCGTATCGTGGTCCGCGGCCGTGCCGTCCGTACGGCCGTAGCCTTCATCGAGCATCATTTGTTCGCTGTAATGCGCCCAGCCTTCCGCGTTGGAGCCGCAACCCAGCAGCTTGCGCACCTTGGAAGGCGCGGAGGGCACCCACAGGAACTGCGTATAGTGTCCGGGATAAACTTCATGGACTGCCGTGGAGATCACGGTGCCACGGTTGAATCCCGCCATGTGCTCTTCCACCTGCTTTGGGGTCCAGCTTGCTTCCGGAAGCGTCACATTGAAGAAAGCTTCTTTGGCCACCTTCTCATATGGTCCCGGCGTGTCCATGGAGGCGAAGGTCAGTGCCCGGGCAAAGGGCGGCGTCTCCTGCACCAGCGGCAGCACCGGTGAGGGTACGCTCACAATGTGGTGCTGGTCCAGGTAATCGCGCAGCCCGCCCAGCGTGTCGCGAAAGGTCTGCAGCAGTTTGTCCGGCGCTGGGTGGTCGTTCTCCAGTTCGCTCAGGATTTGCTGTGGCGTCTTCTTGGGATCGATCTTGGCCGCCACTTCCTTGAACTGCTGCTGGTTCCTGCGCAGGTCCGCCATGCCGATCTCCAGCAGCTTGTCCAGCGGCATGTCCACCATCTCGTTGTAAAGCAGCTTCTTGCGATAGTTCTCTGCCCCGATGCGGAAGTCGCCGTGCGCTGTGGGCTTCAGGTCTTTCTCCAGCCACTGCTGATACTGCTTGAGCTCGGCCATCACCCTCTGGTTCGCCGCCTGGAACTCCTCGAGCAACGCCGCGTCTTTCACCTCTTTGAAGGCCTCAGGAACGTCGCTCTTGAAGAAGCCGATGATCCCGGGAATCTGCTCCAGCGCCACGTCCACGTAAATAGGCGGTGGGTTTTTCAGGTTCTGCCGCGCCGCCTGTAACACCCCCGGCACTTGCTTCTCCCGCGCGATCACCGCCTTCAGCCTCTGTTCCGGCGGCGCATACGTCCGCGACATGATCACGAAGATTGAATTGGTCAGGGACGATGAATAAAGGTCTGGGTTCTTTTGCCAGGGACGAATGGTTTCAAGGGTCAGCAGCCGGCCGTTGATCTCGCCCAGCAGCAGCTCGCGGTCGGCTGCTGCGCGCTGGCCCAGTTCCCGGGCGTTGACCGCTTCCACGCGCTTCTTGAAGTCATGCAGCACGGCCATCTGCTGGTTGATGGAGACGCGGGAAAAATTTTCGAGCTGCTCATCATACTGATGAAAGCCCGCGGCTGTCGCGTCCGTAGGGAAGAACTTGAAGTAGAAGTCGGAAAAATACTGCTCCGCCAGCCTGTCAAAGGCGGCATCGGCATTTGTGGTTGAGGGAACGCTGGCTGTGGTCTTATTCACCTGCCCACCCGCGACAGAAACTGCGCACAATAAGAGCACGATCGCTGAAGCTTTCACTTGAGTTCTCCTGGAAACTGTGTTGGTTCTTCATAGAGACGCACGGTGCCGGAAAACGTTTCTCCCGCCGAGGTGATCCGCTCTTTCCGCACGATGATTTCTCTGGTCTTGGCTGTTCCAATCATCCGCTAACACGATGATCCGATGACCCGATCTCCCGCGGGTCCGATTCTTCTCCGCGCCTCCGCGTCTCCGCGGTGAGATCTCGGCTTTGGGATTTCCGATTACCCGGATGGCCCGATGATCCGCTGGTCCGATTTTCTCCGCGCCTCCGCGTTTCCGCGGTGAGATTTCGGCTTTGGGATTTCCGATTACCCGGATGGCCCGATGATCCGATGGTCCGATTTTCTTCGTGCCTCCGTGTCTCCGTGGTGGATTTTGGTTTTCATGCGCTCTTCACCGGCTCCATCGCATGCGCGCTGGCCTGGTTCAGCGTCTCAACGTCCGCGGCGTGCAGCTCCAGTTGCGTCGCTTCCAACAGTTCGTGCAATTGGTCCAGGCTGGTGGCGCTGGCGATGGGCGCGGTGATGCTCGGCCGCGCCATCAGCCAGGCAATCGCCACCCGCGCCGGCGTCGAGCCAAGCTGCGCTGCTACCTGGTCCAGCGCCTGCAAAATCCTCATGCCGCGCTCGTTGAAATATTTCTTGAGCATCCCCGCCCGCGGACGCGCCGCAACCTCAGCCTCTGAGCGGTACTTGCCGCTCAGGAATCCGCTGGCCAGCGAGAAATACGGAATCACTCCCAGCCGTTCCTTCAGGGCCAGCGGTTCGAGCTGGGTTTCGTAGTCGGCGCGATTGTAAAGGTTGTAGTTCGGCTGCATGGTCTCATATCGTGGCCAGCCATGCGCCCTGCTTGCCGCCAGCGACTGCGCCACCCGCTCGGCGGTAAAGTTAGAGCAGCCAATCGCCCGCACCTTGCCCTGGCGGATGAGCTGCGCGTAAGTCTCCAGCGTCGCCTCCACCGGCGTGTTGGCGTCGTCGCGGTGGGACTGGTAGAGATCGATGTGGTCGGTCTGCAGGCGCGCCAGGGACTCTTCCACCTCGCGCAGGATGTATTGCGGCGCCAGGCCCTTCTTTTCCGGCGTGAGCTCCGCCCCCACCTTGCTCGCGATCACCACTTTCTCCCGCTTGCCGCTGCGCTTGAGCCACTTGCCGATGATCGTCTCAGACTCGCCACCCTTGTTCCCGGACGCCCAGTTCGAATAGGTGTCTGCGGTATCGATCAGGTTGAAGCCTGCATCCACGAAGGCATCCAGCAGCTTGAATGACGTGGCTTCATCCGCGGTCCATCCAAACACATTGCCGCCAAACGCCAGCGGCGCGACGTTAATTCCTGATCGTCCCAGCTCGCGCATTTTGATTGGCATGGTTTTGCCTTGTGGTCAGCATATATTCTCGCAAAGGGAAGGGCAAAATATGGAGGATTGGAGCCGGGGCAAAGTGCGCCCGCTCTGGCTGTATGACATGGCGTGGAGGGGCCCAAACCGACATTTCCCCCTTGACAATAAAGAAACGCATATAGTAGAAAAACAAACGTACATAGTAGATAAAACTAAATTCATATGACCCTGCCAAAACTCACGAGACTCGAACTCCATATCATGGAAGCGCTGTGGACCCGGGGGGCCTCCTCCATTCGCGAAATCCAGGAAGCGTTCCCGGAACGCCACCGGCCAGCCTACACCACCATCCAGACCACTGTGTATCGCATGGAACGCAAACAAGTGCTGCGCCGCGTCAAAAAGATCAGTAACGCGCACATCTTTGGCGCCACTGTTTCCCGCCACGCCGCCCAACGCCGCCTGATTGACGATCTTCTGGGCCTCTTCGGCGGCCGCACCCAGCCCGTGATGGCGCACCTGATCGAATCCGGCAAACTGACGCTCGATGACGTCCGCGAAGCCGAGAAGGCCCTGCGCCAATTGGCCAAAAAGGACAAATCGCAATGATCATCCTGACAATCGCGCCGATCTGGTCCTCAGCATGGCCGCCGCTCGCCAACCACCTCTGGCAATCAACGCTGTTTGCCGCCGCGGCCGGCCTTCTCACGCTCGCGCTGAGAAAGAACCACGCGCAAGTGCGTTATTCGCTCTGGCTTGCCGCGTCGTTGAAGTTTCTGGTTCCATTTTCCCTGCTCGTCACTTTGGGCAGCCACCTGCCATGGCCCAACCCTCCGGCAATCGCTCAATCTCAGGTCTCCATCGTGGTGGAAGAGGTCAGCCAGCCCTTTGCCACCGCTCTTCGAAGGCAAACACCCGCGCCCGCCCCCTCCACAAATCTCCTGCCTGCGATTCTGTCAGTAGTATGGCTCGGCGGTTGCCTGGCCCTGCTGCTCTTCTGGTGTCTTCGTTGGCGTCGCATGACTGCCGCCCTGCGTGGCTCCTTGCCACCCGACTGCGGCCGTGAACTTGAGGCCCTGCGCCGTCTGGAACAACCGACAGCAATCACCCGTCCCACCGGCCTCGTCATCTCCGAATCTGCGCTCGAACCCGGCATTGTCGGCGTTTTCCGCCCCGTCATGCTGCTGCCCACAGGCATTGGCAGCCGGCTGACCGATGCGCAACTGGACGCGATCATCACCCACGAGCTATGCCACGTTCGCCGCCGTGACAATCTGGCCGCCGCGCTTCACATGCTGGTGGAAGCCCTCTTCTGGTTTCACCCCCTGGTCTGGTGGATCGGCGCGCGCATGGTGCAGGAACGCGAGCGCGCCTGCGACGAAGAAGTCTTGCGTCTGGGCAGTGAACCCCAGGCCTACGCCGAAAGCATTCTCAAAGTTTGTGAATTCTACCTGGAGTCCCCTCTGGTCTGTGTAGCCGGCGTTACCGGCTCAAATCTCAAGAAAAGAATCGAGGCAATTATGATTCAGAGAATCGCACGCAAATTGGAATTCGGGAAAAAGCTGTTGCTGGCCGCTTTGGGAGCAGCAGTGTTCGCCGTGCCGGTCGTGTCCGGGCTGTTACATCCGGCCGCGAGCGAGGCGCAATCTGCCGCAGCGCCAGCGGAACCAGTGGTATTTGAAAGCGTTTCCATCAAGCCCAAAACCAGGCCGGCGGCGGGAGAGGTTGTCCGTACCCGCATGTTGCAACAGAGAGGGGCTGCCGAGTTCTCGAACGTCTCGCTCCTGGAACTAGTTAAGTTCGCCTATCATCTCAACGACTCGCAGATCTCCGGAGCGCCGTCTTGGGCTTCGTCCAATCTGTATGACATCTCCATCAGGACCCGGGAATCTGCCAGTGATGGCCAGGTCGCTCTGGCCCTGCAGAACCTGCTTACCGACCGCTTCAAACTGGCAGTTCATCGTGCAGCAAATGAAGTTCCCGCGTATGAGCTGGTGGTGGGAAAGGACGGCCCAAAATTGACCGAGGTGCAACGGGAAAAAGGGCAGCTTGGCAACATGTCCATGCAGCCCGGCCAGTGGATCGCCAGAGGGATGAAAATGGGTTCTCTTGTCGGTCTCCTGGAGCGCCAGACAGGCCGTCCCGTCATTGACAAAACCGGGCTGAATGGAACATACGATTTCACTTTGACTGTCCCGAACTGGACTGGGCCGGCAAGAACTTCTGAAGCTGCCACCCCTCTTTTGCAAGCCGTGTCCGAACAACTGGGGCTCGAGCTGAATTCGCAGACAAGCCTGGTGGAAACACTGGTGATCGACCACGCTGAACCGGTCGCGGACAACCAGTAAGTTAAGATCTAGAACCATCCGTGCCCATGTAAGAAGCATGCGGCACGGCACTCCCCAGGTTGCAGAAGACTCTCTGCGGTTCCACAGCCCGCGCGCTGCTATCATCGTACGCGGATGGTTTTGCCATGAATCGAGAAGCCGTAATCGTTGACGCCGTGCGCACGCCGATGGGACGCCGCGACGGCATGCTGAAAGACTGGCATCCAGTGGACCTGCTGGCGCACACCCTGCGCGGCCTGGTGGAGCGCAATCACCTGAAGCCCGATCTGATTGAGGACGTAATCGCCGGGTGCGTGATGCAGGCCGGCGAGCAGGCCGCCAACGTCGGGCGCAACGCGGCGCTGGCCGCGGGATTTCCTGAGTCCGTCCCCGGAACCACTGTGGACCGGCAATGCGGCTCCAGCCAGCAGGCCATACACTTTGCCGCGCAAGGCGTGATGGCCGGCAGCTACGAAGTGGTGATCGCCTGCGGCGTGGAGAGCATGACCCGAGTGCCCATGGGGTCATCGGCGGCCAATGGTCCGGGTAAGCCCTTTGGCCCGGGCATGATGCGCCGCTACAACAACGCGCGCTTCAACCAGGGCATCAGCGCGGAAATGATGGCCGAGCGCTGGGGCCTGGACCGCGCTGCACTCGATGCCTTCAGCCTGGAGAGTCATCGCCGCGCCGCCCACGCCACCGAGCAAGGCTGGTTCTGCCGCGAAATTCTGCCCACGGCGATCGACCGCGAGGGGACCACGGTTACGGTTTCGCGTGACGAAGGCATTCGCGCGGACACGACGCCGGAGAAGATGGCCACGCTCAAAACCGTCTTCAAGCCCGACGGAGTGATCACCGCCGGCAACTCGTCGCAAATCACTGACGGCGCCGCTGCTGTCCTGATCATGGAGCGCGCAACCGCCGAGCGCCTGGGCTACAAGCCGCTGGCGCGCTTTGTGGCTTTTGCTCTCGCTGGAGAAGACCCCGTGCTGATGCTGAGCGCGCCGATTCCTGCCACCCGCCGCATTCTCTCGAAAACCGGACTCAAGCTCGAGGAGATCGACCGCATCGAGATCAACGAAGCGTTTGCCAGCGTGGTGCTCGCCTGGCAGAAAGAGATGAATGCCGATCTCAGCCGCGTGAACGTGAACGGCGGCGCCATTGCGCTGGGCCATCCGTTGGGCGCAAGCGGCGCGCGGCTCATGACGACACTGGTCCACGAGCTCCAGCGTTCCGGCGGACGTTACGGTTTACAGACCATGTGCGAAGGCGGCGGCATGGCCAATGCCACGCTCATCGAGAGATTGCCCTAGTGCAAAGGGGTAAACGCGCCAAGCGTCGTTACTTCGCCTGCGACCACGTCTGCGCCGCGGCTTCCGGCTGAATTCACGCGAGAGAGGTTGAGTTTGGGGCTCAGCCTGCCTCTAAGTCCAAAGAGTGATCTTGTTGCCCTGACCGTCAGTAAAAACGCCGCAAAGAATCATGATGAAATCAACCAGGGCCCACACACCCAAGCCTCCCAAGGTAAGCAGCTGCGCCACGCCGGAGCCGATTTTACCCACATAAAATCTGTGGACTCCAAAGATGCCGAGGAAAAAGCAAAGCAGAAATGCGGGAAGTATGCGCTTGTCCGTAATAGGACCCTGAGCTTGACGAACAATCTGTACCGCCCCGCAACTGGGGCACGTGACTGCGGAATCGTGTATCTCCTTACCGCATCCTCTACAAAAAACCATCGGCATTGCGTTGCCTCTCTAGTATGGCTAGTTAACGTCCAAAGTTTACGGACTTTCGAAAACAAGGGGATGGCAAAATCTACACCTGGCCCTCTATCCAGTCAATTCTTTTTTAGTATTCGAGTGCGGGCGATGCTACTTCGCCTGCAACCACGCTTGAGCCACGGCTTCCGGGCTGAGTTCGCGCAGCAGGCCGTTGAGCTGGTCAATCACTTCCGCCGGCTGCGTCGACTTCAGGTTGAACTTGAGCACGCCCCCGGGCGAGAACTGCGCGCCGCGCGCCTGGGCGACGAAGCGGGCCAGACGTTCCGGCTCGATCTGCGCCTGCTCGGTGAACTTGAGAGTCACGGAGTCGCGGCGGCGGTCAATACTGAGCACGCCCAGGCGTTCGCACAGCAGCTTGAGTCCGGAGGCGGCGAGCAGGTGTTGCACAGGCGCGGGCGGAGCGCCGTAACGGTCTTTGAGTTCGCGCCGGACATCGTCGAGCGCGGCTTCGCTCTCCACACCCGCGGCGCGCTTGTACATGCGCAGGCGCTGGTTCTCTTCCGCGATGTAGCCGGCGGGAATGCGCAGGTCGATCCCCAGATTGAGTTGCGTGCTCACCTTCTCCGCCAGCTCTTCTCCCTTCAACTCGCGGATGGCGCGGTCGAGCATGCCGGTGTACATCTCAAAACCCACGGCGTCGATGTTGCCGCTCTGCTCGCCGCCCAACAGGTTGCCGGCGCCGCGCAATTCGAGATCGAGCGCCGCGATCTTGAATCCCGCACCCAGATCAGAGAACTCCTTGAGCGCAGCCAGCCGGCGGCGGGCCACGGGCGTGAGCTCCTGCTCGGCGGGCACAAGCAGATAGGCATACGCGCGGCGATTCGACCGGCCCACGCGTCCGCGCAACTGGTAAAGCTCAGAGAGACCGTGGCGGTCGGCGCGATTGATGATGATGGTGTTGCACAGGGGAATGTCGAGCCCGTTTTCAATGATGGTGGTGGCAACGAGGATATCGGCTTCATGGCGCACGAAGGCCATCATCACTTTTTCCAGCTCGCCTTCCGACATTTGCCCGTGGCCCACGAGCACACGCGCGCGCGGCGCCAGGTCCTGGATCTTGGCGGCGATCTCGTAGATGGTTTCCACGCGGTTGTGGACGAAGTACGCCTGCCCGCCGCGCTCCAGTTCGTGATCGAGCGCGGCCTGCACCAGGTGATCGTCCCAGCCGGCGACGACAGTCTGGATGGCCATGCGGTCCTTGGGCGGCGTTTCGATCACGCTCATATCGCGGAGCCCGACCATGGACATATGCAAGGTGCGCGGGATGGGCGTGGCGGACATGGTGAGCACGTCCACCTCTTTGCGCAGGTGCTTGAGCCGCTCCTTGTGGCGCACGCCAAAACGCTGCTCTTCATCGACGACCACCAGGCCCAAGTCCTGAAATTTGACATCCTGGGAAAGAATGCGATGCGTGCCGATCAGAATGTCGACTTTGCCCTGCTGCACGCGCTCGGCGATCTCCTTGAGCTGCTTGGCGGTGCGGAAGCGCGACAT
>DASVFK010000190.1:0-12420 GCA_036380095.1 Candidatus Angelobacter sp. | reverse complement strand
GACGAATCCAGAATTGACTCCGCGGCAGGAGGAGCAGGCGGCGGGGCCATTTTGTGCGCACAGCCTTCGGCGATGACCAGAAGTATTGCCAAAGCGCACAAAGTCACAAGGTTGAACTTAGTTTGATTGGGCTTCATTGATACACCCGCATAGTGTGCGACTTTCAGGAGCAAACTATTCTATCGCAAAGCGAAAGGCGGCATAGAGGGAAGCCCAGGGTTCATCTCAATTTGACTGGTCGCCGAATTCCGCACAGAACCGTATCATGTTGTCATGAGCGACTGGTGGAAGACGTTCTTTGACGCGGATTACCTGCGCATCTGGGGCGGCGGGGAGAACGCCGCGCAGACGGCGGAGCAGGCCCAGGCCATCTGGGAGCTGCTTGCACTCAAAGAAGGCAGCCGCGTGCTCGATGCTCCCTGCGGTTACGGAAGGCTCTCGCTGCCGCTGGCCCGGCGCGGCGCGAATGTGGTGGGAGTGGACCAGTCGAGCAACCTGCTGGCTGAGGCGGAAAAGAACCGCGGCGCTCTGCCGGCCGCGAGCTTGCGTTACATCAGGCATGACTTGCGGCAGCCGTTGGGCGAAGACGGATTTGACGCTGCCTTCAACGTGTTCTCTTCCATCGGATACGGCAGTGAAGAAGACGACGTGGCCATGCTCAAGACGCTCGCTTGCGCCGTGCGTCGCGGAGGCCGCGTGCTGCTTGACACCATGCACCGCGACACCTTTGCGGCCTTCATCTCCCGCGGCATTAAACCGGCGCAACGGCTGCCGAATGGAACCCTGGTGGTGGAAGAGCCCACGTTCGACGCCATCTCCGGCCGCGTGAATACCTGCTGGTATTGGTCCGGTCCGGAGGGGCAGGGAGCCAAGTCCGCGTCATTACGGTTGTACACGGTAACCGAACTTGTCCGCATGCTGGAGTCGGTGGGTCTGCGGTTTCTCTCAGCCCACCACGGATGTTCCATGCAGGAGTACAAAGCCGAGGGGCCGGAACTGGGCGGGCGGATCGCGATCCTGACGGAGTGCGTCTGAACCATGATGAATGTGCGCGCGATGCTTACCCGAAGGGTGACCATCATCCACAACCACGGCAGTTTGTTGGTGAAGATTGCACCGCGCCATGACCGGAAAAGCCTTATGCTTCCGGCACTGTTCGCGACGGCTTGGTTCATATTCATCTCCTCGATCTTCATCAAACCGCTTCTTCGCGGTCCCTGGCCGGATGCTGGTTTTTACATTCTCGTGTTCGCCGGGCTTTGCATGGTCGCGTGTGCCGCCATACTGCTGGGACTTTGCTGGATTTTTGGCAGAGAAGAGATTGCGGTGGACAACGGCGTGATGCGCTGGATGCACCAAGTCTGGTGGTGGACCTCGAAGACTGAGTTCCCCAACAACGAAATTTCTAAAGTGGAGGCGGTCACGCCATGGCACGGGTTTGAGAACCGGGTTGAGTTCGTCACCAACGGGCATCGTTACAAAATCGGCAGCAGACTTCTCCGGGACGAGGCCGTAGAACTGGCCCAAGCGCTCAGCGATGCT
Organism: Candidatus Angelobacter sp.; assembly: GCA_036380095.1. GTDB lineage: Bacteria > Acidobacteriota > Terriglobia > Terriglobales > Acidobacteriaceae > Angelobacter. The sequence goes on along the minus strand of DASVFK010000190.1, from coordinate 10,878 downwards.
ATCGGGACGCAACGGCGCACACATCCGCCGGCTACTTAAGGTTGAAGCATGCGGTTCTTTAATCCGAGCCTGTGTCACCCCTCCGGGGTTTCATCATCATTCTTAGATCGCTCACCCAGGGCTGACGCCTTGGGCTCAGCAATCGGCGTGCCTCCGGCGCCAGGTTCGGTTCATGGCCGAAGAACAATCCCTTGTTGGAGAAATCTAGCACCGGTCCGCGTGCCGGCATCGCTTTTTAGTCAACTATCAGAGAGATCCCAAGCTGAAGAACCGGAGCCAGCATCGGAGAGAGGGGCAGGAGGCGCGGAGGCTAATCGCTGGCCGGTGTCCGCTGGCGCCGCAGCTTGCAGGAAAAGTAGATAACGAACCCCAGAGCGGCGACCAGGCACACATCGCGAAAAACGGGCCAGCCGGAATTGGCAATCAACCAGGCGGAGAGCAGCACCGCGGCCGCGGAGAGAGCGATTCCGGCGGGAGCGCGGACCACTGCCGGTGGCGCCCCGGGCCGGCGGCGCAAGACAGGCAGCGTGGCGCAGGAGACGGCAAAAGTGATGAGCTTGGAGATGGAAGCCAGGGCCAGCGTGTAGCGGAACGTCCCAGTGCAGGCCAGAGCCAGGGCGGCCCCGGCCGTGGCCACAATGCCCACCCAGGGCGTATGAAATCGCGGGTGGATCCAGCCAAAGATCGGGGGCACTTCAGAATTCTGTGCCATGGCAAACGGCAGCCGTGAGCCGCCGAGCAGTCCGGCGCTCATGTTGCCCGCGGCGGAAACGAGCACGCCTGCGGTGATGATGGAAGCTCCGGCAGGCCCGAGAAACAACACGCTGGCATCGGCCAGCGGCTTTTGCGAAGAGGCCAGGTTGGGCAGCGTGCCGATGCAGACCACCTGAATAAGGATATAGAGCACCACCACGATCCCCAGCGCGGTAAGAATGGCGAAGGGCATGTTGCGGCGCGGGTCGCGGGCCTCACCTGTGGCGATAGTACCGAGATCGACGCCGCTGAAGGCAAAGAACAACTGCGATATGGCAAGCGAAAACGGACCCAGCGCCGGCGGAGCGGCAAACGAGTAACTGTGCGGGTTGATGAAAAACAAGCCGGTCGCGATGAAAAGCACCATGGGCGCCACTTTGGCGACGCTAAGAAAATCACTGAGGCGGGCGGCGTGCGTCACGCCCAGAACGTTCACGGTTGCAAGGGTGACAAAAATCAGCGAGATCACGGCGACCCGCCACCCGGTCTCGTTCACTGCGGGCCAGAAGAACCCGAGATAACTCACGAACACGTTGGAAACAAAAGCCATGGTGCCGAACCGCGCCAGCCAGGCGATCCAGCCGACCTGAAAACCCACGAGCGGGCCAAAAGCTTCGCGGGCGTAGAGGTATGGTCCTCCGGTGGCGGTAAAGCGGCTGGAAACCTCCGCGTAGCAGATGGCCATCACGGCCATCACGAGAGCGCAAGCAGCGAAAGCAAATAAACTGTATGCGCCGGTGAGGAAGTAGATTTGCGAGGGCAAGCCGAAGATGCCGGCGCCGATAATGCAGTTGATCATCAGCGCCACCAGGTCCCATCGGCGCACGCCCCTGACCAACTCGCCGGTCCCCGCTGGTTGCGGAATCGAAGCCATGGAAATCGGGTTCATTCTACGCGAAGACACTGGGAGGAACGCCAGGGTATCGCAGGGGTTCGCTTCCCACCCCGGGGAATTTTTTCAAGGTGTGTAGTATCCTCTGCGTTGGAAACTACGATGAAAGCGCTGGTGATTGTCGTTGTCCTTGTTGTGTTCTCTCCCAACGTGCTTGCGCAGCATGATCCGCCCCAGGCGGCCCGCGAAGAGGTCAACCTGGGCGTCAAGGCCTACAAGCAAGCGGACTACGATGCTGCTCTCCAGCATTTTCAGCGGGCAGTGTCAATCGACGGCGATTTTTCCGTTGCCCGGCTCTATCTGGCAACCACGTTCGCGCAGCAGTACGTTCCCGGCGTTGACACGGACGAGAACCGGGCGCTGGCGGAGAAGGCCATCGAGCAATATCAAGAGTTGCTGAAACGCCAGCCGGACAGCATGCACTCGCTCAAAGGCATAGCCTATTTGAAAATGCAGATGAAGCAGTTTGACGATGCGCGCTTGTATTACCGCTGGGCCTTGAAACTCGATGACAAAGATCCCGAGCTTTACTACTCCGTGGCCGTGATTGACTGGACAGAGGCCTACAGGAACACGGCGGTCCAGAAGACACGGCTGCGCCTGAAGACAGGCGACTTGCTGATTCAGAATCCTTCCTGTCCCAAGCTGCGTGCACGAAACCTGCCGTTGGTTGAAGAAGGTCTGGACATGCTTACGCAGGCTGTACGGCTGCGCAAGGATTACGACGATGCCATGGTCTATATCAGTTTGCTATATCGGCAGCGGGCGGAGATAGCGTGTGGCGATCAAGCGGCGACTCAAGCCGACCAGAAACGGGCGGACCAATGGACTGAGCTGGCGATGGAGGCGCGCAAGAAGAAGATTGAAAGTGGGAAGAAATGTGCCGGAGGGCTGGTACTGGAGAAAGAGTGCCAGCAGCCGCCGCCATAGTTGACGGGTCCAAACGGTACGAGAACCCTAGCTGCTGCACACACTTCTTGCCTGGCTTTTCTACGCCACCGGTGGAAGAACGGCCAGTTACGCCGCGTATACCAGAGCCCTGAAATGCTTTTCGCCGAAGCGCCGCTGCTCCACCGGTCAACGCCCTCTGCCAGCAAGAATCACTTGGCTTTTACCTGATAGTCGGCAAACACCAGCTCCATCTGCGTGGGGGAGCCGTCATACACGGAATCCAGGCTTAACTTGCGCGGCAATTGCAGTCCGTTCACTTCCTGATACTCCAACTGGACTTTTAACGCCACCACTCCCGGGCCCAGTCTTGGCTGGTAGTCCGCCGAATATCCGGAGAGAATGAAGCCCCTCGCGGTCCTGGCAAAGACCGGCCTGAAGGTGCTCAAGAATTCCGGCGAGGTCACTTTGATCATTGTGATGGTAAAGTCTTTATTCATCATGGTGACCACGTCCGCCGACCCGTCCTTATAGGAGAGGCGGTATTCGCCGCCCTGGTCTTCGAGTTGGTATTCACCCTCAACCTCAGGGAACGGAGACGTGAGCATGAACGGCGACCAGGAATCAAAGAACCCAGTGACGGCCTTGTCCATGCCCGCGTAAATGTCATTGAAGCCGGATGCCACGCGCTCGTTGGGCGGCGGCGCATCCGCGCTGTGATTGACCGTGACTTTGCCGGCCGAGTCCAGGGACATGACGAAGTGGAGCGAGTTCAGGAGTTTGAGCCCGGCCTGGGCGCCCTCTGGATCAGACTGCATCTGCTCTTTGAGCACAACTTCCCAGGTTGGCTTGATGTTTGCCTGAAACTCCGTCAAGCCCCGCTCGCGCAGGCTGTAATAAGCGGCGCGCGCCTGGCGAATGACTTGTTTCTTGTCGGCCGTATCCGCTCCCTGGACCGGCAATGCCGACAGCACAAAAAGCCCGGCGCAGAAGAACGCCAGCCGGAGTCTCCATCCGCGTGACTGATTCAGATTCACAGTCCCCCCCTGGGGCACATTATGAGTCAGATTGGGGGAAAGGCGGCAGTGACTCTGGTCACTTGGTGGAATTGCCTTTCTCTTGCCGGTCTTACGTCTTCCGGTTAACGCGGACTGAATGCGGGCGCGCCAGGATGCGAACACGGTAAGTAGTTTGCCCTAACCGATTGCCCGGGCTACGATGGAGCGTACTTTTTCCGAAGAAGATGCGTACCCGAGCATGGCTCTTTACATCCGTCCTGTTTTCACTGGTGGCCTATGGGCAGAAGGCCCCCGTCATCTTTCAGCATGTGCGCGTGTTTGACGGCACAGCGGTCATTCCCGATACGGATGTCGTGATCCAGGAGGGAAAGATCCAGGCTGTGGGGCCCAATCTCACCGTGCCTGGCGCCAAAGAGGTGGATGGCGCGGGCAAGACCCTGTTGCCCGGCCTGATTGACGCGCATGTCCACGTGCGCGGCCCGGAGTCGCTGGAACAGGCGATGGTTTTTGGCGTGACCACCGAGCTGGACATGATGATGTCTCCACGGCTGGAGTATGAGCTCAAGTCCCGCAGCAATGATTCCGTGGCGTCTTTTCTCTCCGCGGGATTTGCTGCCACAGTCCCCGGTGGCCATGGCACGGAATACGGCATGGAAACGCCGACGCTGGTCAAACCGTCCGCTGCGGAGGCGTTTGTGGAGGACCGCGTGCGCGAAGGCTCGGACTATATCAAAGTGATGTACACGGCTGGAACAGACCTCGGCCCGCGCTTCCGGCCGCGTCCCACGCTGAGCAAAGAGACCATGGCCGCGGTGGCGAAGGCGGCGCATGAACACAGCCGATTGGCCGTGGTCCACATTGGATCGGTGCTCGGGGCCCGCGACGCGCTTGATGCGGGAGCGGATGGGCTGGCGCATCTGTTCCGCGGCAGCGAGTGCCCTAAGAACTTTGGCCAGTTCGTGGCTGACCACCATGCCTTTGTGATTCCCACGCTGAGCGTCCTGCAAAGCTCCTGCGGGCCGGAAGCCGCAGGCGTGCCCCTGACCAAAGATCCGCAACTCAAACCGTTTCTCGCGCGCGACGTCAAGGACCGGTTGCAAGAGACGTTTCCGGTGGCGCGCTCAGGATCGGTTTCCTGCCGGGGCGCGAGAGAGGCCATCCCGCAATTGCAAGCGGCAGGCGTGCGGATACTGGCCGGCAGCGATGCTCCCAATCCGGGCACCGGTCATGGCGTGAGCCTGCACGGCGAACTCGCGCTGCTGGTGCACGCCGGACTCACGCCCCTGCAGGCCCTGGTTGCGGCCACTTCCGCACCGGCGGCGGTATTCCATATGAGCGACCGCGGACGCATTGCTCCCGGCTTGCGCGCAGACCTGCTGCTGGTGAACGGCGATCCCACGGAAGACATACTGGCCACGCGCAACATCGTTGCCGTTTACAAGAACGGCAAGGAGTTTGACCGGGAAAAGCACCGTCACGGGCGGTGATGCAAACCTGGCGTGAAGCTGCATGGCCGGACGCCGCATCAGCCGTCAGCGGTTTGATTTCTTACGGCCCTTCTGCGCGCGCACCGGCTTTTCTTCCGCCAGGGCAAACTGGATCTTGCGCTGCACGTGGTCAATACGGTCGGCCAGGACGCGGACGCGGTTGCCGATGGAGTAGGTCTTGCGCGTGCGCTGGCCGATGATCTGGCGCTTGTTCTCGCGGAAAGTGTAGAGGTCGCCTTCGAGGGAGTCGAGGGGCACAAGGCCCTCAATGAACAGGTCCGTAAGTTCCACGAAGAAGCCGAACTTGGTCACGTTGACGATGAGTCCCTCAAAATCCTCGCCCAGACGGCTTTCCATGAACTTGAGCTTTTTCCATTCCATGAGCTCACGTTCGGCGTCGTCGGCTGCGCGCTCGGTCTGGCTGGAGGATTCGGCGATGTCGTGCAGGGTCTCAAGGGAGAGGCCTGCGACGATCTTGAGCTTGTGGTGAACACCTTTTTCACCGCGGAGACGCGGAGACGCGGAGGAAGCCTTGAAAAGGTTGGCCTCCTGGCGGTGCTTGCTGCTTTGGTGGCTCGTTTGATGATAGGCGGAACGCTGCTGAGAATCGTAGCCACCTTCTTTAGCTTCTGGATCACTCCCCTCCGCGTCTCTGCGCCTCCGCGTTGAAGAACTTGTTTGCTCAGGCACACCCCTTCGCTTGGACCAGGGTGAGGTTTGGTCTTCGGGTGCTGGCGTGTGGCCTGTGGCCGGACCGCCGTGTTCGTGCAGAACTTCCTTGAGTATGCGGTGCACGATCAGGTCAGGATAGCGGCGGATGGGCGAAGTGAAATGCGTATAGCTGGGCGCGGCCAGGGCAAAGTGGCCTTCATTGATCTCAGAGTAACGCGCCTGCTTGAGCGACCGCAGCATCAGGTAGCTCAGGACGCGTTCTTCCGCCTTGCCTGCGATTTTCTGCGTAAGTTTCTGGTACATGCGCGGGGTCACGTGGACTTCTTCAGGCAGCTCGACGGTAGGCGCGCGGCGTCCGCTGCCGTAATGGGTGCGCTTATCGGCCCGCGTCTGCACGCGTTTGATGGGCAGGGCGCCCACGCCGAGTGAATAACCAAAGGCGGCAGCGATGGTCTCAAACTCGTAGATACGTTTGGGGTCGGGCTTTTCATGGATGCGGTAAAGGCTGGCGAAGCCGTGCTGCTCCAAATGCGTGGCCACGGTTTCATTGGCGGAAAGCATGAATTCTTCGATGAGGCGGTGCGCCCAGTTGCGCTCGGAAGGCGAGATGCTTTTCATGAGGCCGAAATCGTCAAACTCGATCACCGGCTCAGGCAGATCAAAGTCAATGGAGCCGCGGCGGGCGCGTTTGCGGTTGAGCACCTGCGCCAGCTCATACATCAGCTCGAAATTGGCGACGAGAGGCCCGTAGCGCTGACGCAGGTGCGGGTCGCCCTCGATGATGGCGTTCACGTCCGTGTAGGTCATGCGTTCGGCGGAGCGGATGATGCCTTCGGCAAGCTCGTAGCGCACGACTTCCCCGTGGTGGTCGATCTCCATGATGCAGGACAGGACCAGGCGGTCCAGTTGCGGGCGCAGGCTGCAAATATCGGTGGAAAGCTCGAGGGGCAACATGGGCACGGCGCGGTCAGGGAAATAGACGGAAGTTCCACGCTTGCGGGCCTCTTCGTCAATGGCCGAGCCTTCTTCCACGTAATGCGCCACGTCCGCGATGTGGACCTGCAGCTCATAGTGGCCGTGGGGCAGGCGGCGGACGAGCACGGCGTCGTCAAAATCGCGCGCGGTTTCGCCGTCGATGGTCACGATGGGCAGGTCGCGGTAGTCCCGACGGCGGGCGAGCTCCGTGTGATGAATCACCGGGTTGATCTCCTGCGCCTGTTCCAGCGTGGCCGGCGGGAACATGTGCCGGATATGGTGCTTGCGGATGACGATTTCCACGTCAATGCCGAAGTCGTCTTCGTAACCCAGAATCTGGGTGACGCGGCCGCGCGGGTTCTGGGTGGCGGAAGGCCACTGGATGATCTCGACTTCGACGACCACGTTTTCCAGGTCGTCCCATTGGCGATGCTTGACCTCTTCGCCCAGTACGCGATGCGGCGTTTGCCGGCGCGGATGTTTGGGCGTGGGGGGGTGATGTTTGGCTTGGTGCGGGCGATGACGCTCGGCTTCGCGCACGTGGCGTTCAGTCTTGTGCCCGGCGTGGCCATGCGCGGGACCATGCTCGCGGGCTTCAGCTTCTTCTTCCGGCGAGGGCGGGTATTCCATGCCCTGGGGGATGATGATGTCCTGGCCGATTTTTTCCTCGAGCGGCGTGACGTAGTTGTAGCGGCTGCCGTAGTGGAATTTGCCCACAATGGTTTCCTGCTCGCGTTCGGTCACGCGCAGGATGCGGCCTTCGCCCTTGCCGTCAGGCCGAATGCGGCCGAGTTCGACCAGCACCTGATCGCCGTGCATGGCATTGCCGATTTCCGGCGGGGGGATAAAGATATCGCCCAGCAGCTTGCCGCGAGCGCGAGCGGGCAGGCCCTCGGGATCGGGGGTGACGAAGCCATATCCGTCACGATGCATGCGCAGACGCCCAACCGCCAGGTCCTGGCTGGAGGCGGCGGTGGGCAAGCTCCAGCGCTCCTTGCCGATAGCGACCAGCTTTTTCTGGCGCGTCATCTGACGCAGGATTTCTTCCACGTAGCGGCGGTCTTTGCCCCGGACCCCGAGATCGTGAAGGATCTGCTTGTAGCCCGCCATGTGCCGAGGCTGGCGGCTGATGTAACGCAGGATTTCGTTTTCAGTGATCGAAGCCATTGGGTAATTGAGTAATCGGGTAATTGAGTAATCTGGTAATTGGGTAATTTGCTTAACGAGGGGCCAACCGAGATTACGATCGTGCCTTGGGTTCAATTACCAGATTACTAACTTACCCAAATACCAAATCTTGCTCTGCATCCCCGACCTTCTTAATCCTCTAGCTTCATCCTAGCGCGAATCAAGTTTTTGTCTAAGGGTCTTGCCTGATATAAGAAATGCATCGCGAGCGGGAATAATTACGTGGCAGCGCGGGAGCAAGGGTTTCTCGTGAGTGACATCGCAGAGCGATAAAAACAGCGCCAATCCAGCAGGATTGGAATGGCGGACGGGGAAAAAGAAGTTTGGTAACTCACGTGCGACGACCTGTTTGGTTGTTCCCAAGAAACCCAGCGGAGAAGTCTTGCGGCCAGGGGCCGCTTGCGCGCTGCGAGCCAGGAAACCCGAAAGGAAACAGATCCGATGTGGAAGCCCGCCAGTACGCCCAGCCCAACCCCGAAACCAACCACCACCACCCCTAACCCCACCCCGCAAGCGGAGAAGCAAGTTATGAGCACAACTCCAACGTTCACCAGTGAGCCCACGCCCGCGCAGGCGCCTCGCAACGCAGTCATCAACAGCCAGGAGCAGGCCACCATCGGCAAGTCTCTTGTGATCAAAGGCGAAGTTACCGGCTCTGAGGCACTTTATATCGATGGCCGGGTAGAAGGCACTATTACGCTGACAGGATACCGAGTGACGATCGGCCGTAACGGACAAATTCAGGCCAGCATTAATGCCAAAGAACTTGTCGTGTTGGGCAAGGTCAAAGGCAACGTGAACGTCAGCGACCGGGTCGAGATCCGGAATGAAGGCTCATTGACGGGAGACGTAGTCTGCCAGCGAGTTTCGATTGAGGATGGAGCGTTCTTTAAGGGATCGATTGACATCCGCAAGCCAGGCCAGAAAGACATGAACGGCGCGGCCACAGATACGAAACCCGTGGAACAAGCCAAGATGGCAACGGTTTCGGCGTAGGCCATCGTCAGGAATTATTTTTCAGTATCCGGACGCTTCCTCCGGGAAGCGTCCACGGTTTTTCTCCGCAACACGCCAAAGGCGCGCCGGGGAGCCCGATCCGAGTAGTTTTCCCATGGTGAATAAGATCCTGCAGTTGCTCTCCATTCGATGCTCCCACAAGAAGCTTTCTCAGCCGTTTGCGGCGTCAGCGCCTATCCAGGCCCGCCGGGCCGCCAACGCGCAATGGGACCCTCCCGCCGGGGCGGCTGCGCGGCACTATGTGGTATGCCTGGAGTGCGGCCGCAAGTTCGAGTATGACTGGGCCAACATGCGGATGACTGCGAAGTAGATTTTGCCGCAGATCAACGCAGACTAACGCAGATTAGAACTGGAACGCTGCTGATTGTGAGTTTGTTGCTCTGCGCCCATCTGAGTTAATCAGCGGCTCCCTCTCAGTCTTCTCCACAGCGCGCCGGCCTGGTCCACACCCAGCGCGGCTGTGAGCGCCAAGTACACCAGACCATAGGGCAGCAGAATCAGCAACGCGGCCACAATGCGCTGGTGCGGAAGGAAGACGATGCGCAGTCCCCACGCCAGCGCGGCCGCAGCCACAGCGGCAATCCACAGGCGCGCAAAATACCCGACCGGCGACTCGATGGCTCCAATGCGCCGGGCCATGCCTCGCCGCAGCAGCAGAAACTCCACCCAGGCGGCGACTCCGTAAGAGGCGGTGAGGCCGGCGGCGCCCCAACGCGGATCGATAGCAAGCAGCCTCGTCAGCAGCGGCTGGCCTGGAGGCAGGGCGCACAAACATCCCAGCGCCGTGGTGAGCGCCACGCGGACCACGGCATAGCGCAGCGGCGTACGCGTGTCACGCAGCGCGTAATAGGCTGAGGAATAGAGCCGGCCCACGGTCGCGGCCACCAGTCCCACGGCCGAACCCGCCAGGATGCCCCAAACATAAGTAGTATCGCCGCGTGTAAATCGTCCATGCTGGAAGATTGCGCCGGCCACCACGTCACCCAGCGCGAGAAAGGCCACGGCCGAGGGCACAACAAAAAAGCCGATCCTCCTCGTGCTGGCGTTGATGCGGGTTCGCAGGGCTTCGGCGACCTCGCGCTCGTTGCCCAGGGCGCTGGACATGGCGGGCAGCTCGGCGGCGGAGACGGCCATCCCGAACAAGCTCACGGGCAGGAGGTAGAGCGCCTGCGCGTTGAAGAGCGCAGCCACCGCTCCGGTGGGCAGAAAGCTGGCAAGCAAAGTGTCCACGTAGGCGCTGAGCTGGGTGACGCCGCGGCTGACAAAGACAGGAACAAAGTTGGAGACCACCGCGCGCACGTTCTGGCTGAGCGAGCTGAAGAAGAGCTTAAGCCGTGGCTCCAGCTTGAGGACCATGGGGAGCTGAATCAGGAATTGCAGCCCGCTGCCCACCACGGCGCCCCACGAGGTGTAAACCGCCAGATCAGAGAGGTTGGAGCGCCGCCCGAAGATCAACAGCGCGGCGATCTGCGCCAGGTTCCATACAACGGGGGAAACGTAGGAAAGAAAGAATCGGCGATGGCTGTTGAGAATCCCCAGACACCAGGCGGAGAGCACGAGCAGGCCGATGCCGGGAAAGAAGATGCGGACAAGTTGAATGGTCAGAGCGCGCCGGTCGTCGTGAAAACCGGGGGCAATCACATCAATGAGCCACGGCGCGGAGAGGACGCCCAGCAACACGAGCACCGAGGTCACCATCGCCAGCAGGGAGAAGACGGCGCCGGCCACGCGGCCGGCTTCTTCACTTTCGCCTTCCGCTTGGAGACGCGCATAGACAGGAATAAAAGAGGCCGACAGCGCGCCTTCGCCAAAAAGGTTCTGCAGGATGTTGGGGATGCGCAGCGCGGCGCGGAAAGCGTCAGCGGCAAAAGTGAGCCCGAAGTAGTGGGCAAAGACGCTCTCGCGCACCAGACCGAAGATGCGGCTCAGGAAGATGCCTGCAGCCACCAGAAAGGCATGGCGGCCGATACTTTCTTCCTGGACTTGG
>DASVFK010000189.1:0-16639 GCA_036380095.1 Candidatus Angelobacter sp. | reverse complement strand
CTCCGCACCCGCGACACCACCTGCGCCGCCAGCAGCGAGTGTCCTCCCGCGGCAAAAAAGTTCTCCTCCAGCCCCACCTCTGCCTTCTTCAGCACCGCCGCGAAGATCCCGCGCACGATCTCCTCTTCCACACTCCTGGCTGCCCTTCCACTCTCTCCTCCCTGCCCTCCGCTGCCCCACACCTCCGGCTCCGGCAACCCCTTGCGGTCCACTTTCCCGTTCGGCGTCAACGGCAGTGATTCCAGCTGTACGATTGCCGACGGCACCATGTACTCCGGCAATCGTCCCTTCACATACTCCCGCAACTCGCCGCTCACCTCTTCCCCAGCCCCAGGGCGCATCACGATGTACGCCGCCAGCCGTTTGTCTCCATCTCCATCCTGGCGCACCACCACCACTGCCTGCTCCACCAGCTCGTGACTCTCCAGCGCCGCTTCAATCTCTCCCAACTCAATCCGGTATCCTCGCACCTTCACCTGATGGTCCAGCCGCCCCAGAAACTCCAGCTGTCCGCTGCTCCGCCACCGCACCAGGTCCCCAGTTCGATAAAGCCGCGCTCCGGGCGTGACAGCGAACGGATCAGGAACAAATCTTTCTGCGGTCAGACTGGGCTGATTCACATAACCGTGCGCCAGTCCATCACCGCCGATCAAGAGTTCGCCCGGCACTCCCACGGGCACTGGCGCCAACGAACCATCGACGACATACACGCGCGTGTTCGCGATCGGCACGCCGATCGCTGGAGTGTCATCGATTTCCCATGGCACAGTCTCAACGCTGGCCACGACCGTGTTTTCTGTGGGCCCATAGTGGTTCACCAGAGCAAACTCATGCGACTGCCTGGGAACCTGATGCAACTGGTCTCCGCCGGTGAGCAAGTACCGAAGGGACGTCTCAGCAGGCCAATCGAGCTTTAACACCGCCTCAGCAACCGGTGTGGGGAGGAAGGTCATGGTGATGCGCTTTTCCGCGAGCCAATTCACCAACCTGCGAGGATCAAGGCGTAAAGTATCGTGGACAATATGCAAGCCGGCGCCGGCAGCCAGCGTGGGCCACATTTCCCAAACCGCGGCATCAAAGCCGGCTGTGGCAAACTGCGTCATGCGATCGTGATGGTCTACTTGATATCGACGAAGATGCCAATCGACAAGATTGGCCAGGCCGCGATGCGCGACGCCCACTCCTTTCGGCCTGCCCGTAGATCCTGAGGTATAGATCACATACGCAAGGTTCTCGAAGCCAGCGCCTGTTTCCGGATTGGCGTCATTCTCTTCGGCGATCTGCTCCCGCTCATCGTCGAGGCAGATCATGCGGGCGTTGACGTGCGGCCAGTCCTGCAACAACTCTGAGCAGCCCAGCACCGCCGAAGCCTGGACATCCTCCGCCATGAATTGCAGCCGCTCTTGCGGGTGGCCCGAATCCAGCGGGACGTACGCACCACCGGCCTTCAACACCGCCAGGAATGCCACCACCATCTCCGGGCTGCGTTCCATGCAGACGGCAACCCTTACTTCCGGCCCGACGCCGTTCTTCTGGAGATAATGGGCCAACTGGTTGGCCCGCCGGTTCAGCTCTCCATAGGACAGACTCTGCTCTTCATACACCACCGCGACCGCTTCGGGAGTCTTCGCTGCCTGTTCCTCGAACAGATCATCGATGCACTTCTTTGGGTAACTTTGCGCAGTGTGGTTCCAGTCGAGCAGGACTTGCTGCTTCTCCGTTTCGGTCAGCAGGGAGAGGTCCCCGATGGCTAATCCAGGAGCATCTACCATCTGTTCCACCAGCCGGTGAAAATGCCCTGCCATCCTCTGGACGGTAGCGGAATCAAAAATGCTTTGACTGTATTCGAGATAACCCCGCACGCATGGACTGGTTTCAATGACGCGCAGGTTCAAATCAAACTTGGCAATGCCGGCATCCACCTCGGGAAAGGCGAATCGCAGCCCGCCGAATTCCAGATCTCCTTCAAGCGCGGGCTGAACGGCAAGAGTCACCTGGAACAGGGGCGAACGGCCCAAATCACGCTGGGGCTGCAATTCTTCCACCAGCTTTTCGAAAGGCACTTGCTGATGCTGGTACGCATCGAGTGCTACTTGCCGCACGCGCCCAAACACCTCGCGGCACGTGGGATTGCCAGTGAGGGTGCCGCGCAAAACCAGCATGTTGACGAAAAATCCGATTAGGTCTTTCGTCTCCATGTTACGGTTGGCCACTGGAGTGCCCACCGTCACATCCTGCTGGTCCGCATACTTGCTCAGCATTACCTGGAATGCCGCCATCAGGCCCATGAACAGCGTCACACCTTCACGCTGGCACAACTCCTTTAATTGCTCCGCAAGTTCCGATGACAGCTTGAAGGGCACACTGGCGCCGCGATGGCTCATCAGCGCTGGACGCGGGCGGTCTGTAGGCAGATCCAGCGGCGCCAGATCTTCAAGCTGCTTTCGCCAGTACTCAAGCTCCTGCTCCACGACGGCGCCTTGCAGCCACTGCTGCTGCCACACCGCGTAGTCCGCATATTGCAGAGCCAATTCCGGCAACGGAGATTGCCGTCCCCTGACATAAGCCTGATAGAGGGCGCCCAGTTCCTGGATCACTACGCGCAAGGACGCGCCGTCACACACGATGTGATGGGCCACCAACAAAAGTAAGTGTTCCTGCTCAGAAACTCGCCGCAACGTCAGGCGCATGGGACGATCGGTTTCGAGCTGGAATGGACGCTGCGTTTCCCTCACGACCAACGCCCGCATGCGATCGCCCACTGCTCCCTCGCCCTCCAGATCAGCGGTCTGCAGCAGGGGCAATTCCTCCAGATCGAAAGGCAGAACTACCTGGTGCGGATGCCCTTCACTCATGGGGAACCTTGTACGCAATATCTCGTGCCGCCGGACCATCTCGGCGGCTGCGCGCTCGAGTGCTTCCGTTTCCAGTGCACCATCCAGACGCATGAGCAGGTGCTCGTTGTAAGCACAGCTCTCAGGGAAAAGCTGCTGCAGGAACCATACTTGAGATTGCGACGCGGATAGCGGAACCCGGCTGGGCCGATCGATCTTTTTGAAAGCACCGGCGTCATGCTGGCTGCCCACTTCGCATCCAATGCGTGCAAGAACCATCCCGGCGATCTCCCGGATATTCCGGTCCAGCAGCCCACCGACCGGAACAGCAACTTTCAGGTCGCGCTCGATTCTCTGCATCAGGTCGAAGCCCGCCAGCGAGTCAGCGCCTAAGCTGATCAAGGAATGCGCGTCACCCAGTTCACCGATCGCACAACGCAGAGCGCGGGCCACCTGGCCGCGGACGTAGTCCTCAACCATGTGTCTCCGCTCATCGTCACTGCGGCCGAGCAGGCTCTTCCAGGTAACTTCAGGCTGAGAATCGTGAAACGCAGCAATATCCAACACACTTTCGCTGACAACAGGTAACGCGCTCTCCAGCCATTTCCGCTTGCATGCGTGGCGCTGCACCTTGCCACTGGACGTTCTGGGAAGAGCGCCTGATTTGATGAATACGACCGCGAAAGCCTGAATATCATGTACCCGCGCGATAGCTGCGCGCACCGCGTCCATGGCTTCGTTCGCATTGCCTCGGTTCTTGCGGTTCAGTTCGCTGACAATTACCAGCCGCTCCTGGCCATGACGCTCCAGGGAGAACGCCGCGCTTCCGTGTTTGCGCAGAGCGGGATGCGCGTCCTCCGCCGTTCTCTCAAGATCTTGGGGGTAATGATTACGTCCGCGAATGATGATGCAGTCTTTGAGACGTCCGGTTATGAAGAGCTCGCCGTTCGATACGAAACCGAGGTCGCCTGTGCGCAGATAAGGTCCCTGCCCTGTAGGCAAGAAAGCTTTGAAGGTCTTCCGTGTAGCTTCAGAATTCCGCCAATACCCGGCTGCTACACTCGGCCCGGCAACCCAGATTTCGCCGATCTGTCCTGCAACCCGTGGCGTTCTGGTGCGGGGATCAGCAATCAGAATTTGATGGTCGAGGCTGGCCTTTCCGCAACTCACGATATGGCGGTGGCCGGCCTCAAGGGCCGCCGGAACAACTTCGCCTTGGGCGAGCCTGCCGGCATCAAGGTCACAAACCCGTGCTCCATCGCCGGGCCCGCCACTCGTGACCTTGAGGCTGGCTTCAGCCAATCCATATACGGGATAGAACGCCTTGCGTTGAAATCCGCAGGATGCAAAATGGGCCGCGAAGCGCTCTAAAGTTTCATTGCGAACGGGCTCAGAGCCATTGAACGCCACCTGCCACGTGCTCAGGTCAAGCGCTGATTTTTCCTGGTCATCGATTCGTTCTACACAAAGGTCATAAGCGAAGTTGGGGCCTCCGCAATGCGTTCCGCGATAGCGCGAAATCGCCCGGAGCCAGCGAAGGGGCCGGTGGATGAACGCGGCAGGTGACAACAAGACCGCGGGGAAGCCACTGTAGATGGGCTGGAGAAATCCATAAATCAGCCCCATATCATGAAAGTGCGGCAGCCAACTGACGGAAACACTGGAGTCGCTGAACCCACCGTGTGCGGCAATGGAGGCCATGTTCGCCAGCACATTGGCATGAGTGATCATGACTCCCTTGGGAGTTGAAGTGGAACCTGATGTGTACTGCAGGTAGGCCAAATCGCTTTCCTGCGTTTCAGGATCAACCCAGTCAGGGTAGAGATCGCGGTTGACTGTGTCAGTAGCAAGGCATAACGACTCGGGAGCGCACTGGGAAACAACCTGGGAAACCGCGTCGAGCGTCGCGGCAGAGGTCAGGGTAATACCACAGTCAGCATCCTGGAGAATGCGTTCGATTCTTGGATAGTCGCGCGCGGACCCTGGAACATAGGCGGGGACGGCGACCAATCCTGCGTAAAAGCAGGCGAAGAGCGCTTCAGCAAACTCAAGGCCCGGCCCATACAAGAGCACTGCTCTCTTCCGGCGGAGCTTCAGGGACTGGAGATGGGCGGCAATCGCCCTCGCCCGCAAATCCAGATCAGAATAAGAGAGAGACGAAGATTCGCGGTCCCCATCGGCAAGCCACGTATACGCGTTGGTGGAAGGCCCTTGCTGGCTCCGTTCCTGCAGCAGCGCCAACAGGGTCCTTCCGGGAAAGGACTGCCTATCCAGTCGAGCTGACATTCGAGATTCTCCTCACTCAAATCAATCGCTGGTCATGTTTTCGATCGTGCTTTGCGGCTGCGCCGGCCGGAGTGCTCAGTGGAGGTGTGGATGGAAGGAAGGTCCGAGTCTCAAAGCGGGCCAGGATGGACAGACTGCCGTCTTTCTGAGCTACAAGCGTGGATTCTGTAACTCAAAGGCCCGAGAGCCGGAGAGCTTATGGCTGCCGACTGCAAGCCAAGCGCTCCAGTGCTCAGGCAAGAGACTACTGCGACCCATGCGTTGTTGCAACGAGAAAAGTGTTTTCCCTGGCAGCACCAAGCATGTGTTGTTGCCCCGGAGCGGGCGTAGGGTCGCGGACGCTCGCGTGACCCGTGTGCGCCGGTTTTTCGCCTGACGCAGTCTTCACTGGACGGAAAACGTCTTGACCACCACAGTAGTGTCGTTGAAGCCAACCGGCGAGGGAATACTGGAGTCCGGCCGCGGTTTCAGCGTGGCGGTTGCAGCATCCGGCAGTCCGTAAGAGACGTCCGCGATGCGCAAACTCAAGGGGCCTGCAGCTCTCATTTTCAACATCAAGTCGATTCCGTCTGCAGGCGCCCCGTAGTATTGCATGGTCCAGCCGCCTTGAGCTGCCGAGGCAGCATGCAGATCGTGGCCGTTGACCGAAGAGCTGATAACGGCAGTCTCCTGGGGAATGAAGAGCAAGATGATGGGGGCATGCCGCGGAGAGAGCACTCGCAGATGGACTTGCCGTTCGCTGCCAACAGCCTTGCTTTCCAGTATCTCCATGCTGGGCCCCGCAATCGCCACAGGGTCTGCCGGCGTCTGCATCAACCTGCGCGGGCTTCCGGGAAGGAGTTCAGGCAACGTCTGCCGCTGAATCGGTTGGTGGAACAACTGGGAGGTCCATTCATCGGGCGCTTTGTCGTAACTTGCCCAGGTATAGCTCCCGGTATCTTGGTTGGAGACATAGAAGGCGCTGTCAAGCCGCGGGTGGCGGCGATCGAATCGCGGCGAAAACAGCAGCGCGACCAGGAGCAACGCGGAGCCCCCGACATATAAAGCTCCAGGTACAAGCCATGACCGGCGGGCAGGACCGTCTGTCAACTGGAAGACGGACAAGGCAGCCAGCAACGTCAAGATCACGCCGACGATCAAATACGAACCCAGATCAAATGCGGTAAAGATCTTATGCAGCATGGGGGCCACGAGTATCACAGCGGCTACTGTTGCAAGGTTCAAGAGAACGGCGCCGGGACGCGGCTTGAACAGCTTCACATTCCACGCCACAAGAGCAAGGAACAGCGGCCATAACAGGAGATAAGCAGCACCCGGAGCAACCACGCTGGTAACGAGCAGGAGGATGAACCACAGCACGAGGCCGGACATGGCGAGATTGTCCGGACCGAGGCGCCTGGCAGCCGCATTCCAGAAAAGAAAGGCGGTCCCCAGCCCCAAAGCAGCGAAGGCGGTCACATAGGTTCCGCTGTTGTAAAACTCGCCTGCGAGCACAGCGCGAGACCCGTTACCCAGCATAGCCACGAGATATTGCGCGGCAAATGACACAGCAGCAGCTGCGAACACCGCCAAAAGCATGATCACCATGCCTGAGAGGAGGCCCTTCACAGTCATGCAGCTCTTTTTGAAGCCCTGCACTATGGCCGCAACCAGCAGGAGGGCTGTCAAGGCCAAAAAAACAACTCCGGCTGAACTTGAATAGCGGATAAGGACCATGCCGAGAAGATCGAAATAGGTCACGCTGCCTTGGGACTTCAGGTTGTCCTCAAGGGAATCACCGAACCACCGGGCCAGATCGACAGCGTAATCACCTTCGTGCTGCAGACTTCCTGGATCAAGATTCTGCCCGCTGTCCATCAACGTGTGATAGTGGACCACTTCATCGATGAAGGCGAAATTCAAACCAGGATAGCCCGCTCGCTTAAACACACTGAAGTCGGTGTCATTCGGCAACCGCTTGTAAATTTCATAAGAAAGGGAGTTTGCCACCGGGGAACGGACGGTCCGGCTGACACCTTGCATGAGGGCTCCATTCTGATTGCTGGTCTCAAACAAGATGGCCGGACCTCTGGTTCCACGGGCTTCAAAGTTCATCACCACGCCGGCATTGGCGGCCTGGGGATGCTCCGCCACGAAAGCCTGCGCGCCCAGCAGCCCAAGTTCTTCTCCATCGGTAAACAAGAAAACGACGTCTCGTTTCAGCCTGGGCAAAGACTGCAACACTCGTGCGGTTTCGAGCAGCACAGCCACGCCGGCGCCATCGTCACTGGCCCCAAAACTGATCGGGACCGAGTCATAATGCGCGACCAGAAGCACTGATTTACCGCCACCGCTTCCAGGCAAGCGGGCCACGATATTTTCCGTGGATGCCGCCACGGGTCGGGTCTGGCCCACGGCTGTCGCCCTTTGTACATCTGCCGTCAAGCCGGATTCGGCGAGAGTCCTTACAATGTAGTCCCTCACGGCTGAATGTTCTGCCGAACCCACAGGATGCGGTTGCTTACTGATGGCCGCCACATGCCGCATTGCGTGTTCAGCGGAGAAACGGCCGAAAGGCCCTTGTGCTGAGACGGGTTGAGGAGGTCTGTCTGCATAGACCACACTCAATCCAAGCGCGACCAGGAGGACCAGCGTGATGAGCCTGCCAAAACCTTCCCCTTGAACGGCACCTTCAGCGGAAGGGGATATCTCGAGCGATTTTTGTGGTGCAGAGGAATTTGTCATAGTTCGGGACCCACGGTGCAACAGGCCTGGCATGTGCCTGTTGCCGAAAGAATACACCTTGACCTCAGGCAGCACCTGCCTCCTCGCGCAAAACGTCGCGAGCATCAACATCGACTGCCATGGACTTCATGATCAACTCCACGGATATCACCAGCCGGTTGCGGTTCTTGATCTGTGTCAAAATACCCGTGACACCCGCCATTGGACCATCCGTGATCCGCACTCGCTGCCCAATCTTCAAGTAAGGGCACGGCACTGCGTCGGGAGAAAGAACCGCTTTACGGATCGCATCGATCTCGTCATCGGCAATCGGATACGGCTTGCCATTGAAGCCGACTACCCGAATCACTCCTGGCGTGGCAAGGACCAGCCCATGAGCAATCCTATCCACCGTCCTGCAAAACACATAGCCGGGGAACATTGGCAATTCAAGGGTTTTGATCCGGTCTGACCATGTCCTGCGAGATTTATAGGTCGGGAGAAAATGTTGATATCCCTTATAACCTAACAAGCACGCAACTCTGGCTTCATGGCGAGGTGATACTTGTACAGCAAACCATGATTCACAATTATGAACGAACATAAAGCACGAGCCCTCGGATACTTCTGAGATATGTTCTCAGTTATGTTTAACTAAGTTCTTGTGGTGGATGTTGGGCAGACTGCCGTCTATGTGAACCACATTTCCATTCGTACCTTGGTAGAAGTTGCGGTCACCACTCTGCGACTCACGCAGAGTTTTTGAGCCTTCGCAGAATAACTTGCGTGTCGTGCGAATTCTTGAAGGGGCGGCATTATAAGCAATGGATTTGCCCGTTCGCAAGGAACGACCGCAGTGTGAGACAAAGTTTTTTCTTGCACTTGCCCAAAATGGGAATCCAGCGTTTCAGCGTGAGACAACTCTGTTCCAAAATGGCAAATAGTAGTTACTGTTACGATAAATACAATTCATGTAATTGCCGCTTCATGTTGATGATCTTTTGCTTGTTATAGCAATGTGGGGCTTTATGTTTCACCGGCAATCGCAAAGGGACTCCAGAATAACCATCTCCACCGTTACGCTCTCCATGCGTACTGCAAATATCTGCTGTTCCATTCTTGATGAAAATGCGTGATTAGACTTGACAGTGCGCGTCTATATAACAGACTATTCGATAGCTCTGATGGAACAGACGGCAGAGGCAGGCGCATTGAGCGGAACACTATGAGAGAACGACGGCTGATCATCATGAAGTTTGGCGGTACATCCGTTGGGACTACAGAAAGATTCCGACAGTGTGCAGGGATTGTTTGCCGTGCTTTGCGGGAAGACAATGTGATTGTTGTAGTCTCCGCGGTTGCCGGCATCACCGACCTGATTTTCCAGACACTCGAGGCGGCCCGGAAAGGCGACGCAGATCTTACCGAGGCAAATCTCAGAAAATTTGAGAAGGTCCACCGGGAACTCATTCACGAGCTGTTTGAAGTTCAGCGTGCCGGGCGGGCGATGAGTTTCGCCGCCCGACTGTGCGACTCATTTGGCGCTTCCTGCCGGGCGATTTTGGCTTTGGCCTGTGAGATTTCCGCCCAGACCCAGGATTCTGTCGCGGCTCTCGGTGAAAGAATCTCGGCGTGGATATTCGCCAACTACCTGGAACAGCTGGGGGTGGAGGGCCGTTTTGTTCCTGCGGAAGAAGTGATCGCAACCGACAGCCATTTTGGGAATGCGACTCCGGAAATCGATGCGACCACCGCTCGTTGCAGAGAAACGCTGCTTCCCTGCATTGCGAAGAGGATAGTGCCCGTGGTGGCCGGATACGCTGGAGCAGACCGGCTTGGCCGACCGACGACTCTGGGGCGAGGTGGTTCTGATTACTCGGCGACCATCCTAGGGCGCGGGTGTGGAGCGGATGAAGTCTGGATCTGGACCGACGTTGATGGGATTCTCACCGCAGATCCGCGTATATGTCCCGCGGCCACTTCGCTGCCGGAAATCAGTTTTACCAAGGCTGTGGAACTGGCGTATCACGGCGCGAAAGTGCTTCATCCTAAAGCCGCCTATCTCGCCATGGAGTCGGGGATCCCGGTATGGATCAAGAACTCGTTTCGTCCGGAGGTCGAGGGAACCAGAATCGTGCAAAATGAGATGCAGAAGCCTGCTTCCGTACAGGCGATAGCCTGCGTGAGCAACGCGAGTCTCCTAACGCTGCTGGCAAGGCGGGAGATCCATGCGTCAGAGCTCTTTGGGCGTGTTCTTTTGTGTTTTGCCCAGGCCCAGGTTGAGTCGCTGTTTGCGACCCAGTCCACCTCGCGGCGCACTTTGGCCATGGCCATCCGCAGGGAAGAGGGTATGCGTGCACTGAAACTCGTGAATACGCTGCTTGAATTTCAAATTGCGCACGGCGCTCTGGAACCGCCGGGGATGGAAAACGATGTTTCCACCATCACAGTCTTGGGCGATTCGCCGGAGTCCTATTGGAGCAACATGGGACGATCATTTTCCCGCATGGCGCAAAACCGGATCAGAGTGATAGCCATGTCCCAGGGCACAAGTGAACTGAACGTGAGTTTTGCCGTGCCCTCCAGCCAGTGTTCCGAAGCGGTGCGCATTGTGCACGATGGATTGTTCGAAACCGCATCGCAGCCGCCCATGCCCGTCACGGCCGCCATCACCCCATTGCATCGAGGATTAGGCGTAGAGAAAATCCAAGCCAGGCCCCCCGTCATGCAGGATTAGGCGCGAGAGTATGTCCGGTTCCGTGGGCGGATGTGTTGCCTGGTAATTCACTTCACCTGAGGGTTCACGCGGTAACCTTCGCGGGCCAGCACCTGGTACCTGCGATTATGGCCTTTCTCGTCAGGATTGATCACCTCAACCTTCAACTTGTGCCATGAGCCCAGGCTCCCGCGGTTGCTGGGACGGAACGCCAGCGTGTACCGATTGCGCACCGACTTGGCGATGTCGGTAAAAACATCGCCGTACTCTTCCAGCGACGACGCAAAGTAAAATTGCCCGCCGGTCATGCGGGCAAAGGTCCGCATCTGGTTATCGGCCTGTAGATTGCGACGCGCCGGATCGGTGTCCACCACGTAAATCACCGTGCCGTGGGCGGTTTCAACCTTCTTATACACCTCATCCAGGATTTTCTTGCTGAAGGTGTCCTGCCCCGTGGCCACCAGGATGATGTACTTTCGGCCTTCCACCTGGCGCAGGCGGTCCAGGGTGTCCGTGAGCGCGTCAAACAGGTTGATTTCGCGCGAAAGGGGAAAGCCCAGATTGCGCAGCGCCTCCTGCACCGCGGTTTTGTCCTGGGTAAAGTCCTGCGCCAGTTGCGGACGCTTGTCAAACGCCACCAGCGCCGCCCAATCATCCCGCTGCAGCACCTGCAGGAAGCGATGGCAGGCGATCAGCGCGTGCGCTTGCAGGCCCTCCGTGGCGGCCGAATGCTCCACCAGCAGCACCGCGGTAATGGGCGCCGAAATCTCACCGAAGGCCGTGATTGTCTGCGGCAGGCCGTTATCCAGCACGCGAAAATTCTCTTTTTTTAACTCCGGCACGAAGTAGCCGCTGGGCGTGAGCACCGTAACATCCAGCGTTACCAGCGATGACTCGACTCGCAACCGCGGCCTCGACTGGATAGAGTCTTTCTGTTGGATGGTTTCTTTCTGCTCTGCAACTCCCGTGTTCGCCTGCGCACAAATGCACGGCGACGCCAGCAGCAGGAAAAACGCCGCCAGGCAAGCCGGTGAATAATGTTGATGGCGTTGCGATGCGACCACGCATCTAGTTTAGACACCGGCGACAGATTTTTGTCACAGGGCGGCGACTTGCTTTCCGCCTCAGCCGTCCCCGTGGGGGCTGTCCTTTCAGCTTCCAGCTTGTCCGCGGTTGAAACGGCGGGCTACGACGATTCGTCCCGCCAAAGTCGGCACTGGCACGTCGCTGGAAGAAGAGGCATTGAAAGTCCCCTACGCCACCTCATCTTTTTCCCGCGATGGAAAGTCATCCGACTTACGGGCCTTTTCGCGGGGCCTTAGTGAACGTTCTGGATGATCCGCCGCGTCTTCCACTCCTTCAATCACAGAGGCCTCGTACGCCTGCTCGGCCTCCGCCAGTTCCTCTACTGATTCTTCGTTCACGTCTTCCAATTGCGACAAACCTTGCGCGCCGCCGGATTGCCCACCACTCGCGGCGCCTACTTGCCCTGGATCGGAGCCCAGTTCGTCAAGCCGGGCCTGGTTGTCCTGGAGCAGTTCCGGGGCGCGTTCTTCGCGCTTTTTCTTTTTTGCCATGCCGGCCTCCCGCGCATTCTTCTACTTGGATGCGCCGCAGCCTGCTCACAGTGCGTTCCTCGCGCTACTCCGGCCCGAAAATCGAGAGCAGATGACCATCGGGATCGCGGAAGTGCGCCACCCAGTCCGTGGGCGTGGCCTGGCGTGGTTGATTCATAAAGGTGATCCCCTGCTGCTCGAGCGCCGCGAATGCCGCGCGCACGTGCTCCACCTGGAACACGACTTCCGTGGCGCCGGCCACGTGCGGGGCCATACGTGCATGCCCCGGGCTCAGGCCCAGCCCAACCGGGCCCGCGTTGAGCAAAGCGATTTGCGGTTCTTGCACGGTCACCGGCAAGCCGAGCTTGCCATGATAGAAGGCGAGCGCCTGCTCCAGGTCGCGCACGCCAAGCATGATGTTACTGATGCGGGAAAGTGGCAATGGCTGCGCTGTTGGGTTCGTCATGGTGGACTCTCCTTACTCTGCCTTCCGGGGCGGTTCCGGCAGCAGAATACTTAGCATAGCTAATCAATATTGCTCCGGCCTTTGACCTGTGTCAACAAAATAATTAGCCTAGCTAAGTATGCCCAGGAGCGGCCCCACCTCGCCGACCACAGAACAACTGGCAGACCGGTTGCACAGCACAGCCATTCATCTGTTGCGGCTGGTGCGAGTGCAGGATTCAGCGGCGGGAATCGGCCCGGCGCAGCTTTCCGCCATGTCCGTCATCGTCTTCGGCGGGCCCATGTCGCTGAATGACCTGGCGCGCGCCGAGCAGGTCAAGCCGCCCACCATGAGCCGCATTGTGGACGCGCTGGAGGCCGCCGGACTGGCGCGCCGCCGCGTGAACCCCGCGGACCGCCGCGCCCTGGTGATTGCAGCCACGAAAAAAGGCACGGCCCTACTGCACGAAGGACGCAAACGGCGCGTGAAGTTCCTGGCCCGCTATCTGGAGCGGCTGAGCGCATCTGAACTTGCCGCACTCGAGCGTGCCCTCTTGTCCATTCAGAAGGCCATTCGCTGATAAGATAAAGGCCCGAACTCATGAGTGATTATTACTTGTTACGTACACGCCCTAGACTTGCCGCGATCATCTTCTTTGCCGTGGTTGTTTGTGGAGCAGGCGCCAGCGAAGCCCAGCGCCTGCCTGCAAGCGTGGTCCCGGAGAACTACAAGCTACAACTCGAGATCAGCATCTCCGACAAGAAGTTTTCCGGCGAGGAAACCATCTCGGTTCGTGTGGCCCAGCCTGTAACGGAGATCGTGCTCAATTCGCTTGACCTGGAGATCACGCAGGCTGAAGTCACCTCCGGCGGCTTCACGCAAACCGCCAAGGCCGCCTATGACAAGCCGGCGGAAATGGCGCGGTTGGCCCTGGAACGACGGCTCGCGGCCGGTCCTGCCACCATTCATCTCAAGTTCTCCGCCCCGCTTACGGAAAGCCTGCGCGGACTCTACTTGAGCAAGTCACCGCGCCGCGCTTACGCCGTCACGCAGTTTGAAGGCACGTACGCGCGCATGATGTTCCCGTGCTTTGACGAACCTGCCTTCAAGGCCACTTTCGATCTCGCGGTGGTCATCGACAAGGGCGATAATGCCATTTCCAACGGCCGCAGCATCGCCGATGAACCGATGGGCGAGGTGCATAAGATTACCTTTGCCACTTCGCCGCGCATGTCCACCTACCTGGTGGCGCTCGCCGTGGGCGACTGGCGCTGCCTGGAGAAGAACGTTGACGGAATCCCCATCCGCGTCTGCGCTGTGCCGGAAAAAAAGGACCACGGCGAGTTCGCGCTGGAAGTCGCGGCCTACGTGGTGCGTTACTACAACCAGTGGTACGGCATCCGCTATCCCTTCGGCAAGCTCGATATGGTAGCCATCCCCGACTACGAATGGGGCGGCATGGAAAACACCGCGGCCATTTTTTACCGCGACACGGCGCTGCTGCTCAATGAAGAAACGGCCTCCGTCGCCGCCAAGCGCGGACACGCCACGGTGGTGGCGCACGAGATCGCGCACCAGTGGTTCGGCGACCTGGTCACCGCTGCCTGGTGGGACGATATATGGCTCAACGAGGGCTTTGCCTCGTGGATGGAGCGCAAGCCCATCGCCGCGTGGAAGCCGGACTGGAACCTGGAACTCGATGATGCCGCCTCGGCGCAGCAGATCATCGGCCTGGATTCGCTGGCTGCGGCGCGGCCGATCCACGGCGACCCCAAAACTTCCTCTGAGATCAAAGAGATGTTTGACGGCATCACCTATCAGAAGGGTGCGGCCGTACTGCGCATGCTGGAAGCATACGTCGGGCCGGAGGTCTTCCGCCGCGGCGTGAACCAGTATCTGCAAGAGCACGCCAACGGCAACGCTACTTCAGAAGACTTCTGGCGCGCGCTGGCCCGCGTCTCCGGCAAACCCGTGGACAAGATCATGCCCACGTTCGTGATGCAGCCGGGAGTCCCGGTGGTGAGTATGGCCGGCGAATGCACCAGCGAAAAAACCTCTCTGCGCATGGAGCAACAGCGCTTTACTGTCTCGGGCCAGCCGACGTCCGCCCAGCAATGGCAGGTACCTGTTTGCCTAAAGATGCCGGGGCAAAAGGACGCACAGTGCTTCCTGCTCGCCGAGAAGACGCAGCAGTTCTCCTTGAACTCCTGCCCGGCATGGATTTTCGGCAACCGGGGCGCAGATGGCTACTACCGCATGGCCAACGCGCCGGCAATGCTCACGCGCATGGCCGGCGCGGCGGAAAAAGAGCTCACGCCGGCTGAGCGCATCGCGCTGGTGGAAGATGCCTGGGCCATGACGCGTGCGGGCAAGTACCCGGTGGGACTTTTTCTTGATCTGGCGCAGGCGATGCGCGCCGAACGCGAGCTGCCGGTGATCAACTTGCTCGCTGCGCATCTGGAAAACATCGGCGCGTCAGTGGTGCCTGAGAACCAACGGAGCAAGTATGACGAGTTCGTGCGCCGGCAGTTCGCGCCGCTCGCCGCGGAACTGGGATGGTCGGCACGCTCCGGCGAAAGCGACGAACGCCGCGCCCTTCGCGCCCGCCTCCTTTCGGTCCTTGGCGGCGCCGGCGATCCTGACGCTCTTGCCGCCGCGCGCGCCACACAAAAGAAGTACATGCAGCAACCCGGGTCGGTGGACCCCACGCTCGTTGCGCCGGCCTTTGCCGTGGCCGCGCACCACGCCGGCCCTGAGCTCTACCAAGACCTTTATGACTCGTTCCTCAAAGCCCACACGCCGGACGCGTATTATCAGTACCTCTTCGCACTAGCCGCTGTGCCTCAACCCGCTCTGGCGCCGCGCACGCTCGCGCTGGTCGAGCAGGACAAGGTGCGCCAGCAGGACTATCCTTCTCTCTTTGCGGCGCTGCTGTCCAATCCGGCCTCACGTCCGGCGGCATGGGCTTATCTCAAGGCGCACTGGGACTCGCTTGCCACCAAAGTCACCAGCTTTGGCGGACGCGGCGCTATCTCCGCTTTGGGCGAGTTCTGCTCCGCCGCCGAACGCGACGACGTGCAGCAGTTCTTCGCCGCGCATCGTCCTCCTGGCGCCGAACGCACTTTGCAGCAAAGCCTGGAACGCATCAATCAGTGCATCGAATTCAAGCAGCTTCAGCAGGCGAACATGGCGAAGTGGCTGGCTGGCGAGGCGAAGACGGGGAACTAGCGATTTGATCCGATGAGTTGGACGAACTCGAACCGACGCCGCGTTGCAGCGGCCTGTAGTTTCGCTTTTCCAATCTGACAGTTCCGGCACAATCCTAAGGCAGGGTTCGACTTGAAAACCCAGGTACGTCCGGTGAGTGAACAGGATGCCGATTTCGTAGACGGTCCCTGATGGTCTGAGTTCCATGGCTTCCACGACTTTTCCTGTGACTGCGGGCGCATCAGACTTTACGCGTCTCTGGAGCGAGCCGTGTGCGCTTAGCGCCAACCGGCTAGCAGCTACGCGGACATGGGTAAGCGTCTAAATCCGGATCCCAACCAAACCGAGCGTCAGCCGAACTTGAGGGTAGTGCTCTGTCCGACCTCGATAATATATCCGTCAGGATCGCGGATGTAACAGCGCGTCTCGCCGTACTTGGGGATCGGTTCCGTGATGAACTCCGCTCCTCGACTTTTCCATAAGTCATAGCACGCTTGAATATCCGCAACGCGGAAATTCATAAAGCTATTGATGTGATTCGGGTCGGGAACGCTGAGGGTTACCGTCGGCTTATCCGGGGTCGGCCCGCCCCCAACGTTCAGAATCATCCAGATATTCGCAAGCTGAAGGTACCCAGGCGCGTTGCCGTCACCCAAGCTCAGAATGCGAGCGCCGAAGACCTTTTCGTAGTAGCGAGCCGATCGCTCGATGTCGGCGACGGTAAGAAAATATGCGATGCTAATCCCCTCTCGCGGGGGCATCTCATAGCTCTTCTGTTCGACTTGTACGGCGTTCATTGATGGCTCCTTTCGATACAAGTGCGCAGCATATGTCAAACATCACCACGGACATTCGAAACGTGTCCGTCAAGCTCGGCTCGCGTCGAGCGCCG
>DASVFK010000188.1:0-22713 GCA_036380095.1 Candidatus Angelobacter sp. | reverse complement strand
GAGGAAGTCACGTCCGGCGCCCGCACCATCCTGTTGGTGCTGCTGGCGGCGTCGGGGTTGCTGTTCATCATCGCGTGCAGCAATGTCGCCAACCTGATACTGGCGCGGACCGTCCGCCGGGAAAACGAACTTGCGATCCGCACCGCGCTGGGCGCAAGCCGGGGCGCATTGCGCCGCATGCTGCTGGCTGAAGGTCTGGTCGTCTGCGGAATTGGAGCCGCCCTGGGCGTGATCAGCGCGCAACCGCTGGTCTCAATTCTGGCGCGCTACGCCTCCCGCTTCTCGGTGCGCGCCCTGGACCTGACCGTGGATCCCAGCATGTTGTGGGTCGGCGCGGGACTGGCCATCATCGCCTCCGTAGTTCTGGCGTTCGTGCCGCGTCTGCCCTCAGGGGAGAGCGCTCAGGGGCTGAGCCTGGCCACCGGCGGAGCACGCATGACCGGCAGCACATCCCGCCGCCAGCGCATCTTCGCGGTCACGCAGATCGCTCTGTCGTTCGTGCTGCTCACCGGAGCCGGCAGCCTGATCACCACGCTCATCGCTCTGCGCCGCGCGCAGACCGGCCTGGACACGGAGCATGTTCTCTCCATCAGTGTCCCCGCGATGTCCTATGGAAAAACGCCGGAACAGATCATTGAGTTCTACAAGGAATCCATGCGGCGCATCAACGCCCTTCCCGGCGTCAGCTCCACCGCCTTCGGCAACGTGATTCCCTGGCGCGAGGGGCAAAGTTTCGCCCTGCAGTTCGCCGGCGACGGCCATCCCCATCAGGCGGGCAAAGACGATCCACGCTCCCGTTGGCGCACCATCTCTCCGGGGTTCTTCGCCGCCCTGGGCGTTCCCATTCTTGCAGGACGCGATTTCGATGCCCGTGACACGAAAACCTCTGAGCCGGTCGTCATGGTAAGCCAGTCGCTCGCGCAAAGCATGTTTCCCGGGGGAGACGCTGTGGGCCGCCATATCTACTGGTCGGACCCGGTGCTGGAATTTATTTCTGGAGACGGCGCGGAAAGGGCCCGCGTCAAGGCGCCGCACCGCATCATTGGAGTGGTTCCGGATATTGACGACGAGCACATTATTCCCCGGCCTACCGTCACCGTGTATAACACGTTTGAAGACGGCCCCATGTTTGGCGCTGACCTCTTCATCCACACCAGCCAGGACCCCTACGCTCTGGTCGCTCCGGCCACGCGCATCATCCGCGAACTCTCCACCGATCAGCCGGTCGAGAACCCGTCAACGCTGAAGGATGTCCGTACCGAAGTGCTGACTCCGGACCGCCTGAACTCCGTGGTGTTTAGCGTATTCGCCGCGGTCGCGCTGGCGATCGCTGTGATCGGCGTCGCCGGCGTTCTGGCATTCTCGGTCAGCGCGCGCACACGGGAGTTCGGCATCCGGCTGGCGCTGGGATCGCAGCCGCGGCAACTCCTGCAAGGTGTGATTGCTCAAGGCGCGCTCATGGCCGTCCTCGGCGTCTTCGCCGGAGCGGCGCTGGGGTTCGCCCTGGCGCGGATAGGAGCCAGGTACTTTGCCGATCTCAAGATGCCCGGGGCTTTGCCGGTTGTGGTCTCGGCCCTGGTATTGATGGTCGTTGCCATCGTTGCTTCCATGTTGCCGGCGGTGCGCGCCTCACGCGTAAATGTGACGCAGGCGCTGCGGTCGGAGTGAGATGCACGGCAAAGGTCGGAGTGAGATGAACGGCAAAGATCGGCAAAGATCGGCGCGTCTCGCCAGAATGCCGGGGGCTGACTGCTGAGTGCTCCGCTCAATTTTGGCCCTTTGGAGACTTTGGTTAATCCCAATCCGTCCGCCGTCCACCAGGTCCACAAAAGTCCACGTCGTCCACTCCCCGGGGGCTGACTGCTGATTGCTAACTGCTGATTGCTAACTGCTGAATGCTAGAATGCTCGGTTCGGAGCGCCGTTTTCTCGCGTGGCGGATTGAGGAATTGAAATCAAGATAATTCGCCTCTGCTGCCGATTCTTCTGTGCGACGACCTTGGCCGAAGCCGGACATACATTGAACGTCGCCCATTGTTTCTGCTTTTGCCGCACTTTGGCCCTTTCGTCACTTTGGTCAGTTCCACGCGGTTCCGTGGCTAATTGCTAGTTGTTAAGTGCTAAATGCTGATTCTTTTTTCGGGCTTCCACCCCAAAAACCAAAACAATCAGGAACAGGAAGATGCGAAAAATCGACAGCAGGGGCGAATTATTCTTGCAGAAAATAGACCAAAAACAGTTTTAGGAAAGGAAAACGAGATGAAGAAGGTCTTTTCCGCAGCCGCGGTAGTGGTCACAGCGGTTGCGGCAGCCGCGTGGGCAGCGAGCCTGCCCGACGGGAGCAAGAAGGAGATTATCGGGCTAACGCCGGACAAAATACGGTGGTTTGCGCCTCCTTATTACAACGACGGCAGACAGCGAGCGCAATTGTTCGGCGACTCCAGCCAAGGCGGCACCTGGATCGATCGAGTGAAAATACCGGACGGCGCCCGTATCCCAGCGCATGCGCACCCACGAGACGAACTGGCCACGGTGATCGAAGGCACGTGGCGTGTGGGCGAGGGAGCGAACTTCGACGCAGCCAAGCTAAAGAGCTACCCGGCGGGCAGCTTCGTCGTGATTCCGGCCAACGTCCCTCATTTTGCGGAAGCTAAAGGCGCTGTCGTGGTTCAGCTAAGCGGCAGCGGGAAATGGCAAACTGATTACCTGGAGAAATGAACTTGAACGCGCATGAGCGGAACGGGTGGCGCGCCTTTCGCAACTGGTTCTTCTTTCCCTCTCGATAATGATCAGGCGCCCCGCAGCATTGTTAGAGGAGGGTGGCCACGCGTCCGTGACACCCTGCTCCAGGGTGTTGCGGCCGGACACGGTGCACCGGGTCCAGGAACGCCACAAGTCTTTTTGGCCCCGTGCGCGGTTGTCTAAGGAAAATGCCGGCTGGCCCATGGCGTCCTAACCAGCCCAAACTTTGGTTATTTGCTCCACCGCGCTCCCTCTGGTACAAACGAGCGCAACGGGAGTTTTCATGAAAAATTCAAGTTGGGTACGTTGCCTGTTTCTGCTGGCGGCCTCTTGTTCGGCTTTAGCGCAGGGGGGGCCCCAGGCTGCAAACCAGCAAAACCCCGATAACGTCGCGCTGCTGAAGAAGTCGCGGGCTGTCTATTACAGCCTTAAGACGGAAGGCATGAAACAGTTCACCTGCTCGATGAATCCCAACTGGACCGCCTTGCTCAAGACCCAGGGTGTTAACGATCCCAAGGTTCTTGATCCGGCTGCGGCAAAGCTGAGCCAATTGCATTTCAAGGTTGACGTCAACGGCGACGGCAATGCCAAAATAAGCCACAATGAAATTCCTGCAGAAAACGACCAGGTGGCTGAAGGTCTGAAGCAGATTTACGGCGGCATGGAGCAGATGACGACCGGCTTTTTCCAAACCTGGTCAGTCTTCGTGATAAACCCTCCGCTACCCGACCCTGATACACCGATTGAACTCGAGACCACCCCCAACCAATATCGCATCAAATACCTGGAAGGCGCGACCCGGGTGGGCGTTGACATGGGTAAGGATTACTCCGTCACGTCCGTCCATGCGAGCACCGCGGATTTTGACAGCGTGATCCGCCCTCGCTTTACAGCCTCTGGCAAAGGCCTGCTGATGAACGGCTATGATGCGTCCTACCAAGGCACCGGCGGCAAAGACAAAACCGAACTCCAGGTTGCGCTCGAATACCAGGACGTTTCCGGCATGAAGGTTCCCCGGAAGCTGGAATTAAAGGGCAGCTACAACGGTGCATCCTTCGCAGTCGAGGTCGTATTCGACGGCTGTACCGCCAGCAAGTAGCAGGAGTTAGGCCAAGCCGGCCGTTGTCTTTTCGGCGCGTATCGATATTTCCTGAAGCTGCTCCATCGCCATAACTCAGGAGACTTGACCAGGGTGGGCCACCCGGGCGCCGCGCGCATTCGTCGCGCTCTCCCTGGTCCCAATCCCGTGCCTCGCGCCACGGCTCCTCACTTCCAGCCTGCCATCACTTGACGATCAACGTGACGGGCATACTTACCGGCTGTACGCTTGAATTGGAGCTGGTAGCAGTCACGATGATCGTGAAGGTTCCGGTCGGCGTTACGGGCGGCGGTGGTGGTGGCTGGAACGGGGGAGAACCTCCGCCGCAACCCACGCAAAGCAGCACAGCGAACGCGCCCGCCGCAAAGACCCATCGTGGAATGCGCCTCCTGGATCTGTCCCAAACAGCAAGCAGAGCCATTGCCAGCAGGCAGAGGGCCGCCACCAGCCAAGCACTGACGATGAAGTTGGCCGGGGGGCGCCGCAGCGTCGGCCAAGGCGCCAGTTGGGCCCGGGCGGTGGTAGTCACGGTCATGGTCGAAGAGTTGCCGGAAGTCGGGTTCGGGCTGAAAGTTGCCGTAGTCGCCGCCGGCAATCCGGTAACAGTGAAGGTCAAATTATCGGTGAAGCCAGCCGTCCGCGAGATAGCTACGGTGTAACTCGTGCTGGCGCCGGCGGAGACAGTCTGAGAAGAAGGTGTGGAGGCCAGACTAAAAGGTGGCCCCCCCGGCGTAACCGTAAAGCTGGTAGCGCTAGTGGCGGTCCCATCCAGCGTTGTAACAGCGATGGGACCAGTGGCAGCCCCGGCGGGAACTGTCGTCGTGATCGTTCCGGAGTTGCTCACCGTGAATGGTGCGGGGCGTCCATTAAACGAAACGGTTGTGGCCCCGGTGAAGTTCGTGCCCGTAATCGACACGCCCGTTCCACCCACACCGTTGGGTGGCGTAAAGGAAATGATGGCCGGCGTAACCGTAAAGCGGGTCGTGGTCACCAAGGGCCCGCTGCCAGGCGTGGTGACGGTGATGGGGCCGGTGGTAGCCCCGGCGGGAACTGTCGTCGTGATCGTCCCCGAGGGATCCACCGTGAATGTAGCCGCCGCTCCGTGGAACGAAACGGCCGTGGCTCCGGTAAAACCGGTAATCGTCACGCTTGTCCCAACCGTACCGAAGATCGGCGCAAACGGGCTGAAGCTGATTCCTTCCAGGAAAGCTATGATGTCGTCGGTCGCGGTGGGCGAAATCGCGCCCGTGTTGATCGGGCCTGCAAAACCCTGAGATCCTGGCGAGTTGTTGAAGAAAGAAGAATTGTAGAAGGCGAGCACATCTTTCAACGTAGCCGCGGAGCCGTCATGGAAGAACGGACCCAGGTTGGCAATGTTGAAAAGCTGGCGGGTGACGAACGTGCGCGAGCCACAGGGGTTGCTGGGCTCGCAGGGAAGATTGTCTACTCCAGCCGAGTTGATGGTCTGGTTTACCACACCTGTGTCGAAGGCCCCTAAGGAGCCGCCGAGAATCGTCCCGGTGTGGCAAAAGTTGCACTTGGCTTGACCGAAAAACGCATCACGGCCTCGCTGTTGCGCGGCGGTGACCACAAGGTTGTTCAAATTGAACTTATTCGGGTCGCTTCCTGCTGGAAATTCCTGCGCCAGCATGAACGTCTCCATGGCGACCAGTTCATCTGGCGTCGGCAGCCGGAAATCCGGGTCCGTTCCACTGCTGTTTCGAGCTAGAGTCCGCGGGAAGTGCTGGATGACGGCTCCCGTCACGAACGATTGCAGGTCGGCGAAACTGCCGCTAAGTCCAAATCCCCTAATTCTCTGGTCCAGGTTCAGGAGATGCGGGGACTTGCGGAACACGTTCGCTGCCGGGGGAAATCCGTCAATATTTTCCAGGATGAGGCCACGGCCTTGGGGGAAGTTCGCTGTATCGGCACTCGTCCTCATCCGCTTGGGATCTTCCAGTCCGAGCACAGACGAACCTGCAATTGCTCCGAGACTTCCTGCCGTGACGCTCGCGACGGTCCCCGAACATGAGTTGCTGTCACTCACGGCGCCGGACAAGGCCGGGTTCATGCCGCCATAAACAAGATACGTCGTCGGCGAAACCTGCGTCAGCACCTTGGCTCTGGCTGCCGTCGCTCCGCTTCCGCTCGTTATGATGCCTTGCAATGTACCGCTGCACGGCGCGGCGCTCGACACCGTCCCGGCGAGAACCAGCGTGTTGAGATTGAAGTCGAAGCCGGGATCGAAGCTGGCCGGCTTGGTCTCGCCGATAAACAGCGGATCGAACGTCGTGGAGACACTGCTGAATCGCGACTGGATGTTGCTCGGCGGCAACCCGAAGTTCAGGCTTGCTATGTGACAAGTCGCGCAGGTCCGCCCATTGCCCTGGAAAGTCTCGCCGTTGAACAGATTCCCGCCCTGGTCGACCTGGGCGGCTACCGCGATGGTGAACGTATTTCCCGCATCGTTCACCGGGGTGGGTGTCGTATTGATCGCGAAATCGGAGTTAGCGACGGAACCACAAGAGGTAGAGGTGCGCTTCAGGCTCACCGTATTCATGATGGGAAGGGCGGCCGCCGGGGGACCTGCTACAACGGCGCCGTTGCAGCCGCCGGAGTTAGTTCCGGTCTGGGCGGCAGGAAAGCTCCCGTAGGCAACGCAGTCGGTTCGTGCAAACGCGTTGCCGTTCAACGGATTGTTGGTGAAGCACACCTTCCCGCCCATGGGGTTCAGGAGCGGCGGCATAATGAAATCGGGCGCCGGCGCTCCAGGCAGGTTGGCAAAGTCCTGGGTCGCAATCAACTGCGGGTTGGCATCGGCGGGCACACTGTGCGGGAATTTGAACTTGCCAGTTTCTCTTCCCGCTGCGTCGAAGAACACCAGCATCACCCGCGATTGAGTCTCGCCGGTCTGCGGGCCCCATAAGTTGCCGCCGCCCTCCTGCTTGATGACGATGAATTGGATTTTGGAGTTGCCATTGACGCCGGCCATGATCTCCTGAATATGGTTCTCATCGTTGGTGGCGACAGCGCGACTCGGAGAGAGCAGAAGAACGGCCCCGATCGCCAGGGTATAGGCGAATTGCAGATTCTTGTTCCGGTTAGACACGCCCTTGGCCTCCTCTTTCCCTATGGTTGAAACCCGGCGCCAAGGCAAGCATCTCCAGTTTGTCCGCCTTGCGGACCGCTGATGGCATGGCTGGAGGATTCACTGCCGCTGCACGCAGCGGCTTGGCTAAGTCATGCTGTAGTTCACTTCGCACGATGGGAACCTGGGCCAACACCCGGCTAGTAGATAGAGGAGAGACGAGAAGACCGACCAAGCAAACTTGGTTCAAGGGACTAGGGTCTAGGGTCGGTCGGCCATTCCGGACCCTCATTTCGTTGTCGGAGACTATTACCGGGCAGCTAGAACTTATAGTGAGCTGGAAGATTTGTCAATCCAGAGTTCCTCCACCCCATCGCGCGCAAAACCGGCGCGCTCTGGGGACCCCGGCCTCCACCCCATCGCGCGTAAAACCGGCGCGCTCTGGGGGCCCCGGCCTCCACCCCATCGCGCGCAAAACCGGCGCGCTCTGGGGACCCCGGGCTGGGAATGTGGGGACAGACGCCCCCGACGGAGCACTCGGCAGTCAGCACCCACGGCAGGCCTGGGCAGGCTCAGCATTCAGAGCTTACCCCTCGCAAAACCGGGTGAAAGGTGGCCAACCGGCGGTAGCAGCCTTGCCTAAAAGACTCACGGAACTTTTTGAGCGTGCAAACGTACAATTTTCCCGGAGACATCCATTGCAAACGCCGGTGGAAGAAGAACGGGCCCCGACCTGGTTCAACGCTGTTGCGCTGCTGATCTGGGTGACAGCGGGCGTGGTTGCGTTTCTTCCGATTGCGCTCTATACCTCCCCATGGGATGTGGTGCGGTTCAGGGTGCCGGGCAATGAGGGTAACTGGTGGCACTTCCTGATCGGCGCGCCTTATTTTTTGGCGTTCCCCATGATTTGGCTTCGACTACGGTCGCTGTTCTCGAGACGCCTCTCCACCCCGGCCGGGCGGCGTGTGATCTGGATTCTTGTAGCCCTTGTGATTTGCGGGACGATAGCGGTCACGCTGCCATTCTTGTTGCGCCTGGGGAACCTGGCCAGGATGAAGGAAGGGCGATGGCTCTCGATCATCTGCCCTACTTTAGGAATCATCATTGCAAGCGGAATGTTCTTGTTCTTCAGACGCCGCGAGCTGCTTCCGACTCGCGCCTGCCTGGTTGGGCTTAGTACGGCTTATCTGGCCAACGCAGCGTTCTGTGTAATTGTCTACGCGCCGATGCCTGGGACCGTCCGCTCAAAGTCAGGCTGGGTGGTGACGGTGGTAATCGTTTGGCCCATGCTTCTGGAGCTTCTTTGGATCTTTAGCCAAAGTTTTAGAGGGCCCCGGGTAGTCCTGGAGGGAAGTTCGGAAATCGCCCGGTAGAACCAAGAAGGGACGGGTGGCCCGGCTTTCGCAGCTGGTTTTCTTTCCCTCGCGACAACGATCGGTGCCCCGTCCTTCGCGCCGTTGGTTTTCGCGAAGGGCGGGATTCGGGGATGCGTCTCTCAACTCAGTGAGACTAGAATGATCTCTCCATGCCGAAAGGTCTGCGGCGCATCCAGGGCGGCGGTGACCGCCACTTCATCACGTGCAGTTGCTATCGACGGCAGGCTTTCCTGGGCTCGGCGCGGCGCCGGGACATCTTTCTTTCCATCCTGGATGAAGTGAGAAGCAAGTACGGCTTTGTGGTGTGGGGCTATGTCATCATGCCTGAGCACATTCACCTGCTGGTGACCGAACCGAGGAAGGAAAAACTGTCAAAAGCGATGCAGGTGCTGAAGCAGCGCGTCTCGCTGCGCTGCCGGAGGAAGAGAAGAAGCACGGAGCAGCTGGGAATCTGGTCGGACGAGCCGCCGGCGTTTGGGCAGCTTTTGGGTTGTGGGTGGAAGCCCCGGCCTTTATGGCCGGGGTGAGCGTGTCTGGTAAAATCCAGCGCTTTAGCGCTGGTGGTCGTTTTTTCTACAACATAGACATGGCCCATGCTCCCCAGGAATTGCGAACGTTTTTCGTCACCTCCGTGACTAACAGACGGGCACGCATTTTTCAAGAATGCAGACGCCGCCGAACTGCTGATTCACACGCTCTATTTCTATCGCGGCGCAGGAAGATTCGAACTCCACGAGTTCCCACCCCACGAAGCCAACTGCGGGCTTCGCGGGGGCCCCGGTCGTAATCATGCCCGATCATTTCCATCTCATCATCACTCCTGAGGAGCGGATTCCGCTGGAGAAAGCCGTACAATACATCAAGGGCGGGTATGCGACCGTGGCGCGGCGCGAACTGGGGCTGAGCGGAGTCTGGCAGCCCAAACCTGCGAACCATCGCATCCGCGATGCGGCGGATTACGAGAAGCATCGCGATTACATTTTTGATAATCCTGTGCGCGCCGGCCTGTCCCCGTGCCCGGAGGATTTCCCTTTTTCATCCGCAAAGCGGCGCGAAAATCTTGACCCGCGACCACCAGCGCTAAAGCGCAAAATTTCGCTTCGCTCACCCCGGCCGTAAAGCGGGGTCCCCGGCAGACCCGCCTTTGGTCTGCTGGGGTGGCATGCCGGGGCTTCCACCCCAAAAACCACCCGTCCCGCACGCATTCGTCCAGGAGATGCGGCATTCTGCGACATAAGAAATGTGCCGTCCTTTGCC
The DNA here is from genome assembly GCA_036380095.1 of Candidatus Angelobacter sp. GTDB lineage: Bacteria > Acidobacteriota > Terriglobia > Terriglobales > Acidobacteriaceae > Angelobacter. The sequence goes on along the minus strand of DASVFK010000188.1, from coordinate 13,152 downwards.
GGGTGCAAGGCCAGGCAACACCCACTAAATTCAAGAATCAGGAAAGCACAAGGCAATGAACAATGATGAGCATTCGAGAACGCACGCCGGCAATCAGTATGAACGCCCGCACAGCCTTTCTGTATTTACTTCTGATTTCTACTTACGCTGCGGCACAAGATGCTTCGCCCATGGCCTGTCCATCGCCGGAAGTTGTACTGCAACGCTATGTTGACGCGGTTGGCGGAGAGGCAGCGGTGGAGAAAATCGAGTCGCGAGTAGCGGAAGCAAAAGCAATCATCCACAGTCCCGAACCCTTCCCCATGGTGTCTGATACTCAATTCAGCTTGCAATGGAAGGCTCCCAACAAGGTTGCAGTCACCGGGTTGGGCGCCTGGTTTGCCGGAGGGAAGGCCACCTGGAGATTTGACGGGAAGCTCTGGTACAGCCCGAATGGGGCAAATTCGCTGGAGAACAGAAGCCATCGGGGCATGTATTACCAAATCAATATGATGTACCGCCTTGCAGCCGATCCGCTGATGATGGCCAGAGCTCACGCCTTCTACGGGAGATTTGAAGCGGCCGAGAGCTCGCCTGGCCGCCCTGGACTTTGTGTGCTCAAGGCAAGAAGGCCAGGCACGCCGGCTCACGGCATCTTTGCTTTCGAGTCGTCAAGCTCATGCAAGGACTGCCTGGCCCCGCTTACGGACGGACTGCTTCCGGACGAGTTTTACTTTGACGCGCAAAGCGGGCTGCTAAAGAAATGGCGCGCTCACGAGGGCTGGGTTTCGCCGGGTTACGTGGAGTTTCAATTCGACGACTACCGGGAAACGGGAACGGTGAGGATACCGTTCCACGTTCATGTTGAATTTGGCATTCTAAAGGCCACGTTTCTCTACACGACGATTCGCCACAACGTGCCGCTAGAAGATTCAGTATTCAGCAGTCAGTAGTCAGCAGCCAGCCCCTGCGCCTTTATCCGGGGTCTCCGGCAGACCGCCTTTTGCTCAGTTTCATGACATCCTTTACAGAATGTACCGGGACATCCCCCCGGCCGGGCGGCCCACTTTTTCGCCTGGTTTTGGCGAAGGGTGGGGTAAGCAGACCTCGAGGAATTCAAACAAAAAAAGTTCGCCTCTGCTGTCGATTTTCTCCGTTCTCAACGACTATAAGATGAACATCGGGCGCGCTAGGCTGTGCTGCTGGCCCGTAGACCTTCACAGGAGAAGACAATGCCGCAATTTTTGGTTGCTGGTTACCTCCCCGACGACTTTGACCCGTCCACCGTGGACCAAGCGACGGGCCACAAGATCCACGCGCTCAACCAGGAGATGGAGGCTGCCGGCGTCATGAAACTTGCTTGCGGCCTTGGCTCCGCGAAGTCGCTGCGAGCGCAGACCGATGGCGGTGTCCTCATCACCGACGGGCCGTACCTTGAAACCAAGGAACACATCGGCGGTCTTTATATATTGGAATGCGCCGACATGGACGAGGCGGTAGCATGGGCGCGCAAAGGCGTCGTCGCCACCCGGGGGCAGGTCGAGGTGCGAGAAATCTTCTTCATGCCGTCAAACGACTAGTGCCTCGACCACATGAATTCGTGAAAATCCACCTCGGAGGCACGGAGACACCGAGAAATCAAATTCTTGGGGCTTTGCTTTCCTCTGTGTCTCAGTGTCTCCGTAGTAGGTTTTGTCAAAAGGAGAAGACGTGCCGCAATTTCTGGTAGCAATTCAACACCCCGACAACTACGACCCCTCTCAGGAAGGCGAAGCGATGGTTCGCGATATCAGCTCGCTCAACCAGGAGATGGATGCCGCCGGCGCCAGGTTGTTTGCCGGCGGCCTGGAACCGCCAGCCAAAGCGAAATCATTGCGCAAGCAGCCAGGTGGAAGCGGCGAAGTGATCATCACCGACGGGCCGTACCTTGAAACCAAGGAGCACGTGGGCGGCTTCTGGATACTCGAAGCCGCCGACATGGAGGAGGCGCTCGCGTGGGCACGCAAAGCCGTCGTCGCCTGCCGGGTTCCTGTCGAGGTGCGAGCGTTCCTGAGAGTCCGGCCGAATAAGACCACTTAGCCACGGAGACTCGCAATGGGTTTCACAAATCAGGGATTTCTATTCGCTCTCGCACGGCTCCCAAAGCTCGATCTTGTTGCCATCCGGATCTTTGAGCCAGGCAAAGTTTCCGTACTCCGGATACTCCGCGGTCTTTTCGATCGCCACGCCTTTGCTCTTAAGACGGCTGAGCACTTCCGCCATCTTCTTCACCCGATAATTGATCTGGCCGGTCCGCGGCTTGTCCTTGATGTCGTGGTCCGTGGCCATGATCGCCCACGCCATCGTTCTCTTGACCTCGGGATTGTCAATGTCCCTGGAATCGAACGTTGCATAGATTGACTTGCACTCGGGGTCTTCGCTCACAGCGCCGATGCCGAGGCAATCGCGATACCACTCAGCCAATTGTTTGGGATTGTTGGAGAACAAAAACACTCCCCCGATGCCATCAATCAGGCTCATATTATTTCCCCCAGATAGTCATTTCGTTTCCGTCAGGATCGTGAAAATGCGCAAACTGGCCTTGCGAAGGATCTTTTTCCGTCGAATCGGGCACGAGTCCTTTTCCTTTCATCGCCGATAAGCTCCCTTCGAAGCTTTCCACGCGAAATACCACGGCAATGCTCGCTGAACATTTCGCCGGAGCATCAGCTTTCTTGGGATGGATGCCAAAGGCAAACAGGCCGGCGGCAGTGTCGAGTTTGCCGTAATATCCTCCCTTGAATTCCTTGGTCTCGATTCCGAACCGCGTGTACCAGTCGGCGAGAACTTTCGCATCCTGGCACGGATTGATTGAGATCGCGCCGACGTACAGTATTTTCGCCGGAGGCGATTGGGCAAACGCCGGCGTCGAAAGAAGACTAAGCGCGATCACTAGATAGATTGTTCGAATGGCTTGAGCTGGTACCGTCATCATGAATTTCAAGCTAGCTCCTCATCTTTCATCTTTGCCAGTTTGGCGACCGGCAGTCACAGTTCAAATTCAAAGTCTTTGCCCAGGGCACAGATTCTATTGAAATTGCGTTGTAGAAATATATCCCACTTGGCCCTATGCGGTCAGCATCCAGACGTCTGACTGCCACTCATAGTCAGGCGCCTCGCTCTGGCGGGTGGCCGAAGACAAAAACAATTCGCCTCTGCTGTCGATTGTTCCTGTGCGCGACGACTATAGAATGGACGGTCGAGCGAGTGAACACCGGGCGCGCAAGGCCCCGCACTTTCATCAACACTGGTGTATTAGGGGCAGGATAATCAGATGAGAAAGGTAATCTTCGCAATCAACATTACCCTGGATGGCTGTTGCGACCATACCAGGCAATTTGCAGACGATGAAACCCATGAATACTTCACGCAGCTCATTCGAGCGGCTGGCCTGCTCGTCTATGGGCGAAAAACCTATCAATTGATGGTGCCCTATTGGCCTGAAGTCCTCAAAGACCGGTCTGCGACAAAAGCAGATACCGAATTTGCTCGGGCATTTGACTCCATCAGCAAAGTTGTTTTCTCGCGATCGCTGGACAGCGCTGCAGACAAGAACACCCGGATCGTTCGCACCGGCCTTCGCGACGAAATACTCAAACTGAAACAGGAACAAGGCAAGGACATCTTAGTCGGCGGTGTGAGTGTTCCTTCGCAACTGATTGAGCTTGGCCTGGTGGATGAATATCGTTTTGTCGTTGGCCCATTCCTCGCCGGAGAAGGGAGACGATTGTTGGAGGGTGTCAGCCTGCGGGAGAGGTTGCAATTGAAACTTGTTGAGTCAAAGAGTTTTAGATCAGGATGTGTCGCGCTTCGTTACTTGCAACAGTGACAGAAAAGTCTGCGACAGCTCCCGGCTCCCGCCCAGGGTGCTGAAGAAAAAAGAGGAGAAGAGCCATGAAATATATCTGTTTGGGATACTACGACAAAGGCAAACACGAAGCCATGGCCGAAGGCGAGCAGCAAGCAATGTTCGACAACTGCTTTGCCTACGACGACCATCTTCGCGCCAACGGGCATTGGGCCGGCGGAGAAGCGCTTCAGCCTGCGGAAACCGCCTTGACGCTGTATTGGAAGAACGGCAAAGTCGCAACCACGGACGGTCCCTATGCGGAAACCAAGGAACAACTGGGCGGCATTCTCGTCCTTGAGGCGCGGGACATGAATCATGCTCAGCAGCTCATGGCGCAGCATCCGGCCCTGAAGTACGGCAGCATTTTCGAGATTCGGCCGGCGGCGGACTTGAACGAAATGATCAAGGCAAGTGAGCAGCGACGGCAAAAGAACGCTGCACGTTGAGACGGCCTGACAGAAAAAGGTTCCAGGTTTTCTGGAGCTGCAAAATTGCCAGCACTGCCGTGGCGTCAGGAGCCGGAACGCCGTTTTCTCGCCGGACGGCTTGCGGAAGTGAGACAAAAATGAATTGAAATAAAAAGCCTGCCTCTGCTGCCGATTGTTTCTCTCCGCGACGACTGTGGCGGAAACCGGGAACATCCCGAATGTCTCCATGTTTTTCAGCGAATGCAGATTGGTGAGCATCCCGTCTGTCTCCAGTTCTTGCGCGCTCTGGTCAAAATGGAACGCGCCTTATTCATTGCGTAGAGCTTCAGCGGGTGCAACGGTGATGGCGTGGCGGGCGGGCAGCAGACAGGCGAGCAATGCGCTCAGAGCGAGGAGCGCGGCGGCTGCGAACAGACCACTTGCGGCAAAGCCGTTTTGCATCCAGCGGGCCAGAACGGCGCCGAGAAAGCTATCGACGGCCAGCCCGATGACTATGCCTACGGCCGCGCTCACGAGCGCAATGCGCGCGGCGACCCACAGCACGTGCTTGCGCGGCGCACCGAGCGCCAGGCGGACGCCGAATTCCGTGGTCCGCTGCGCGACGCTGTAAGCCACCAGGCTGAAGATGCCCACCAGAGCGAGCGCAAGCGCCATGGCAGAGAACACGCCAAACAATATGGAGAAGAGCCGCTGGCTTCTGTACTGTGCGTCGCGCTCGATGGCTTCATTAAGGGTAAGCGTGCCGTTGAAGCCGCTGTTGGAAAGCGTCTGGCCGGAAGCGGCGGACGCGACAGCGGCGCGGATGGACTGCAGGTAGGTGGGCGGATCATTCTGCGTGCGCACCAGGAACTGTGCGTAGGGCATGATTACCGTGGTATATGGAACGTAAATGGCAGGGGCCACCGGACGCTCGAGGCCGTCGTTGCGCGCATCGCCTACCACGCCGATGATCTCGCGCCATGCAGTGCTTTGCGCCGAGGCGACCTGATACGGATTCTGAGGCGTGAGACCGGGAATGCGAAGTTGTCGGCCGGTGGCATCAGATGAGGAGAGATAGCGCGCCACGAAGACGTGATTGACCACTGCGATGAAGTCTCCGCCGGTGTTTTCATTCGCATTCCAGACGCGACCCTGAAGCACAGGGATGCGGAGCGCAGCGAAATATCGCTGGTCCACCAATATCACACGGGCCCGCGTCTGCTCGCGATTGCCAGTTCCGTCGAACTCGAAAGATTTGTCATCGAGAGCCTGCGTGTAGGGCGGCGTGGCTCGGACGCCCACAGCGACAGCGGAGACACCGGGAAGGGATGCAATCTTGTCCCTGATCTGCTCGAAGTATGCGACTCTCGCTTCGCGAGACAGAATGCGGCCCCGCTCGTCGTGGTCACTGCCGTGCCGAATGATGCCGAGCCTCATGACATTTGTGGGATCGTAGCCAAGCGGTGTCCGCATGAGCCCAAGAAAGCTGCGTATGGCGGTTCCTGCCGTGGCCATAAGAAGCAGCGTGAGCGCGACTTGCGCGGCGATGAGAACGCTCCAGCGGCGCTTTCCGGGAGCAGCCACTACGCCGCTCTGCCGCCCGGGGAGCATTTGCGCGGAATCGCGACGGGAAAGGCGCAATGCCGGGACGAGACCAAAAAGTATGCCGGAGACCAGAGCGAGCCCAACGGAGAACGCCAGGATGGAAGCGTTGATGCGAATGAAGGACTCTGCCGGAAATGATTCCGGAGAAAGCACCAGGGGAAGCTTGGCCAGCCAATACGACGCAGCAACGCCAAGGACGGCGCCGGTGCAGGAGATGACGATGGCTTCCACCAGCAACTGGCGGACGATCCGCCAGCGGCTGGCCCCAATGGCCTTGCGGATGGCGAGCTCATGCTGGCGCGTGCGGCCGCGCGCCAGCAGAAGGATAGAACAATTAGCGCAGCCAATGATCAGCAGGAGCACAACGCCGGCAAGAAGAAGCTTCAGGGTGGTGCCGGTATTCTCCTGGAAAACCCAGATGATGGGCTGCAGCCCGAGATGTATGCCCTCGGGGACTTTGCCGAGGTCCCGTTTCTCAATCTCGAGCACCATGGGCTCAAGCACGGCCTTGGCGGCCGCAGGTGTGACGTGGGGCCGGAGCTTGATCCACGGTAAATACTGTGGAACGCGAACCTCAGGAAGATGCTGCATCAAGGTGGCCGGCAGGTAGACATCGGCGACGTCGGTCATATCATTGAATGCGAAGCTGCGCGGCATCACGCCAATGATGGTGTAGGGCGCATGATTCAGTTCCAGCGTTTGGCCGATCACGTGGGGATCGCCGCCGAAGTGGCGCTGCCAGAAGCGGTAGTTGAGAACAACCACGAAATGGCCGCCGTTCTCCGCATCGGATGGCTCAATGTTTCGGCCCAGAAGCGGGCGCACACCGAAGAATGTCCCGGCATTCTCTGTGAGGTAGGTGCCCGCGATCTCTTCCGGCAGCGCGCCGGTAATCTCCACCTGTGCGGGGTTAAAGCCAAGCATTGCTTCAACCGGGGAGGCACGGCCCAGGTCATCAAGCTCTGCCTTGCTGAAGGCTGCCCAGGTAAACGATGTGCCCGCCGCACTCTCGGTGAGCCCAAAGAGGTTCACGATGCGGTCGGCGTCGGCGTATGGAAATGGGTGCAACAGGACGGCGTAGATAAGTGAGAACATCGCCGTGGTCGCGCCAATGCCGAGCGCGAGTGAGAGCACGGCGACGGCGGCAAAGCCAGGGCTGCGGCGCAACCCGCGGAGGCCGTAGCGAATGTCTCCGCCCAGCTCATCGAAAAGGCGGAGGCCAATGGCACGGCGGTAAGTTTCATTTTGGGCGGCCGGCCGGCCCAGATTAATGCGGGCCTTGCGGCGGGCTTCTTCTTCGGGGAGGCCCTGGCGCATTAAATCTTCCTGGTATGCGTCGAGAGTAGAACGAAACTCTTCTTCGACGTCGCTGGAGGTACGTGGGGCGATAGAGTGCCAGACCTTGCGAATTGCCGCGAGAAGACTCATATCTCGCCTGCCTTCTTGTCGAGAATCCCGGCGACCACAGCGGCCATGTCGGTCCATTTGGCGGTCTCGGCCTTGAGCTGGCGCGTACCGGCAGCGGTGAGCGAGTAAAAGCGGGCGCGGCGGTGGTTCTCTGACTCGCCCCACGCGCCTTTGATCCAACCCCGGCGCTCGAGACGATAGATGGCGCTGTAGAAGGAACCCTGCAGGATTTCCAGGCGCTCGCCGGAGATCTGCTGGATGCGCAGCAGGATGCCATACCCATGCAGCGGGCCGAGCGAGACTGCCTTGAGGATGAGCATCTCAAGTGTGCCCTGCGGAAGTTCAACCGATTTCGTCAAAAGGCTCTCTCCTATCTGAAAAAGGAGAGCATACGCTCTCTCTCCTTTCCCGTCAAGGAGAGACTGCCCACCGGCGCGATCCCCATCTCTCTCCTGCCATTCTCTCCAGCGGCAATCAAGACGCAAACCTTGTCCGCTGAACGAGTAGGATGGGGCGCTGCAGCTTGAGTTTCCCGTCACTTTTTGTAATTTTGCGCGTTAAGAATTGGTCCCCTGTGGAGTCAACATAGGAAGCCTGGCGATCGAAAACGGCATGTGCGAAGCTAGAGAGGCTAGATTAGAGAAGGCGAGTGCCTATGGCTGAATCTACCGCCCCTTATCCCAAATATCTCGATTGGCTGCGTTTCCTTTCCGCATTTCTGCTCTTTACATACGGATCGAGCAAACTGCTGGGCCGGCAGTTCACCCTTCCGCCGGAGATTGCGCTGCGGCCGGTTGGATCGCTCAGCGGCTATCAGCTTGCCTGGTTCTATTACAGCTATTCCCATACCTATGCCGTGATTCTCGGACTGACCCAGCTTGCCGGCGGCGCCATGCTGTTGTTCCGCAAGAGCGCCCTGCTGGGCGCGGCCCTGATGTTGCCGGTCATGACCAACATCCTGATGATCAACGTGTTCTTCCACATCGCCTGGGGCGCGTTGGGCACGTCGGTACTTATCTTCGCTTCCATGTTGGCTGTCTTGTGGCAACATCGCCAGGCTCTCGTCGGCGTGTTCTGGACCGATCAAGCCGGCGAACCCGCCAGTGTGCGTCGCTATTACCGCATCATCGCCGCGGTGGTTGTCTTGCTGGTCATCACCTTGATGGGATTGGCATCGTGGTTCAGCGCCGGTGCCAGGACTTCCAGGTAATCAACGCGCGACGCCCTGGTCATTATTTTTTCCGATGAACGAGGACGATCGGGCGATGCTGGATTATCTGGGCCACCCTCCGCCAACAGCAGGGTGGAAGGGGGCAGCCGACACGGTCAATGCCTGTCTCAGCACTCGCGCATCCGGGGTTCCCGACGCGCCTGGTGTTGGCGCGGTGGGGTGGGGGGAGCGACGATACAATCTGTAGCCGGGGACGGAAGTCCCCGGTGGGCTTTTTCCGGGCAAAAGGGTGGCAGACCAATGACGCAGCATCTCGCTTTTCGATCCTAAACTGGCTCAAACTTTCGGTGTAGTGCTACGTCTAACCCCTGACGGAATTTCCGAAAGCGGCTCAAGATAAGGAGCAATCTACAATGAAACGGTCTTGGCTTGCGCTAGTTGCGGTCACTCTGCTTGCTGCCGTCGGAATTGGTCTTCACAGTCAAACCCAAACGCAGAATCAAGCTCCGGGTCCGGCGCGCTCCCGGTCCGAGGAGATGTTGGACAGGTGGAACGACATTGGGAACAAGCTCGTCGCCATGGCGAAGGATTTCCCCGAAGACAAATACGACTTCAAGGTGCAGAAGGACCAGCGCACCTTCGCCCAGAATCTTCTCCACGCCGCCGCGCTGGATTTCGTTCTGATACGCAGGATTTCCGGCGCCAACGTCGGGCCCGACTTCGGCGAGGGCGACAATCCTACGCGTGACCAGTTCAAGACCAAGGCCGACGTGGTCAAGTTCGTGGAGGAGGCCGTGGCGGACGGAGCGAAAGTGATTCAACAGCAGGGCGATGCCGGCCTCGACAAAACATCAAAATTCTTTGGCAACCGGCTGGCCCACAACTCCAGCATCTGGACCTTCGCCATCGAGCACAGCGGCGAGCACTATGGCCAGCTTGTGGTCTACTATCGTGCGAACAACCTGGTGCCACCGGACTCGCGCCGCTAATATCACCTGCAAGTGGGGTCGGCGTGCGGGGTTCGCCAGGTGGAGGAGGGATGCAGGTTATTTCAAAGAGGAAACAGCGGGCGTAGAAACATGGCGCCGCCACGTCTCACCCTCTTCGCCGCCCATGGGGTCCTGGCGTTCAAACACTCGAATGGAGCGCAGCCGCCCTCGGCTGCGGCGAGAACCTCCTGCAAATGTCATGGTGAGCGGAGTTCGACCGAGCCTGTCGTGGGAGGACGTAGTCCAACCATCGATGCAACTCACTGGCTCCGCCACCCGTTGAACTGAAATAGGACATGCTTCAGTCCATGTCGTCCATGGGCGGGATCAGAATTGCAGATCGTGACTTCGAGGGCTTGATTTGGCTAATTGCTAATTGCTAATTGCTAAGTGCTAGTATTCCAAATTCCGGGAGTGACTCGAATGCGAATGAAAGCAATGCGTCTTTTCTTACCGTTGGCAGTCATCGTCTGGAGCGCGGTTGGCTTTGTTCTGGGACAAGGCGCCACGAGCGCCCCAGCACAACAAGGGCAACAGCCCGCGCCCACCATCGCTTCCGCCATGGACCGCGAGATCACCACGGTCGAAAAAGAGGTTGTCGAAGCCGCCGAAGCTATGCCCGAAGCCAAATTCAATTTTTCTCCCGAGGGGCTCAAGCTTCAGGGCAGCGACTATAAGGATGTTCGTACGTTTGCCTTGCAGGTGAAGCATATTGCCGCGTCGAATTACATTCTCTGGTCGCAGCTTACCGGCGATAAGTTCCCCCAAGACTACCTGGGAGGCAATGGTCCTGAGAGCGTGAAGACCAAGGGCGAGATCATCAAGTTTCTCCAGGATTCGTTTGTCCTCGGGCACAAGGCCGCGGCCACATTGACCACGGAGAACATGCTGCAGAGTCCGGCGAACAGCAAATCCACCCGGCTGCACCTGGTGGCATTCGGTGTGGCCCACGCCTTCAATCATTACGGACAGATGGTGGAGTATCTGCGGATGAACGGAATTGTGCCGCCGGCCACGGCCAACCGCAAACCGTAGTTGACTTTGCCCTCTGCCGTTCTCGTGTCTCCGTGGTGAACGAACTCTTTAAGCGCATCTGCGCTCCTCTGGCCTCTGGCAGTTGCTGACTGCACTTCCGTAGAATCGGTTGAGGAGTAGCGATGGGCGTAATCTTGAAGGGATTCGAGACTCTGTGTCTCAGTGCCTCCGTGGTGGGTTTTCCTCTTCGTCCCTGGATGCTCAGCTCTTGGCGGAGCGCGTGAACACATCTAAAATACGTGCCAGAATTGGAGCTCTAGGATGGAATCTGCCTCTGCAATCATCGATGCCCGGATCAGGGAACTTTCTTCCCGGCCTGAGGGCGGCTGGCGCGGCAAGACGCTCGCCAAGGTGCGCGAAATCATCCACCAGGCGGACCCTGAGATCGTGGAAGAGTGGAAGTGGGTCAAGCCCACGTCGCCCGGGACCGCCGTTTTCTCCCACGGCGGCATCATCTGCACCGGAGAGACCTACAAGAACGCCGTCAAGATGACATTTGCCAAGGGAGCTGCCTTGAAGGATCCTTCAGGTCTGTTCAACTCCAGCCTTGAGGGCAATGTCCGCCGCGCTATCGACATCCACGAAGGCGAAAAGATCAATGAGGCGGCCTTGAAGGACCTGATCCGCGCAGCCGTGGCGCTCAATCTAGAAGGCAAAAACAAATCCAAGCCCAAGCGGAAGCCCAAACCGGATCCCCGCCCTGCCGGCAGCAAGCGGCGATGAACGCCGGCGGAAAATCGGCGGAGACGCCATGAGCAAACCGGGAATTTCGGGCATTGCGCCATTCTTTATCGTCAAGAATGTTCCTGCCGCGCTCAAGTTTTATCGCGACCGTCTCGGGTTCGATATCACGTTTCAAGGGCCCGAGCCTGACGACATCTTCTTCGGCATCGTCCAGCGCGGCGCTGCCATGATCATGTTCAAGGAGGTCGGCGTCGATCCAGTGCCGAACTACACGCGAGACATCAAGAAAGGCATCGCCCGCTGGGACGCGTACCTCCACGTCCCCGATCCGGACGCCCTGGCGGCAGAGTTCTCATCGCGCAATGTCGAGTTTTCCGAGCCACTGCAAGATACGCACGATGGCTTGCGCGGATTCGAACTCAAAGACGCTGACGGCTACGTTTTGTTTTTCGGCCGTCCTCGTTCATGAGCGCCAATGGCAGGCCGGGATTGAAACGTCCGATCAGCCCCTAAGGAGGCTCAACAATCGTGAATCGAGCCCACAAAACCGCGCGCCAACCACGCTCGCGCAGGCGGCCAAGATTCAATTCAGTGGAGGATTATCTCGCCGCACAGGACCCTGTGAAAGCAAAGACCCTCAAATCTCTCATCGATTTCATTCTTGCCCAATTTCCCGAACTGGAGTCCAAAATTTCCTGGAACGTACCTGCCATCCACCGCAATGGGAAATATGTAGCCGGCCTTGCTGCCTACACGCACCATCTCACATTTTCACCCTGGAGTCCTCGTGTCATCGAAGACTTTAAGGTGAGGCTGAGGAAGTTTGTCCTCTTTAAGAACTGTTTTCAGGTCCCTGTCGATTGGGACATCGACAAAAAATTAGTGCAGGACTTGGTCCGGGCCAGGCTGGCCGAACTGGATTAAGAATCTCGTTGGCAGATCCACACTGCACTGACGTGAAGTACCGCCGAACGGCGTGAGTTTCGGTTTCACCCCGTTTATCGCCGGCACGATTAGGCCGGCGCCTCAAAGGCGAAGTTTAAGTCGTTCTAGCAGCTGACCTTCTTCTTGCCCCATCGAACGCCAACGGCCCCGGACCCGCCAGCACAAGAGCGGCAAGGCAGGCGAGGTATAGAAGGTCGCATTCATAGCCCGGCGGACCGAACTGGGCGCCGGCAGGCGTCACCGCAATCAGCTTGATGGAACTGAACCCATAGCGCAGATGGACCGTAAACATCGCCACCAGCAGAAGTGCCGCCATCGGTATGCTGAAAAACGTGACGAACGCGCCCAGGATCACGGCGATGCCTCCGAACACTTCTGTCAGGATGGCGACCCATGACATCAAGTGCGGCGCCGGTACACCGATCGCGTGCAAGATGCCGGCGAAAGCGTCTGGGCCTCGGGAAAGTTTTGCTAAGCCATGCGCCAGGAAGCCATATCCCACGATGAGACGCAAAGGAATGGGCGCCCAGCGGAGGATGGCAGACCTGGTCGACCGCACCAAGGCGCCATCGTGGAGTTTTGGGCTTGCTTCATTGGTATGGGTCAAAGCGGTGTTCATGTGTCGGTCCTCCATGTTGTTGGATGAAGCAAAAACGTTTGACCCGAAATCACTCCAACCATGGTTCGCGATGCGTCCGCGGCTTCCGTCAGCCAAGAGATAACAACGACTGCGGAGCGGGCGATGTTAGGAGACCACCGCCCGCTGTTGCGCAGGTCGCCGCTCGGTAACTTTCCTGGATGAAAGAGCGGAAAAAAGCCAAACGCTGCGGCGGCTTTCCAGGAACGTGATCGTTCAGCCCCAGTTGCCCTGCAGCGGGTCGTATTTCTCGTCCTCATTCTTCTTCTGGTTCTGCTTCTTGTCCTTCTTGCCCTTCTTCTTCATGTGCTTCGTATCTTGCATCATGTTGTCGTCCTTGGACTGCATCATGCTGTTGTCCTTGGACTGGCTCTTTGCGTCTTGAGCGCCCGTGGAAGCAGGGG
>DASVFK010000187.1:0-7028 GCA_036380095.1 Candidatus Angelobacter sp. | reverse complement strand
CCGCGCGATCCCAGCGCGCCATCGGACACTACCTTAATGGAGCGCACGGTGAGATGGTGGTCAAAGAGGCCGACCTGCGCGCCCTCGCGCAACAGGCGGTCAGCCTGCGGACCGGGACCCGATACAGCCTTGTAGATCCGCACCTTCAGCTTGCCTTGCTGGTAGAGCTTGCGATAAACGTCCACGTCATTCCATGTGCCGCCCGGGTCCTGCACTTCACACCAGCCGAGCATGATGCTGCGCTGGTCGGCGGCCACTGCGGCCTTCTCCGGATCGGCGGCCGCTTCCGGCGGCACCTTGGAGCGCACCAGTCCTTGCGCGTGATCGAGCAGCATGCCGTTGGGCTCACCATTCTTGTCTTTGGAGACTTCTCCGCCGAAGGGATTGGGCGTATTGCGGTCAATGCCGGCGATCTTCAGCGCCGCAGAGTTCACCACCGCGCCATGGCCGTCAGCCCGGCCCAGGATGACGGGATTGTTCGGCGAAACTTTATCCAGGTCTGAGCGCGTGGGAAAGACCGGCGGGCTCCAGAAGGTCTCGATCCATCCCCGGCCGACGATCCACTCGCCGGGCTTGGCGGCTGCGGCCCGCTCTTTTACCCGCGCCAGCAAATCCTGAAGGCTCTTTGTGCCTTCCAGGTTGAAGGTGAGCTCGCGCGCACCCACGCCCAGAAAGTGGTAATGCGCGTCGGTAAGGCCGGGCACCACGGTCGCGCCTTTCAGATCGAGGATGCGCGTGCCCTTGCCGATCCAGGACTGCACCTCGGCGTCAGAGCCCACGAAAATGATCTTGTCTCCCTTCACGGCGACGGCCTGCGCGTGCGGCTTGTGTTCGTCAACGGTGTAGATGCTGGCATTCTTCAAGACCAGGTCGGCAGACTGGTTCTGTGAGAAGGCAGCGGAGGTCAGCAGGAGTAATGCAAAGATGGATTTCATAGGACGGGCAAGATTAAGGCAGAAGGGGAGCAAATAGCAATTGGCAGGTTTCACGTTTATCTTCCGTGAAAGGCGACCCGGGCCTCTCGATCTAGTTTCATCGAAGATGAGGATCAAGCCGCATCTGAGCAAGCGGTCCTGGTCTTCTTTGGGTCCTGCCCTGTTCCAAGATGAAACCCGCCGCCCTGATTGCAGCGAAGTCCCATACACAGCTTGATCGCCGAGCTGGGTTATAATCCGCGCGGGTCCACATGGCGTCTGTCCGGCACATCCAGTTCTTGTTGTTGTTGGCGCTTTCCTCCGGCCTCTCCGCTCAGACAACCAGGCCGCCGGCTCCCGCCCTGGTGGAAGGGCATGTCGTCAACAAATTGACGGGCGCACCGGTAAAAGGCGCACACGTGATTTACACCAGGCTGGCCAGCAGCGCAGAGGCTGCTCTGCCCATCAGCACCGATAGCGATTCGCAGGGTCAGTTTCACATTGAGCTTACGCCAGGTTCATACCGCTTGTGGGTGGAGCGCCCGGGGTTCTCTCGCTTGAACTACGGGGCCCGCACAACGGAGGCGCCCGGTGACACCCTGGGTCTGGCAGCCGGGCAGGAGATCCACGACGTCACCTTCCGCATCACGCCGCTGGGCGCGATCTCAGGCCGTCTGCTCGACGACGATGGCGAACCGGTGCAAGGCGCCGGCATCCAGGTTTTGCGCGTCAGCTATGCAACTGAAAAACGGCGACTGGTCCCGGTGAGCGGCGCCAGTTCCAACGATCGCGGCGAATACCGCTGTTATGATCTGCCCCCCGGTTGGTATTTCCTTCTGGCCACTCCGAGAGGAGCGCCGCTAACGCGTCCGGCGGAACGCGATGCGCTGGTCCCGGAAATGCAGGATCCTTACGCGCCGCTCTATTATCCAGGTGTTCTCGATCTCGGTTCTGCATCGCCCGTCGCTGTGCCGGAAGGCGGCGATGTCCCCGACGTAAATTTCCGCATGCAGAAAGTGCGGGCAGTCACGGTGCGCGGGCGGCTGCTGAGCCCCGTGAACCTGGGCCAAAGCCAGGTGCAGGTTGTGCTTGCTCACAACGAGCGTGAGACGGCCTCCTATGTGGACCGCGCCGCCGCCGCCGTGGATGCGGCCACGGGACGGTTTGAAATCAGAGGTGTTGTTCCGGGGTTGTATTTCCTGATCGCGACGCAATTGCACTCAGGCCGCGCGCTGGCCGCGCGCATTCCCATCGATGTAAGCAGCAGCGCGCCGCCGCAAGATGTGGTTCTGCCGCTCGCCCAGGGACCTGATCTGATCGGCAACGTGGTGATGGATGGTGCGGCCAAGCTGCCTCCGGATGTGACCGTCCGGCTGGTCTCCGTGGAAGGCCTGGCAGCGGGGCCGCCGCCCTTCGGCAAAGTCGGGCCAGACGGAAGATTTCATCTGCCTGCGGTTTTGCCGGGCCTTTGGAACCTTTCGCTTGAGCAGTTGCCGGCAGGAGTCTGGATCAAGAGCGCGACTTTTGGCGAACTTGATGTGACCGCTGCGGACTTGATTGTATCTGGCGGCGGGACAGGGCCGCTCCGCATCGTTCTGGCGGAAGGAGGCGCTGATGTATCAGGAGTGGTTGAGCAAGAAGGACAGCCGCTGAAATCCACGATCGTTCTGGCGCCGACGGAGCCGGATTTAAAAGATGCGCCCCAGATGTACCGCTCCACATCCACCGGCGATCACGGCACGTTCGCTTTCAAGGGCGTTCGTCCCGGTGCTTACAAGCTTTACGCTTTTGAGAGCATTGAGCCGTTCGCGTGGCTGAATCCTGACGTCCTGAAACCGATTGAGGAAATGGGTGAGGCGATTACCGTCAGCCCGGGAGAAAAGCTATCGCGACGGCTAGTTCCAGTTCCTTACGAAGCGCTCCTTCCTCCGCATTGATCCAACTTGTTCCGTTTTGGAACGTATCGTTCGACTCCTTGCCGGTTTCAAACAGCATTTCGCAATCCAGGAGAAGACGCGCCTCGCGCGAAAGCGATTTAATCGCGACTCGACAAGGAGCGTACCGTTCTATGAAGAATCTTCTGCTGCGTAAATCCACAAGATCGATCGCTGTCCTGGCATTGCTGGGCTTGGTGGTCTTGGCGTTGCCATTGCATGTGTCAGCGCAAACCGCCGGCTTTGATCTGCTGCAAACTTCGTCTGGCACTTCCATCGACCTGACCAGAATTGGCCTGGGCATCGTACCTCTCAAGGGTGTGTCGATCCAGACTTGCACCGGAACCACTGACACGATCATGCACCGCACGGCAGATGTGCCTGCGGGCGGTGGCTCAGTCCCGGTGGAAGTCACTGCGCTCTTCTTGAAGAGCACTTCCAGCGTGACGTTCAGCGGACAGTCGGTGGATGTGTATGTCACCGTCAACAACTCCGCGGGAGTGATTGCCACCAGCGTATTGCCACAGCCTGATCCCTTGTCCCCATCCACGGGGACGCTGACGGTGCGCACCGATGGCACCTTCGACTCCAGCATCACGGTCAATGCCGACGTCATCTTCGTCAAGGCCGGAACAAGCGTGACGAATCCAGCGAACTATGTCGGACATCAGAAAGCTGACCCAATCACCTTGAGGTCTTCGAACTCGAGTTTTAAGACCACTGCGCCTGCGGGATATCCCTCATGCCAGCCCTTCCCCTCCGGCGGATTCTTCCCCTTTCCCGTTCATACCGGGGCGCACCCGGTAACTCCGAGCACGTGCGGTCCACTTCCCGCACCGACACCCGTGCCGGTAGGGACTCAGTCTGCAAGTGCCAAAAAGGGCGGGACACCGTCAGGTGCAGCGATCGCGATCCAGAAATGCGTCTCTGCCCAGTAACTGGAGTCAGGAAGGCAGGCCAAGCCTAAGAAGCGGCGCGAGTTAAACAAAAAACTTGCGCCGCAGCATTACCGATCCTTCGGTAAGCCGCTCATTCCTCATGAGTTATGGCGGATGCATATTCCATTTCGGGAATAGCGCCCAAAAAACTCTTAATCTTTACGTTTATCTATTGCATGGAAAAGCGAATTGGGCGTAAGTTGTCATGGCTCTCAAGCTGCAGTGTGTGATAGGGCGAAACCTGCGGCTAGACGTTTGGGACAGAACGCAAAAGCCACTTGCCGCAGCCGGCATTGGGCGTAAAGCGAGAATTGCCCGATGGCACCTTTCGAAGACTGCGGATTTTTTCCAAATCGCCTCATCCAGTAGGGTCAGGTCACAAGGTCCTGTAAGTGACAGGGCGAAGCTGTCTCCTCATCACAATACTTTCGAAAATAGATTGGGTGTTCCGTGGTGTCCTTTTTCCCATTCGATCCGCAACAGCCACATTGGTTTGTGTTGTTCGTTCGTTCTAACCAGGAAAAGACGACTGCAAGCAGACTGGCTGATTTTCAAATCAAGCATTTTCTCCCATGCTTTCGGTCGTTGCGCCAATGGAAGGACCGCCGCGTGACGCTGGAGATGCCGTTGTTTCCCGGCTACGTTTTTGTCCACCTGCCCTTCCGCGAACGCCTGCGTGTTCTTACCCTTCCTAACGTGCTCTGCCTGGTCGGCTCCAGGCAATGTCCATCAGTCATCACAGAGGAAGAAATCAGCTGGATCAAGCGAGGAGTTGAGTCCGGCAATGCGGCGCCTCATGCTTGTCTCAGCGAAGGGCAGCGGGTGATCGTGACGTCCGGCGCGCTGGCCGGGATGCAAGGCATCCTGCTGCGCAAGCTGAACAAGACCCGCGTGGTCATCTCCCTGGAGACGATCGGGCGGGGCTTCGCTGTAGAAGTAGACACTGGTTCAGTCCGGCCTCTGGAAACACATTTTTCTCTACCAGGAGACCGGATTCCTCCACCTCCACAAATGCCGGCTGGAAGGCCGAGATAACTGGCCGGCACAGAACCATGCTGGGCGTGCTTGCTCGATTCTTGAAGATTGACGAACGGGAAGCGGAATTCTCGCGCCGGGGGTTTTCCAGCGCAAGGCCCGAAATCCGCGAGCGGCTGGAACACGTCGGCCGCACTTTCCTCCGCGGTTACCACGCGGCGCTGGAGGAGCGTGAGCTAGGGGCCCTGCGCGAAAGCCTTGAAGGCATTGAGAACGAGTATCGGGGCTTTGCTTATGAGGGCGCCGCCATGGCGCTGGAGTTGGGAGATGCCCTCAGCCCAGGAAGGCCTCGCTTGCCGCAGTTCATGGCAGGTCTGGGGAGGCAGCACATCTACATGCTCCACGTGGGCGCGGGATGGGCATGCGCGCGGCTGCCCTGGCGGCGCAGGCGCATGGAAGCATCGATTCGCGCCTTCCATCCCATTTTGCGTTGGCTGGCGGTGGATGGCTGCGGATTTCATCAGGGCTATTTTCACTTCCGCGCTGCCCTGAAGGCCAAGGAGATTGAACGCTGGCCGCTCCATGCCCGGCACGTCTTCTACCAGGGATTCGGCAGAAGCCTATGGTTTGTGCACGGGTGTAATCCGCGCGAAATTGCCCGCACCATCGCGAGCTTTGACCCGCAGTACCAAAGCGATGCCTGGAGCGGCATCGGCCTGGCGTGCGCTTATGCGGGCGCATTGAACGCGCCAGAAATCGCTGAGCTTGCAGCGCTCGCGGGTGACCGTGTTGCACTGGCGCAGGGCGCGGCGTTTGCCGCCAAAACCAGGCAGCTCGCCGGCAATCCCGCACAGCATACTGAACTCGCATGCACGGTCCTCTGCGGCACCAGTGCGGAACAGGCAGCCGCGCTTTGTGATGAAACGTTGGGTCGAGTCAGCAGCGCTCATCCAATGCCGTATCAGGAATGGCGCGAGCTACTGCAGGGTTCCCTTTCATCACCGCAAGAATCGCAGAGACATTCCCGTCAAGACGTCCTTTCCTCGCAGCTAACCCTCTCATGAGCTCAATTGCGATCATCGGAATGGGCTGCCGTTACGCTGAAGCCCGATCTCCGCGTGAGCTGTGGGAGAACGTGCTGGCACAGCGCCGCTCTTTCCGGCGCATCCCGCGGACGCGGCTCGATCTCACCGAGTATTCGCACGAATCGCAGGCCGAAGACCGTATCTCCGTCAGCATGGCCGCCGTGCTCGAAGATTACAACTTCGACCGCGTGCGTTTTCGCGTCTCGGCGGAAGCATTCCAGTCCGCGGACCTTGTGCATTGGCTGGCGCTCGATGTGGCCGCACAGGCCCTGGGCGATGCCAGGCTGATCGACAGTGACCTTGCGCAACGCGAGCGCACGGGCGTTTATGTTGGCAACACCCTGACCGGAGAATTTTCACGGGCCAGCGTGATGCGTCTGCGATGGCCGTATGTCCGTCGTGTAATCGCCAAGGCCATGCAGAATGGCGGCGCCGGCTTGCACGAAGAACAACTGCGATTGATCGCAGAGATTGAATCGCTGTACAAGGCCCCCTTCCCCGCCACCTCGGAAGAATCGCTGGCCGGCGGGCTTTCCAACACCATCGCGGGCCGGATCTGCAACTTCTTCGACTTCAAAGGCGGCGGGTACACGGTGGATGGCGCATGCGCCTCCAGCCTGCTGGCGATCACAACAGCCTGCTCCGCGTTGGAGGCTGGGGACATCGACCTTGCCCTGGCCGGCGGAGTGGACCTGAGCCTCGATCCCTTTGAGCTGGCAGGTTTCACCAAACTTGGGGCCCTGGCCGCAGACAAGATGCGCGTGTTCGACGAGCAGTCTGCAGGGTTTTGGCCCGGCGAAGGATGCGGGATGGTTGTGTTGATGCGGCATGAAGAGGCTGTCGCACAGCAGCATCCCATTTACGCGGTGGTCCGCGGCTGGGGTGTTTCATCCGATGGCAATGGCGGCATTACGCGTCCAGAGCTCGCGGGCCAGCTTCTGGCGTTGGAGCGTGCCTACCGGCGAGCGGGATACGGCATTGATTCTGTTTCTTATTTTGAAGGCCACGGCACCGGCACATCTGTGGGCGACGCTACGGAGTTGCAGGCGCTCTCGCAAGCACGACGGGCAGCGCAGAACAATGGCCCTGCAGCGGCCATCGGATCCATCAAAGCAAACATCGGCCACACCAAAGCGGCCGCAGGTGTAGCGGCCTTGATCAAGGCGGCCATGGCCGTGCAAG
>DASVFK010000186.1:0-8472 GCA_036380095.1 Candidatus Angelobacter sp. | reverse complement strand
TTCATGGCTCTCACGTGCTTGCTGTCAGGCATCGTAGTCGGGCCGCCAAACCAGAACCCATCATCTCACCCTTCCTATACTCCCGATGTTGCCCGCGCACATGAGGTCAAGCCGTATCGCCACATTATCCCGCTGGAAGGCGTGCCCCCCGGTTTCCATCAGATTCGTCTTTCGTTTCTTGTCACTCCCGCTGGCGACGTACTGCGTGTCGCCGTTGGCGGCGACAAAAAGCTTCTGGAGTTCCAGTCGCAGTTGGAAAAAGAACTAAGCCAGTGGAAGTTCACGCCGTTTGAAGAGAACGGTAAAGCCGTTCTCACATATGTCGAGGAGTTGATAGAACTTGTACCGGCGGAGCGATTGCCAAAGAAGCATGTAACTGCGCCGGTTCTTCGGCCGGATTCCAAAATCATGATCACGCTCCAGAGGACAGGCTTAGGGGAGGGCGCGTTAAGGCAGCGGCCCTCAACTCTGATCAGCAATTGTCCAGGCAGTTGTCCTTCTTACACAGTTACCGTCAGTACCGATGGAATTGCGTTTATCGGCCGGGACTCTGTAGCTGCGTCCGGCAAGCACACGGCCACGGTGAAGGCGGATGATGTTCGAACGCTGGCAAAGAAATTCGTTGCGGCTGACTTTTATTCCATGGAAGCCAGTTACAGGCTGAGCGTGACAAACCAGCAAGCCTATCTGTTCTTAGACCAACCAACCTATGTGCTCTCGATTGCCATCGACGGTCATGAAAAAACAGTGGAGGATTACCTCGGCTTCAGGGCAGGAATACCCGCGGTGATCACTGGTCTGGAAGGTGAAGTCGATACACTTGCGGGAACTCAGCGCTGGACCGAGGGCGGCGACGGGCTGGTGGCGGCCTTGCAGGCAGAGCATTTCAACCTGCAATCCTTTGAGGCTCAAATCATGTTGAAGGGGGCAGCAAGCCGCGGACAAAGGGTGACTGTCCGGGAGTTCTTAAAAGCCGGTGTGCCGCTGGGATTCCTGCCGGCGCCGAAGCCGGAAACACCGTCCACGGCTGTCCCATTTGCGGGAGTAGGATGGCTCAATGCGGCCAGCAATCAAGCTGGGCCGCTCCAAGTCTTCATGGACGCAGGAGTGAGCAAGGACGACCAGACCGATAAGGACCTGGCCCTTGCGGCAGCAGCTCAGTCCGGCAACCTGGCCACCCTACGAGCGTTGATCGCCTATGGAGCAGATCCCCAGGCCGACTTGAACAAACTGGTTGCGGTCCCAGGCAGCCCTGGCGCCATGACGATCGAGGGGCCCGATGGGGGCAGTATCCTGATCCAGGCCGCAGAGTCGGGCAATCCAGAGATCGTGCGGGAGATCCTTCGCTATCACCCAAATCTGGAGATTCGAAACCGCGGCAGGAAAACCGCTCTATTCACGGCGGGAGAGTATCGTGTTGGAGACAATCGAGACAAAAATGGAGCGCGCGCGGAATGCGTCCGCCTGCTGGTTCAATCGGGGGCCGATGTGAATGCACGGGACTATCGCGGCAATACACTGCTTCATTATGCGTATTTCCCCGATGTAGCCGAAGAGCTGTTGAAGGCGGGCGCCGATGTAAATGCGCGCAATATTAACGGTGAAACACCAATGTTCACTGTCATCAATGAGGGAATCATACCGCTCCTGGTCAAGCATGGCGCAAACTTCAGCATTCGCAACTACCACGGCGAGACGGTGATGGAGTTCACTGAAAAATATTGGCCATCCCGGCTTGAGGTCCTGCGTAAGGCACGCCAAACCCTGCAAGATCGCTAGCGATAACCGGCGAAGTTGCCGTCGCAAGATGCCGCGTACCAAATCCAAGCCAGCGCACACGTGCTCGCCGATTCAATTCTCTACAATATTTGCGGCTGCCGTCCGTTTCAGGAATGTATGAATAGCAGGAAGCGATGGACGCGCACGCGGGCATCGCCGTGATGAGCGCGCAAGACCGTAAAACTTCTGAAGTCGAGGACATTCTTCAGGAAGCTTTCTACAAGCTGGCAGAAGCCAATCGCCTGCCTGACGTCAATGTGAGCACGTCAGGGTTGCTTTTTGGCATCGCGCGCAATCGGAGCACGGACCTCGAAATGCCCGTCTAAGGGTTCGTTGTAACCTCTCCGATGTTGGCCACCGTGTCATCCTTCTTCATCGAAGGCACGGCGCAAATATAGAGGACCACGCCCGCGGCCGGCGCTGTGGCCTCATAAATCACTTTGCCGAAATAGTCCGTCACGTAGCCGATCTTCATGCCCTGGGAAACGTACGTGCCGCGCTGCACCAGCGGATAGAAGATGCCTGCCTGTTTGCTTTCCACCGTATCAATCTTGCCGATCCACACCGGATGCTCCTGCATTGTGGGCGCGCCGGGCAGTATCTTCAGGTAGCGCATCACGCTCAACGTCCCGTTCACCAGCGCGTGCACGTCTTGTGGCTCAACGGTGCCGGAATATCCCGCTTCCACGGCGATGGCCGGCTTGCCGCGGGTGTTGGCCGTGTTGTCCAGGTAGCGCGAGGCGTTGGGATCTTTTGGCCGGTCGCTCCAGATGATGATGGTGTCCAGGCCGAAAGCCAGCGTCATGTCGCGGGTGATGGCGTCTTGCTTCGCATTGCCGGACTTGGGCCAGTAGCTGTATGGGCGCAGGTTTTCGTCCAGGTCGCCGCCGTGGTAGTCGATGAGGTAGTCGCAGCGCTCCACCACCTGCTTGGTGATGAGCCAGGACGCGCGTTCGGTCTGGGTGCCGCTGGGATTGCCGGGATAAAAGCGGTTCATGCTCTTGCCGTCCACCGGATTCACGTGCGGGACTTTCTGATCAAATGACGCCCGGTTGACCAGCGGCAAGATGATCACCGTACCGGAGACCTGCGCGGGCTCGAGGGACTGAATCAGTTTTTCCAGGGCGATGATGGAGGCATACTCGGTGCCGTGCGCGCCGGAAACCAGCGCCAACACCGGTCCCGGTTTTGCTCCATGAATCACCGCCACGGGAATGGAGGTGCCGGCGTCCGACCCGGCCGGGACTTCAAGGAAGCCGGTGGCTTTCTGTCCGGAGGCGGCGGTGGCAGTGCCCACAGTGAAACTGGAGGGCTGAGCGAGAGCGAAAGCCGAAAAAGTGACAGCGGCTAACAACAGGGTGGCGAGGCGGAGGTTTGTCATGGCGCGGAAAGTATAACGCCGGGCATGCCGTTTCATGCACAGATTGCTGGTAGGCCACACCAACAAGAATTATTGGTTGGGGACGTCAACCTCAATATAGCTACCGGGCTGGGCCTGACTGATTGCGATTTCTACCCGTTGAGCATGCAAGCGCAGCACTGGCCAACGGGAATTACCGAGCACCACAAACGCGATTTTTCGTAAGCTGAGGTTCTGCTGATACCGGATATTCTTGTCGGTGGTCACGAATACCTGAAACCCTGTTTCTTCGGCCACCTTCAACAGTTCGCCGTTGGTGAGCGTATCCCATCCAAGGTCTTTTGTCTTCTTGACGGTGTGATCCTTGAGAAAAGAGGCGAGCGGAGCAGGCGTTCCGTGGTCGAAAAGCACGAGCATCAGCGCGCGCCGGTTGGCACCGCGAGGCTGCGCGCGGCAAAGTTGAGTACCTCGACAACCTGTTCCCGGCTGATGTCGAACCATTCCACGATGTCGTCAATGCTGGCTCCGGCTTCCAGGTTTTCAAACACCGTGGAAACAGGTAGGCGCGTGCCGCGAAAGACCCATGCGCCGCTGACTTTGCCGGGCACGCTTTCTACGGCTGGGCATTGTGACCAATCGAGCGCTGCCATAAGTCTCCCGCTACTGCTTTCTGTATTTTAGTCCGGTTTGGTGACCGGGGAGCCACAAAAGTCCCTCGGCACAACATCATTTCTGCTTCCCCCGGTAATTGAAATACGCCCATACCTGTTCACTCATGCGCGCAACAGCGTCTTCCAGTTCGGAATAATAGCCGCGATGATGGGCAGAGAAGAAGACCACCACCACGCGGCCGGCGGGCGTCTCGATCAGCCCCACGTCGTTGGCGATGTAAGGCGGGAAGTCGCCGGTCTTGTGCGGCGTGTTGGTGTCGTCGTCCATGTATTTGGGGATACGGGTGCGCATCTGCTGCAGGGACATCATGCGCATCATCTCTTTGCAGGATTTTTCACTGGCGGCCTTGTTGAGGGCCATCATCTCGAGCAGGCGTCCCATGTCGCGTGCGCTGGAGAGGCCAAAAGGATGTTTGCCGTCAAAGTGGAACTTCTCCACGTCCGCATCCGTCAGCTTTTCCGGGAAGCCTTTGGTAAAGAGCTCTTCCGGGGTGAATTTGGCGTAAGCGGGATCGCCGGGTTCGGCCAGCGCACGGAACCACTCGAAGGTGGTGCCGGTGGCAACGATGGAGTTGAGTCCCATCTGGTGCATGGTCTGGGTCACATGCGCAGGGCCGCCGGCACGGGCAAAGGCCATGTCCGTGGCGGTGTTGTCGCTCTGGATGATCATCAGCATCAGCGCATCGCGGAAGCTCAAGTTCACGCCGTCTTCCAGCGTGCGCAACACGCCCGTGCCGAAGCGTTTGTCCGCTGTCTTGAGCACGATGCGGTCCGCGGGGTTGAGCTTGCCCGCATCCACCTGGCGATAGACATCCACCAGCAGCGGAATCTTGATGGCGCTCATCGTGTCCATCGGCTGATCGGCGTTGAGCGCGATCTCCTCGCCGGTTTCGAGCGACTTGATGTAGATGCCCCAGTCCGCACTCACGCCTTGCGAGATGGTGACGAGGCGCTGCTTGAGCAGATCGAGAGGTTTGAGCTGAGCGGGCGCCTGGGCCGAGGCCACCGCAAGGAGAAGCACGGGCGCGAGAGTGAGAGCACGCATATATCTGGTCATTTTTGTATTAACCGCAAAGGGAACTGCGAAGGGATGAATTGTACATCCTATTGATTCAGGGATGGACAATGGAATGACGGTTGGCGGGCTGGCAGCCAGGGCACACTACTCCACAGGGCGCGGGGCGGTAAGCGGCAGCGGCGCTTAAGCGGCCTTTTCGTCACGCATGGCGGCTTTGACCTTCGCCGCGACCTCGGGTGAGATCTGCTCCATGTCGTGGGCGGACCGCGCATGCTCGGCGCACTTTCTCAGGACTTCCTGCTCGGTTTCTCCGCGGGCTACGAAATCACAGTCCATGCCAACGTCTCTACAACTTATGACCTTTGCCATAACAGACTTGCTCCTTTGTGTATCTTCAGGAAAGTGATGGCGCGGGCGGCGAGGGTGTTGCCAGGGAAATCCAGCAAGCAAACGAACGGAGTCACGGAGAAAAGTTCGGGCCGCAGATTTACGCAGAAGAACGCTGATCAACCGTCGAGGCTGAGGGCGCATGGAACACGTATTTTTCTTCTTTGCGAAGAGGAATGCGCAGAGAAAGGCCCCTCATATCTTCCAGGCCTTTCGCGCGCATGTAGGCCAGAACGTTGAGGTTGTGGTTCAGGTGCATGGGATGGGCCTTGGTGGAGCCGGCGGGAACGTCAAATACCATGAGGCCGCCGGAATTCAGCATAGAGGACAAAAAGCTGAGCTCTCCCGGCAAGTCCGGCAGGTGCTCCAGCACGTCAAAGGAAAAGATGGTGTCAAAACCCTTTTTGTGAGCAGCGGCCAAAAGGGCTTCTTTCGTGGAAAAGAAATCCATTGCCAGGCCGTATCGCTGCGCCCGCTGGCGCGCAAAGCGCATGGTTACCCCTTCCACGTCATAGTAGGTAACGCGGTGTCCGCGGCGCGCGAGCTCCAGCAACAGCTCCCCATTGCCCGCGCCATAGTCTAGAGTAGACCCGCGCGCGAACTTCAGCACTTTCATATTGGAGCGGATGCGCTTGTATTCCAGGTTGTAACCCGAGATGGCAAACAAATAGAGCTCCGAGTTGTCGCGGTACCACTGCGCTAACCGCTCGCGATCATCTTCAGCAAGCGCGGCCGCCTGCCAATTCCGTGCCAGTTGCTGATTGCTGGTGGCCCACAGTTCCCGAATCCGATCTTCAGAATAGCCGGTGAATTCCTGGAGTTCCTGCATGGCGGCTGCGATGTTCGCCTCATTTTGGTCCTGGGTCCGGGCCACCAGCCAGCCAGTCGCCAGAGCGGTGATCATGATCAGGCTGGCGGGAAACACGTATGCCGGCAACGGTCCATACTGCTGCATAAAATGCAGAACCAACAGTAACCAGCAGCAGAGAATCAGGGCTAATGCCCAAAACAACGGCTCCTCACTCATGAGGACCGCCACATGCACGGCTGCCGCGAGCAAGATGCCGGCCAAGGTCAAGTCCAGGTCGCCCCACAGCAGCAGACCGAACAAGAGCAAAAGGTCCGTGGTTGCGAACCAGAGCGCCGCGAAATGCGCCGGAACCACGCGCCTGGCCAGGAGATTGGCCGCGAGAAGCCAAACCGCTGCCGCAGCCACCGCAACGCGACCCGAAAGGCTGGATGCAGCGATAAGACCAATGAGCAGTGCCGCCCCGATGATCCGCCAACGAATGCGGACGGCCCAGCGCAGGCTTTTCGAAGGGTCAACCGTGAGATGGAGGTAGTCCGGCGTGTAATAGAGCGAAGCTGCCAAAGCGATTGCCGCCAGAAGGAAAGGGATTGTGGGTGTCATCGCGGGCGCAGCGGTGGTCTTCAGGCATATTGCAGCCGCTGTGGCCAGCAGCAGCACGGCTATCGCTCCGAATATCCTGCTTAGCGTCAAATATCTTTGCTGGTGCCGATAGTCCATGCGTACCTGAGTGAGCTGTTATTGTACAAGCCCACCGGCAAACTGCTACTGCGCTGAGGGGCACGGCCCCGCAGGTCAGAACCCCTGTCCGCGGATGATGCTCATAGCGTCCGGGGCGCCGGCGCCGGCCGCACGAGTGGGGCCGGTCTCGTCGACTTTGTCGCCTTCGCCGGGAGCGAGGAAGAGGTTTTCTTCCAGGCCGTGCTGGCGCGTATAGAGATCGTAATAGCGGCCGTTGAGTGCGAGCAGTTCATGGTGGCGTCCGCGTTCCACGATCTTGCCCGCTTCCACCACCAGAATCTGGTCAGCCTGGCGGATGGTGGACAGGCGGTGGGCGATCACAAAGGTAGTGCGTCCCTGCATCAGGTACTTGAGCCCTTGCTGGATGTAGGCTTCAGACTCGGAGTCGAGGCTGGAAGTAGCTTCATCCAGAATGAGAATGCGCGGATCCGCCAGCACCGCGCGGGCGATGGAGACGCGCTGCTTCTGTCCGCCGGAGAGCTTCACGCCGCGCTCGCCGATGATCGTCGAGTACTTCTCGGGGAAGCGCTCCGCGAACTCGTCAACGTGGGCAATGCGGCAGGCTTCCATGATCTCTTCTTCTGTGGCTTCAGGCCGGGAGAAGGCAATGTTCTCGCGGATGCTGCCATCGAACAGAAACGAATCTTGCAAGACCACGCCAAGCGCTGGCCGGTAAGAGTCGAGGCGCACGTTGCCGAGATCGACGCCATCCACGAGCACGCGGCCGGTGGTCGGCTTATAGAATGCCGCCACCAGGCCGATGATGGTGGACTTGCCCGAGCCGGACGAGCCAACGAGCGCAGTCACGGTTCCAGGTTGCGAAAGAAAGCTCACGTCTTCCAGCACCGGCTTGCCGGCTTCGTAAGAGAAGTTAACGTGATCGAACGCGATTTCTCCGCGGAGAGGCCCGGGCAAAACGATGGAGCGCTCCGGGTCCTGGTCTTCACGATGCTCGGCGAGAACTTCCCGCGTGCGGTCGAGACCGGCGAAAGCTTCTGTGATCTGCGTGCCGATGGCGGCGATCTGAATGATCGGCGCCACCAGAAACACCAGGAACATGTTGTAACTGATGTAGTCGCCTACGCTGAAACGGCCGGCGGCGTTCTGGTGGGCGCTCATGAACATCACGATGGCGCCGACGATCCCGACCAGCAGCGATGACGAAAGCCCCATCAGCGACGTGGCGGTCAGGGTCTTGAGCACGTTGTCCAGCAGTCTTTGCACACCGGCGCCAAAGGTGCCCTGCTCGCGCTCTTCCGCATGGTAGCCCTTCACCACGCGCACGCCGCCCAGCGATTCGGTGAGGCGTCCGGTGACTTCAGCATTGATCTTGCCGCGCTCGCGGAAAATGGGACGGATCGTCTGGAAGGCTTTCTTCAGCGCAAAGCTGAAGACGAGAAGAAAGCCCAGGGTAATGGACGTCATGAGCCGGCTCTTGTGCATGAGCACCACGAGCACGATGCCGGCGGTCAGAAAGCCTCCCACCAACTCCACCAGTCCGGTGCCGATGAGGTTGCGCACGCCCTCCACGTCATTCATGATGCGCGAAACCAGTGCACCGGTCTTGTTGGCGTCATAGTAAGAGACGGAGAGGCGGCCGATGTGGGCTTGCACTCGGCGGCGCATCTCGGCGATCACTCGCTGGCCTTCCTTGGAGAGCAACTGGGTGAGCGAGAACGACGTGACGGCTTGAATCGTCGTAGCCAGC
>DASVFK010000185.1:0-5267 GCA_036380095.1 Candidatus Angelobacter sp. | reverse complement strand
GGCCGATGAGCAGATCACGCCGCGTTGCCGCTGTTCCGGCGTGAGATGGCGGAACTTGTTGAGCGGCCCGCGAACTTTGTACGAGCCGCCCTTCTGAAACATCTCCGCCTTCAGACGAACATCAAAGCCGGTGCGCTCGCTTAAAATCCGCGAGGTCAGCAGCGGCGTGTGGTAGGCGAAGGAAGAGACGATCTTGCGGGCTTCCTGGAATTCGGCCAGGGAAACGGTCGGTGCTGAAGATGCGGTTGTGGGCATGGTGCTTCCTTGAGATTCGTCGAACTTGCGGCATACAGAGTTTACCAAAGAGCAAAGTGGATAGTCGCCAGGTGGCCAGAAAGCATCGCATGATCAGGACCAGCGCCGGAGGCGCGCCGAGACGTTAGCCCAGGGCGTGAGCCCTGGGTGTAAGGAGAAAATGACACAAGCCCCGGAAGGGGCGACACATGTTTCTTTTGTACCGCACCTACGGTGCTCGTCATTCTCGTCTACCTTTTCCAGCGCTGACGCGCTGGGCTAACTTCTCGGCGCGCCTACGGCGCTGCCCGTGCTTGCTATCAGATTGTTCGACGCCCGTTGAGCAGTGCCTCTGCATTTTTATTTGTGGCGACGCCTTCACCTCCTGCAAATTGCTCGAGCCACTTCCAGGGTCTTTAGACAATCTTCACGGCTCACGTCATTATGCGTGACAAAGCGCATCAGCTCGGCATCAATTCCCGCGGCCAGGATGTTTTTCTCCGCCAGCTTGCGGCTGAAGTCCGTTGTGTTCATGCCCGTGCCGGTAATGTCGAAGACCAGAATATTAGTTGGGGATTTCTTCGGATCGATCTTGATTCCGCGAATCTGCGCCAGCCCCTCCGCCAACACGCGCGCGTTATCGTGGTCTTCTTTCAGGCGCGCAGGCATCTTTTCCAAAGCGATCAAGCCCGCCGCGGCCAGCACACCTGACTGCCGCATACCTCCGCCCAGCGCCTTGCGATAGACGCGGGCTTTCTCTATGAACGCCTTGCTGCCCACAAGCATGGATCCCACCGGTGCGCACAGGCCCTTGGAGAGGCAGAACATCACGGAGTCAAACTTTTTCGTGAGTTCAGCCACGGGCTTGCCGACGGCAGTGGCGGCGTTGAATATACGCGCGCCGTCCAGGTGCACCGGCAGGCCCAGCTCGTGGGCACGGTCGCAGATCTCGTCGGCCTGGGCCTGGGGGAAGATGGTGCCGCCGGCCAGGCTCAGCGTGTTCTCCAGCCAGATCAGCCCGGTCTGCGAGCGATAGTAGGCCGGCGGCGCGATCTTCTTCTTGATCTGCGCCCATGTCAGAGCGCCGTCTTCGCCCCAGATGGGCCGCGGCTGGCATCCGGAAAACGCAGCCACCGTGGCCGACTCCAGATTGATGAAGTGCGCGCGCTCCTCGCAAATGATCTCCTGGCCGTGATGCGTGTGCACCTTGACCGCGATCTGGTTGCCCATGGTGCCGCTGGGCACAAAGATGGCGGCTTCCTTTTGGAAGATCTGCGCGGCGCGCTCCTGCAGGCGGTTCACGGTGGGGTCTTCGCCGTAAACGTCGTCGCCCACTTCGGCTTCGGCCATGGCGCGACGCATCTCCGGCGTGGGCTGGGTCACGGTGTCACTGCGCAGGTCGATGGCGCGCTTGGTCGGGCGGTCTTCGGTGGCGGCGGGTGCGGGTTGAATGAGTTTGGACATAGTCAATAGTCAATGAGTTTTCGAACGCCGGTATACGGAGGTACGAAAGAGCAGAACCTCTCCACGAGCCAGCGCCGAAGGCGCGGAATAATGGTAGCCCAGCGAGGCCTGGGTAGCTGTGAAAAAAACCAATGAGCCCCGAAGGGCGATCGGAAATCGCGTGTTTCTGTTTCGCCCCTACTGGGGCTCATCATGTTTTGGGCATCTAACTCAGCGCTTACGCGCTGGGCTCAGTAATCCGCGCGCCTCCGGCGCTGAGTCTCTTGTCGTCCAGCAATTCTTATGGGTGAGTGCGGCTGCTTTCAGGCGGTAAGCTGCTTGGTAAGAATGAATCGCTCGAAGACCTCATTCGAGAGCAATCGTCCGCGCGGCGTCAACTGAAGATTTTCATCGTTGCGTTGGAGCAATCCAGAGGCAATCAGTTCTTCGATGATCGGCAGGTATGTGCCAACCTGCGCTCCAAACCGCGCATGCATCTCTTTGAGTGAAATGCCGCTATTCAACCGCAACCCGAGAAAGAAACTTTCTTCGAGCGCCTGCGCCACGCTGACGTTTGTGACTGTGATCTGCGGCTCAACCAGAAACTGATCGTAGTTATCTGTCGTCGCCACGCGCACCGCCTCAACGCCCTGGGCGCGCAGTTCCTGCGATGCCGGCAACATGGAGTGCGCGTCCACACCAAAGCCGAGATAGGGCCGGCGCGTCCAATATTTCAGGTTGTGGCGCGACTCAAACCCTGCGCGGGCAAAATTGGAGATCTCGTATTGCATGATCCCGGCGGCGTTCAAGCGCTCGCAGGCAGTTTCGTAGAACTCGGCGGTGAGGTCGTCATCGGGGACAAAGTGCGCGTGGTATTTCGTACCGCCGGCAATCAGTTCGCGGCCCAGGCGCGAGTCTTCATCAACCTCAAGCATGTAGACGCTTACGTGGGGCACGCCGCTGGCGATGGTTTCGTTCAGCGAGTACTCCCAGCTCTCGCGCGTCTGGTGGGGCAGCCCGGCGATTAGATCAACGTTGATGTTGCTGATGCCGGCCTTGCGCAGGCGGTCGATATCGCTGAGGGTCTTCTCGCGCGTGTGCAGCCGCGCTACCGACGCCGCTTCCTGGTCAACGAACGACTGCACGCCCAGGCTCACGCGGTTCACGCCGCGCGTTACCATCGCCTGGATGATCTGGTCCGTGAGCGTGCCAGGGGCGCACTCCACAGTGATTTCGGGTTGGGGCAGCGTGGGAAATTCGTTTTTCAGGTTGAAGAACAGTTTCTTCAGCTCATCGGGCGGCAGCAGGCTGGGCGTTCCTCCGCCGAGATAGATGGTATCCACCGGACCGGGAATTTCCGCTCGATTTTCCGCAGCAAAGGCCTTGGCGGCACGAATGTCAGCCGAGAGCCGTTCGACGTACTGTCCCATCTGTGCCGCCGAGAACACACCTGAGGCAAAGTTGCAGTAGGTGCACTTGGAGCGACAAAAGGGAACCGAAATGTAGATGCCGAGTGACATTTCTTTTTGTCGCTTTGCCGGCGCTCCGCTCCGGCCTACGGCAGTTCGGCAGTTGCCTGCCATGACGACTTACCGGTACGGCTCAAGCCGTGCCCTGATACCTACAGGGGCTGAAGCCGGCATTCTAAGCGCACAAACATTGCATCAATTATAGAATCAGTGTCTATGCTCAAACGGGCGGTCATCACAGGCATGGGCGTGGTCAGCCCCAACGGAGTTGGCAAAGCCGCATTCTGCAAGGCGATCCTTGCGGGCAAGAGCGGCGTAAGGAAGATCACGCGCTTTGACGCCTCCGACCTTTCCGTGCAGATCGCGGGCGAAGTCCGCGACGAGGAGTTCAACGAACTCGACTGGGTAGAAGCCCGCGAGCGCAAGCATGTTTCGCGCTGCGTGCCGCTGGCCATTGCCGCCTCCACGGAGGCGTTGCAGGACGCCGGCATCGATCCAGCCAAGATGTCCTTGGACGAGAAGCGCGAGGTCGGCGTGGTGCTGGGCACGGGCGGCGGCGCCAACGATTTTACCGACCAGCAATACCATCTCTATTACCAGGGCAAGATCAAGCAGGTAAGCATCTTCACCATTCCCAGCGGCACCATGGGCACCATGTCCAGCGAGATCAGCATGCGTTTTGGTTTCCGCGGGCTGAGCCATGTGGTGACCAGCGGCTGCACCTCGTCCACGGACGCCATTGCCTATGCCACGCGCCAGATCCAGTTGGGCACGCAACCGGCGATGCTGGTGGGCGGAGCCGATTCGCCGCTGGCCTGGGGCATCGTGAAGGCTTTTACCCTGATGAAGATCATGACGGAAAAATGGAACCACGAGCCGGAGCGCGCCTCGCGGCCTTTTAACCTTGACCGCGACGGCTTTGTGATTGCAGAAGGCTCATGGATGTTCGTGGTGGAAGAGCTGGAGCGCGCCCGCGCACGCGGCGCGCGCATATACGCCGAGATCGCCGGCTATGGTTCCACCTGCGAGGCATTTCATCGCGTGCGCCTGGTGGAGAACGGCGAGGAACCGGCGCGGGCGATCGGGCTGGCGATGAAAGAAGCAGGCATCGCGGCCGAGAATGTGCATTACGTGAACCTGCACGGCACTTCAACGGACTTGAACGATCGCATTGAAACTCGTGCGCTCAAGCTGGCGCTGGGCGACCATGCGTACAAAGTACCGATGTCGGCCTTGAAGTCGCAGATCGGGCATCCGCAAGGAGCATGCGGGGCCGCGGGTGTTGCTGCGACCCTGGTGGCGATGCACGAAGGGCGCATCCCTCCCACCATCAATCTGGAAAAGCCCGATCCCGACTGCGACCTGGATTACGTGCCACAAGCCGGGCGCAAAGCCGAGATTGAACATGCGGTGTGCAACTGCATCGCGTTTGGATCAAAAAATTCCGCGCTGGTGCTGCGTAAGCTCAATTGAAAACACAAGTGTCCCCCTGCCGCATCTACTTGGGGAGCGGCTGCCGCTTGTATGTGATCGCTTCGATCTTGACTTGGCCCTCCACCGGCAGCGGGACCTTGATCGGATTCTGGGATGCAATTTCAAAGATAAGTTCATTCCCTGTGACTCTGTACGTGCCGGAATTTTCGGGGTCCACTTCGCGGGCGTGTTGGTAATCGAAGCGGCGAATGTCTCCGCCAGGGGCGGAGGGGAGCCGGTGCCCGCGATAAAAGCGGCCATCTTCCGAGAGCAGGTAAAAGCGCGTGCTCGTCATCCACTGTCCCAGGTAGAGTCCGGCCACGGACCGTCGGGCAGCGTTCTGCTGCGGCGAGGAGTTCGCCGCCGGCGGTTTTTCTTCCGCTTCAACCCGGATCGATCTCAAGAAGTTGTCCAGCGAATCGTGGTAGTACTGCCAGGCGTCGCGGTCAGCATATATGTAGACCACGCCTATCGCCTGCGACGCGACCACGGCCAGGCGAAGGTGCATGGCAGGTTTGCCCCAATAGTTTTCCGTGAACGCCGTTAAGATGGCTTCGTCCGCGCCGGGAACTGTGCGTTTTTCGTGCTGCGGTTGCGTCGAATACTGGACCTGGCGGTTGAGGTCCCGCTGCCATTCGCTCATCAGCG
>DASVFK010000184.1:0-13779 GCA_036380095.1 Candidatus Angelobacter sp. | reverse complement strand
TTTGTGAAACTCTCGAGCGGAGTGGCTCCTGGCCGCGAAAACACCGGCGGCGGCGCTTTCAAAGAGCCGGTTGCTGGCGTAGGGTCCTCGGCTGCGCCGCGCCTCACCTTTGGCGGACAATCTGAGATGAGCACCAAGGTCCTGGTGGATGGCGCCGACAACGTGCAGACCTTTACCGGCCTGCCGCGCATCACGCCCTCGCAGGAAGCCGCGCAGGAGTTCCGCGTGGTTAACAACACGTTTGCCTCCGAGTACGGCGGAGCGCTGGGCGGCTACGTGAACATTGTGACCAAGTCCGGCAGCAACACCAACCACGGCTCAGTTTATTTCTACGGCATGAACAACGCGCTCAACGCGCAGCCGGCGCTTACCGGACCTGATCCGGTGCTGCGGCAGAACCAGTACGGCCTGACCTTCAGCGGTCCCATCAAGAAAGACCAGACCTTCTGGTTCGCGAACTATGAAGGCCAGCGGCGCGCGGAGTCGAATAAGTTCTCGTCCGTCATCTTGAACAATCTGGCCGCGATCAACGCCGTAAAAGCCTTCTATGGTCTGGCGCAGGAAACCAGCAATTCTCTGCGCACCAATGACTATGACGGCTTCCTGCTCAAGCTGGACCACAAGCTGAATGAGAAACACAACCTGGCCTTCCGCTACAACCTGCTCAACTCTGAGACTCTCGGCTTCCTGGGCGGCGGCGGACGCGCGTCACCGGCCTCCAGCACGGCGCGCAACAACAAAACTTTTGACCAGTCGTTCCTGGTCAACGAGACGGCCATGCCGCGATCGAATCTGGTGAATGAGGCCAGGTTCCAGTGGGCGCGGCGCAGCTTTGACTTTTTCTCCGTGCTCAAGCAGCCGGACCTGGAAGTCTCCAACCTGCTCATCACCGGCAAGAGCACCTCTGATCCCGACTTCTACGAAGAAACGCGCGCGCAAGTGGGCGACAGCCTGAGCCTGACCATGGGCCACCATGCCATCAAGTTCGGCGCCGACTTCAACCACATCAACGATGATTCCAAGTGGGACTTGTTCTTCCCCGCGCGCATCATCTTCCCCAACCTGACGGCATTCTTCAACCACACGCCCGCGGTGTTCTGGTTCCCCATGCTCAAGGGACAAACCACGCATCCGGGATTTACCTTGCCCTTCACGCAGGACGTGCCTTCGGCCTGGGACGCTTTCACCAGCACCAGCACCGGGCACAATTCCTACGGTTTCTTTGCCCAGGACGAGTGGAAGATGACGCAAAAGCTTTCGCTGACCTATGGCCTGCGCTATGACTTTGAAACCTACCCGGCGCGCTTTGGGTTTACCAGCGACCACAACAACTTCCAGCCGCGGCTGGGCATCGCGTACTCTTACGCGAGCAAGGGCGTAGTTCGCCTCGGCTTTGGCATCTTCGCTGACCGCCGCGTCTCCAGCATCGGCCAGATCCTTGATACGGCGGAGTGGCTCAACGTGGGCGATCAACCCAACGCCAAGGTAATCTTCCCTACGGTCTCGCCCATTCGCGGCCGCTTCATTCAGCCCACGGTCGGCGGACCGGGGGCCACCACGGCGACCAATAATTTCCTCTCGACAGGACAGGTCCCCGTATTGGCGACCCTCCCCGTCGGATTCTCTGACAACCTGGACACCAACCTCCGTACGCCGTACGCTGAGCAGGGCAGCCTGCAGGTGTCGCAGGAGATCGGCGGCGGGTTTGCCGTTTCCGCCAGCTATCTCTACGTGCATGGACTCAAGCTGGGCGCGCATACCCCCATCCTGGACGCAGTGCCAACACCTGGGGCGGTCATCGCCGGCGAACCCGGCAAACCTGTAATGGGCAACGGAACCCCCACGGGTGCGGGCTTGCGGCTCTTCCCCGAACTCGGCGACTTCTTTGTCAAAGTGAGCCAGGGGATGTCGATCTACCACGGCGGGACGTTTGAGTTGACCAAGCGTTTCTCCCACGGCTTCAGCATGCACAGCAGCTACAGCTATTCCAAGACCATCTCCAACAGCGATTCCGTCGCCAACCTGGCGGACGTGCCTGAAACCAGCCTGGCGCTGGAACGCGCGCTCTCCCGCCAGAACGTGCCTCACCGCTACACCGCCAGCTTCATCAGCGAAGTGCCAAAGAACGTCCGCTTGCTGAACGGCTTCAAGTTCAGCACGCTGGTCTCGGTCGAAGCGGGCCAGCCGTTCAACATCTTCGCCGGCTCTGACGCCAATCGTGACGGCAACCCGCTCTCTGACCGTCCCGGCAACCTGGGCCGCAACACCTTGAAAGGTCCCAGCTACGCCAGCTTTGATATGCGCGTGGGCCGCGCCTTCCAGTTGAAGGAAAAGCTCCGCGCTGAGCTGAGCGGCGATATGTTCAACGTCTTCAACCGCACCAACATCAAAGACCTGAATACGCTCTATGGACAAACCGACCTCAGCCTGGCGCCCAACCCGGTCCTGGGATTTAATACGCCGCGCGATGCGTATAATCCGTTCCAGTTCCAGTTCGGCGCCAAACTGAGCTTCTGACGTTCAAGTTTTCTCAAACCACGGGTATAGGGAACAACGGCCCGCGAGAGATCGCGGGCCTTGTTTATCTGCAGTAAAGTCTTGCGGCAGGTTTTGGAATTCTTATCTATCCGCGTTCATCCGATTTGATCCGCGGTAGGATTTTGTCTCACTTCTTGCCCACCAACCCGCTCAGCTTCTCTAGAGCACCCTCCATCTCCTGCAGCTCCTTCAGCACTCCGGCAAACAAATCGCCCACGCGCTCAAACCTGCGCAGCACGTTGCCGATGTGAAACTGTATCGGTTTGAGCCCGGGCTTCACTTCGTCCCAGCTCAGCGGCGTGGCCACCGGCGCTCCAGGATGCGCGCGCAGCACGTAAGGTGCAGAGATCGTCTTGCCTTCGGCGTTCTGCATCCAGTCGAAATAGACTTTGCCTTTCTCTCTGGCCGCCACAGTTCGCGGCGTGGTGAACAGATCGGGGCGCTCGGCCGTCACCCATCGCGACATCACCTCGGCAAACGCCCGTGTCTGCGCGTAGGTATAGCGCGTCTCCAGCGGGATATACACATGCATGCCGTTGCCGCCCGTGGTCTTGGGATAGCCCTTCAGCCCGATCAGCGCCAGCTTCTCTCGCACGAGCTGCGCCGCCTCAACAATGCGGTCATAGCCGCAGTGGTAGGGATCAAGATCAATCAGGATGAAGTCCGGATGCTCCAACGACCCTATGCGGCTCATCCACGGGTTCTGGTCGATGCAGCCCAGGTTGGCCAGATACAAGAGCGTGGCCTTGTCGCCGCACACCACAAAGTTGGTCCACGACTTTTCGTCTGTCTGGACCCTTTCCGTGTGCAGCCACTCCGGAAAGCTCGTCGCCGCCTCCTTCTGAAAGAAGTACTCGCCTTCAATGCCGTTGGGATAGCGCTTCAGCGAAAGCGGCCTTCCCGCCAGATGCGGCACGAGCAGGTCAGCCACCGCTGCGTAGAAATTGATCACGTCGCGCTTGGCGTAACCATCGGCAGGGTAAAAGATCTTGTTCAAGTTGGTGAACTTCAGCCTGCGTCCCTGGACCGTAAGAGTGACCTCGGTCTGTTCCGGCGAGAGCAGCGCTTGCTTTTGTGTTGCCGCTTCCGGCACAGGCGGCGGATCTTCTGCGACCAGTCCGGTCTCACGCACCACGTCTTCCGGCGAAGATTCCGGCCGCATGCCCAGAAACACCGGCGCGCGCAACCGAGAATCGTCTGTCCACGCGCTGAACTTCACTTCGCATACCAGCTCGGGCTTCACCCACGTTACTTCCCCGATCTCCTTGGGGACGTCACTCAACGTGGCTTTCTTGGTGATCAGCGGCTTCAATTGCTCGTACACCGCCTTGAGCGATTGCTGCGTGAATCCCGAGCCTACGTTGCCCGCGTACGCCAGCTTCTTTCCTTGGTAGACGCCCAGCACCAGCGATCCAAAGTGCTCGCGCTCGCCATGGATGAAACCGCAGATCACGAACTCCTGCTGGCGGGTGACCTTGATCTTGATCCAGCTGGTGCTGCGCCGCGTTTCATACCGGCTCTGTGCATGTTTGGCCACGATCCCTTCCAGGCCCTTTTCTTTCACCGCCGCCAGCAGTTCCGCACCTTTGCCCGCAAAGTGGTCGGAATAGCGGATGGTTTCGTTTGGCAGGATGATGGAAGAAAGCAGTTGCCGGCGATCGATCAGCGCCGCTTTGCGCAGGTCGTAGCCATCGAGATAAATCAGGTCGAAGGCAAAGAAGCACAACGCCTGCGGCTTCTCCTTGCTCACCGCCGAGCGGCGAAAGCCGGTGCGGTTCTGCAGCAACTGGAAGCTTGGCACGCCATTCTCGTCGAAGGCCACAACCTCACCGTCCACAATTGCTGTCTCCACCTTCACCGCTTCCGGCAACGCCCCAGCCACCTCCGGAAACTGTGCGTTCATCGGATTACCCCGACGCGAGACCATCCGCACCTTGCCGCCCTGAAAAAAGCACAGCGCGCGATAGCCGTCCCACTTCACCTCGTAGAGCCAGTCTGAGCCGGCGGGAAGCACCGTGCCCAGAGTTGCCAGCATCGGCTCCAGCGACTTCGGCATGTCGGCCTTCACCGCGCCTTCAATCGCTCCAGGATCGGCCGGCGCCTGCAGCACGCTGCGCGTATCGCTCTCCGGGTCCCAACCCGCGCGCACCGCGAAATCTTTTTTCTTGATCAGCAGCCAGTCTTTCCCTCCGGCACGGTTGGTGCGCACCAGCGCAAAGTCGCCGGAAAGCTTTTGCCCGTGCAGGCGGATCTTGAGATCGCCCGCCTTCCACTGCTCCAGCGGAGTCTTCTCTCCCAGCCACTCGTAGGTCCCGCGGTCCCACAGCGTGACCTGGCCGGCGCCGTAATTCCCTGCCGGAATGGTGCCTTCAAAATTGCCATATTCCAGCGGATGATCCTCCACGTGCACGGCCAGCCGCTTGATCGCCGGATCAAGGGTGGGTCCATGAGGCAGGGCCCAGGACTTTAGGACTCCATCCATTTCCAGCCTCAAGTCATAGTGGAGACGTCGCGCGCTATGTCGTTGAATGAAAAAGCGGTTGCCTTCTTCCGCACGCGCCTTCCCGGGCGGCTCAGGTGTCCGCTGGAAAACCCTTTTTCGCCGGTATTCCTCTAGTGACATAGGCTTCTGGTGAGATTGTAATGCACCGCTTTTTGTGCTAAACCGTTATCTCGCCCGGTTTTCGGAGAAAAATCAATGGCCAGCACCGTATGGAAGGGGCACCTGACCTTCGGGTTGCTCTCTTTGCCAGTGAAACTGTACAGCGCCGCGCGCGGCGAGACCGTCAGCTTTAACCAGCTCCACAAGAGCGACCATTCACGCGTCAAGCAGGTCCTCTACTGCCAGGCCGAGGACAAGCCCATCCAGCGCAGCGACATCGTAAAAGGCTACGAGTACGAGAAAGACAAATACGTGGTGGTGGAAGACGAGGAGATCAAGAAAGTGGCTCCCAAGACCGCCAAGACCATGGAAGTGCTCGAATTCGTCAAGACCTCTGAGGTCGATCCCATTTTCCTCGACGCCTCGTACTATCTCGCTCCCGATGACGCCGGCGAGAAGCCTTACGCGCTCTTGTTTGAAGCCCTGCGCCGGAGCGAATGCGTTGGCGTGGCCAAGATCGCCATGCACAACCGTGAGCACATCGTGGTCCTGCGCCCGGCCAAGCGCGGCATCATGCTGCACACCATGTACTTTGTTGACGAAATCCGCCAGGTCGACGAGTTCCGCACGGACACCAGCAAGGTCCAGGAGAAAGAACTTGGCTTGGCCAAGATGCTCATCGATTCCCTGCTCGCGCCCTTCGAACCGGAAAAGTACAAGGACGACTATCGCGAAAACCTCAAGGCCATGATCCAGGCCAAGGTGGAAGGCAAGGAAGTGGTGGAGGCCGCCGAGCCCGTGCACAAGGCCCCGGTCATTGACATTCTGGAGGCGCTCAAGATGAGCCTGGCGGAGGGCAAAAAGCCGCCGCGCTCTGCCAGCACTGGCGCGGAAGTGCGCGCTAGCGAGTCCAGCGCCGAGTCCGCGCGGCC
The DNA here is from genome assembly GCA_036380095.1 of Candidatus Angelobacter sp. Classification (GTDB taxonomy): domain Bacteria; phylum Acidobacteriota; class Terriglobia; order Terriglobales; family Acidobacteriaceae; genus Angelobacter. The sequence goes on along the minus strand of DASVFK010000184.1, from coordinate 7,707 downwards.
AAAAAAAGGACGCAAGACCTCGTCAGGGGACTAGCGGCTTCTTCGCCAGCAGGATTTTTCTGTCCGGCGAAAGCATGTACCTGCCGAACCCCGGAATGATGCGCACGCTGAATCCAGCCTCGCGCAGCATTTTTGCTACGTCTCTCGCGCGATAAATCCGCTGCTCGTGTGTTTCTTCCGACTTCTTGTACCGCAGCCCGGCCCTCTTGGACGTGAACGTAACGATTCTTCTCACCAGCCGTCCCGCGCGTGGATCTTCTTCCACCTCCACCGCAACCGCCCAACCTTTCCCCCAACGCGCGCTGCTGCGGAACTTCTTGCTGTTACCCGGCAAAGGCTCTTTGATGTCGAAAATCAGCACGCCCCCAGGCGTGAGCGCGCGGTACACATTGCGGAACGCGCGCAGCATTTCCGCTTTCGACTTCAGGTAATTGAAAACTTCTCCCAGTGCAATAGCAGCGCATGCCTGCGGGAATTGAGTTGTGGTAACGGAGTCGCGGATGAAGCTGGCCTTCGGCGCTGTGCGCCGCGCAATGCGAATCATCGCCGCCGAAATGTCGATTCCCACGGGCTGGTAGCGCGCTTTCAGGAGCCTGGCTGAAAACTGCCCGGCGCCGCACCCCAGGTCCAGCACCACGCCACGCTTGATTCCATGCGCCCGCAGCACGGCGATAGCACCCGGAGCGGCGCTATCGACAAACTCCGAATAGAAGCGATGATGCAACGCGGCCAAATCCGGCCCATAGAACGGTTTTGCCACGGCAGCAGTATAGGCGAGCTACGGAGCGCCCGCTGCGGCCTTGGTGGAAGCCGCGCCTTTCGTTCCTCCCACGAGCGCGACGGTCTTGGTGTTATCGGCCGGAACACGATCAATGAGCATCGCAAACGGATCGATGCCGGCCTTCTCCGGCAGTTTGTCGGTCGTGAACGTGAAAGTTGCGTTCTTCTTGGTCATGTGCACGCGCTCGCGATAAAGAGTCTCGCCGTACTGCATTCCCTTGGCCGGCTTGGCAAAAGCGCCGATGTCGATGTAATCGTCAACCGGAACCTCGGTCTCGTTGCCTTTAGCGTCGGCTTTGTATTTGTGCGCCTCCACCTTGATGGTGACGTCGTACTTGCCGTCGGCCCGCTTCTCTGCCGTGGCATCGAGCGTGCGGTTGGAAAACAGCGTGATGTCCTCAAATAAATCCTTGATCAAGTACTGCAGGTTGGGCGGAGTCTGCTCGCGCAGCGCATCCACCAGCGCGTTCGACGTGGGATAAGGCGGCTTGGCGTAAGCATATTGTGCGATCACCTTGCGCAGCGCGCGATTGACTGCCTCCTCCCCGATCATCTCCTTCAGGTAATAGAGCACCACGCTTCCCTTGCGATAGTGGATGTAACCCTGATTGGCTTCCACCTGGAGCAACGGCCGTTCCTTCAAGCGTTCCGCGCCGCGCGATCGCAGATAGTTGTCCATCTCGTACTTCAGGAACTTGCGCATCGCGTCGCGCCCGTATTGCTTCTCCATCACCATCAGCGCCGAATACTGCGCCATGGTCTCAGAGAGCAGTGTCGCGCCTTCCATGTTGGCGCCGATCACCTGGTGTGCCCACCACTGGTGACCCATCTCGTGCGCCACCACGTAAAACACCATGTCAATGTCATCAGGATGTTTCAGGTTGGCGATGAACCCGATCGACTCCGAATACGGCATGGTCCCGGGAAACGCCTGGGCGAAGCGCGCCACCCGCGGAAACTCGATGATGCGCGCCTCCTTGTGGTAATACGGGCCGAAATTCTTGGTGTAATAGTCGAGCGACTGCTTGAGCGAGTTTGTCATCCGCGGAACGTTCCAGGGGTGTTGCCGGTCGTAATAAACTTCCAGCTTGATGCCCTTCCACTCTTCCCGCGCCACTTCATAACGGGCTGACATAAACGAATAAAAATTCAGCGACTGGTGATCGAGCTTGTACTGGAAGTAACGGCGGCCGTTCTCCTGCCATTCCTTCACCAGCGAGCCGGGTGCAATCGCCAACTGATCGGCGGAGGTGCTGATCACCGTCTCCACGTCGACCCAGTCAGAATGCCCCCGCAGATAAGTTTCCATGCAATCGTCCGTGCAGTTGCGCTCCAGCGGCGGCATCAGGTCAATTTCCTTCAAACCATACTTCTTGCGGTCGTTGGGATCGGTGAGCTGGCGCCCTTGGTCGTACCCAATCCTCGGGCCGATCGTGTTGTTGAAGAATGTTCCGTTCTGCACCAGTTCCACCGTGCTCAGGCTGTTCTCGAAACCCCGATTGTGGCTCTTCACCGTAAAGTGCATGGTGCGGCTCTCTGCCGGCTGCAGAGGCGGATCAAAGCGATAGATCCGGTAGTAAAGCTTCTTATCGTCTTTGCTCAGGGAGGCTCCCGGAATATCGATGGTGATGTCGTAATTTGGGTTCACGGTGAAGTGGACCTCATTCAACGCCTGCTGCGTGGGATTCTGGATCACCTGCTCGCCCCGCATCACGATGTTGCGCGATTCGGGATACACGTCGATCGCATATTTCACGCTGCGTACGCGCGGTTGGGGCAGCCTCTCGTATTGTTTGTAAGTCTTCTCGTAGTCTGCCTGGCGGCGGTCGATGTCCTTGGGGCCCACCGTGCGGTTTACGATTTTCGTGTTGTACCAGATCCAGCCGCCCGTGCCCACGAACAGAACCAGGCAGAGTGCTGCTCCCCTGATCCAGCTCTTATGAAAGCGCAGGCCGGCGATGTGAACGCGGTCAGCCCAGCGGTCCTGCTTGCCTCTCGGCCAGAACATTACGGTGACGATCACCAGCATTGCGCAGAAGATCAGCCAATAGAGCGTGTACCAGTTCCAGGAGAGGCTGTAAGGGGCCTCGCCGAACATGTCGGAATGGACAATATTGGGTGTCCCGCCGAATTGCACCAGGTTGGTGGCCACGTTCAGCGGGCTCCAGATGAATTGGTTCAAGGTGAGGAATGCGACGTAAAAGAAGTACCCGAAATACTTGTTCGGCGAAAGCGCATGGATAAAGAACGCCAGGACCGCCAGAAACAGGAACCCGGAGAAGTCCCGGACCAGCAATTCCTGCGCGTACAGGCCAAGCTGGTAGCGATGGTAGCCGTGGGCCGCCTGCACCGCAATCCCGCTCACGAGCGCGGCCATCTGGATCAACATCACCATGACCACCAGCGTCACCAGACGCGCCGTGTAGGAAACCCATTCCGGCGTGGGCGTTGCGTCTACGATTTCGTCCACGTGTTCGTCCTTGTCCTTCCACACCAGAACGCCCGCATAGAACGTGAGCACGATCACCACAAACAGGTAGAGCGTTCCCCGGATCAGGTCCAGCAGCCAGTATGTAACTGGCAGCGTGTGGTTGCCATAGCCTTCGGTGGCATTCAAACTTATGGCAAACAGACAATTGACCGCCCCGATCAGCATGACAACGATGAACGGGATGCTCACCACCATGCCGCGCAGATGAATACGCAGCGACTGAAACAGCTTGGCCCACGACGCTGCCAGGCTTGATGAACCAGGAAGGTGCGCGACAGCAACGGGCAACGGGGCCTGAGCTTCCAGTTCAAGCGGTCTGGCCTTGGTGGCTTTTTCCGTAAAGCTGAAACGGAAATAGGCAAAAACAAAAATACAAACCGCAAGGCCCATCCAAAAGAGACGGTTCCACAACATCAATCCGGTAAAACTCACGGAGACGCTGTTCTTTTCGGCAACGGTCCAGTACTTGGTCAACAAAGCCAGCGTGCGAATACCAAACGGGTCGCCGAAAACCACCAGCTCTTCGTGCCGCAGGTCCTGCAGAAGCGCACCGGAAGCGATGTAGCCGACAATCAGCACAACGGCGCCGATAAAGGGCACGATCTCATTGCGCGCCAACACGGCAATGGCATAAAGGATGGCAGCGATGATCAGCGCATTCGGCGCCGCGATCACCAAGATCGCGTGCCAGTGTGCGCCCCAATTCACAGGGCCCCATTGTTCGGGCTGAATCCACGGCATGTATTTGGCAGCCAGGATTCCGGCGGACACTCCCAGCATGGGAATCACGGAAATCAGCGTTGCTCCCACAAACCGCCCCAGCAGGAAGTCGCGGCGGCGCAGCGGTGTGGAGAAGACGATCTGGTTGGTGTTGAAGCGGAAGTCGCGCAGGGCGGCGGAGTTCACGAAAGCCGCCGCCATCAACAGCATGAAGATGCTGATGAAGGCATAGTAAGCGGCAATCAGGAAAGGCGCATTGTGATACGTGTTGGTGAGTGCAAAACCAATGGTGATGTTGGGCGTGCTCACGGCGCCAAAGATGGCCAGCGCGATCAGAGCAAAGAAAATCCACAGCATCCACGAGCGGAGCCAGAAGCGAATCTCAAACCAGGCAATCTTTGAGAACATGGCGGCCCTCAGTTCCAGTCTTTGATTTTGGAGAAGAACACGTCTTCCAGGTCGGGGGCGCTGGGCGAGAAGCCGTCACCCGGCGGCTGTTCGCTGTAGATGTGCAGCAGCGGCCTGCCGCCTACCAGTTTGTTGGAGACCACGTGGAAGCTCTGCTCGTAATGCGCCAGTTCCTCCTTCTCGATGGACCGTCGCCAGATCTTCCCATTCAATCGCGCAATCGCCTCCTCGGGGTCGCCTTCAAACAGGACACGGCCGTTGTGGATGATGGCCATCTTGCGGCACAGGTCCATTACGTCTTCCACGATGTGCGTGGAGAGAATCACGATCACCTGCTCGCCGATTTCAGACAACAAGTTGTAAAAACGGTTGCGTTCGCCGGGATCAAGCCCCGCCGTCGGCTCATCGACAATCAAGAGCTGTGGGTTCCCGATCAAGGCCTGGGCAATCCCGAAGCGCTGGCGCATGCCTCCGGAAAAACCGCTCAGCGCCTTCTTGCGCTCGTTATAGAGGTTGCAACGGTGCAACATCGCCGCCACCGCCTCATTGCGCTGCTTGACGTTGGTAAAGCCTTTAAGCAGGGCGATGTGGCTGAGCATGTCCTGCGCTGACGTCCGCGGGTAAACCCCGAACTCCTGCGGCAGGTAGCCCAGACGGCGCCTCACCTCGTCTTTCTGCTTCAGGATGTCGATATCGCCCATCCGCGCGCTGCCGCTGTCCGGCTCTTGCAACGTCGCCAGCGTTCGCATCAGCGTGGACTTCCCCGCCCCGTTCGGCCCCAGCAGACCGTACATCCCGCTGGAGATAGTCAGGGAAACGTTGTCCAGCGCCTTAACGCCGTTCTTGTAGGTTTTGGAGAGGTTCTCGATGCGCAGTTCCATATGGGTGTCCTTTGGCAATACGCAGAATGGTGACCAAAAGTTTCAAGGTGGCCGGCAGGTACAGATTCACAAGTTAGACGCCCGATTGGCCCGGTTGTTAGCCCGGGTGCTCACTGGCTTTTCCCGTCGTAATCGCCACAGCCTTGTTCTTCTGGAACCTGACTTTGACCCCGTGACCGTTCATCTTGTATTCCAGAGTACGATTTCCGTAGTCTCCGGGTTCCGAGGTCCCAGGCATACCCAGCGCGAAACTCACCTGCAGTTCATTCATGCCTTCGCGCGCCTCGTGCCGGTCAATGGCCTTCCACACATCCGGCGGCCAGTGCCGGTAAAGCTCGTGCGGGTCAGCCAGAAAAAGCAGGTTGTTCACGGTGAAGGTGAAATCGTTCCCGATGTTTGTGCCGATGGCAAAGGCGTAAGCGCCAGATTGTCCCGGTCTCTTGAATACCGCCATGATCTGGTTCTGCACAATGGCGATCTCTCCCGGCAAGGGCGACGCCACCGTTCGCTGCAGGACCACATCTTCCACCTGAAGCTTCTCGATCGGCGGAAGCAAACCTACCTTCTGCTTCAAGCCGGCCTGCCTTGTCGCGGGGTCAAAAGCAAAGTATGGGACCTGGTTCCCCTCCCGTACCCACACGGTTTTTCCCGCCAATGCCTTTCGGGCGGAGCTCACATCGTAAGGAAAGATTTTGGGCGGGGTAACGTAATCGTCGAGCCTGGTGTCATAGACCGGAGTGTTCTCTGCCGGCTTGCTTGCCGCGGGAACCGCTCGGCCGTTGTGCTCCTTCTTGAAAGCGAAATACACGGCGCGCAGGACCGCGAGCGCCACCAGAATGATGACGATGACTTGCAGCCGTTTTTTCCAGGCTGGCTCCATGAACGCCGTTGAACTTTTAAGAAAAGTGGCCGGTCAGCCTTGCCGACGGCCTCGGGATGTCTCAGTGGCGTTCCTTGGTCTCTTTCAGGATGACCGCAAAGCTGCGGCCGCCAAAGCTGAATCCCTGCTCCACCTGTCCGGTCACAGCCACCTTCACGCCTCCGCTCGGCACGCCAAAATTCTGGCTGTAGACCCAGATGCTCCCGGTTCCGTCATCTACTTGGAACACTCCCTTGCCCATGGCGCCGAATGAGTTAGAGGTGGTCCCTTTGATCATTACTTCCTTGCCGGCAAACTTGCCCGGATCTTTGTTGATGTCCGCGATGGTGGTGCTGGTCGGGCAACCGGCCAGGCATAACAAGGCCCCTGCGACCGCGAAAGAAAGAAGAACTTTGTTGAATCTGTTCAACACGGTGTCCTCCAAAAACCCAAAAGAGAAGGATAGCAGAGGCAGACGAACTCCGTAGCAAGCTGAGTCCCGTCCCAGGCCGGTCCAATGTAAGCATTAACCGGGCTGGTGTCGTTCTGGCGGTGTCATCCGTCATACCGGTCAGCTTGGGCGCAAACAACATTACATATTTGGGGAATGCTCGCCGAACCTGCAGAAGGCGGTGGCCGCGAGCTGCGCGCTTTAGGCTCTGCCGTGAATCAACTTCACCGTGTGACCATTCGCTGGCTTGAGACAGGGAAACTCTTGCCTTCGTGGTCACTGCCGTGGCATCGCAGATAACAACGGCCCTGCGACCGGCCAGTAGTTTGGTATTCCAACCGGCCGCTGGAAGATGCCGAGACAACCGTGCTGCCGTTCTTGCCGCGCGTCATGAAGTTGATCAGGCGCGTGTTGTCGCGGGAACCGTGAGCGTCGTGGCAGACCGCGCAGGAGGCTTGTTGGTCCACAACGTGCAATTTGTGAGGAAAGGCGCTCTGGCCTGACAGGAGCACGGCGCGATTGTGGCATTTGTAGCACAGCGAGTAGGCCTTGTAGGATTCCGGGTTCGGGTCCTGGAGTTGGTATTCCCGCTCCAGAATCGGCTCGTAGATCGAGCCGTGCGGCCCCCTGGTTCCCCCCAGGCTGTCACTGTTGTGGCAGTCCGTGCAACCGATCGTGCTGGAAGATGTGAAACCAGGCTCCAGTCCCGTGATTTCCTGGTTCTTGCCCGGGCTCACCACTGGATGGAAGGAAGCGTTGGCCGGATCAAACTTGGCGCGCGTATTGCCCACGGGATCTCTCCGCACCACGGCAGGCCTGGCCGGCTCTGCCATGCCGTGGCAGTTGTAGCAGACTTCATAAGCGAAATTTGCCTGCGCCAGACGCGACCCGGAGGAACTTATGCCGCGCACGCCTTCCGGCGCATGCGCGCTCACGCTTCGATCTTGCGTCGCCGCGGCCCGTACCGTGTGGACATTATGACAGTCGCTGCACGCCACGTGACGGGACATGGACCGCGGGTCCTCTTTCGAGTTGTGGATTGATTCCGACTGCTCCAGCGGGTGGGCGCTGAACTTGCGGAACTCGCGCTGCAAGTCTTTCGCGGACCCGCCGGCGG
>DASVFK010000183.1:0-9375 GCA_036380095.1 Candidatus Angelobacter sp. | reverse complement strand
CATCATTCGCATTGGACGGATGATTACGTATCAGGAATACAACACGAAGAGCCCGCTCAACGGCCTGGCGGCCAAATGGGCGGCACAAAACGCACATCTGCTGCCAATCGATTCCCGCGCCATAGCACCACCCTTGCCGGGCGAGAACCAGCAACCAGCGCCAGTCTTCGACAATGCATCCCCTGCGGTTGAGCAAACAGGGGACGAGCCGGCAGATCCCTGGGCGCAAAAGATTGTGATTCCTTGACGCCAACGCTCACCCCAGTGATTCGGCAGTGAGAGTCAAGATCGAGCAAGCGCGGAGCCGGTCTCCGGTTTTCGCTGAGACCGGCGGTGCAGCCACCGCTACCCCCGGCCGCGGAACCGGAAAATCTTGCGGCGGTCGCGTTTCGAAGGCCGGCCTTCGGGCGCCGGGCTCAAATTCTTCAAGGCTCTGCGCTCTTCGGCCAGCTTGAGGCGGGCTTCGCGGCTGGAGTCGGTCTCGCGGTAAAGCGTTTGGGCCACGGCCGCCGGGCCGCGCATGGCGCTCAGCAGCAGGACTTCTACCTGAAACTCGTTCGCCTCAGTCTTGATCTGCAACCGGTCGCCGATACGGACTTCGCGCGCGGGCTTGGCCGGTTGCTGGTTGCACTCAATCCTGCCCAGGTCGCAGGCGCGCGCGGCCTGGGCCCGTGTTTTGAAGAAGCGCGCGGCCCAGAGCCACTTATCGATGCGCAGGGTGGTCATACTGGTATTTTCCTTCAAAGCGAACCTCACGCGACCGATCACGCCAGAAGAAATTGCGGAATACACGTCCGCACCTAATGCTTTGCAATATGGATGCGCTAAGCGCGGCGCCGCATGCGCTCCCAGTAAAGTCCTCCGAGAAGGAGCGATACAAGATACAAAACAAATGCCGCGAGCACGAACCACGGCCCGCTCCGGCTCTGCTCCACGGCAAGAACGGTCCCGGCCACAACTTGCAAGACTGTGAAGCGGACTTCCCCGGCCGTGAACCGCCAACGATGCTGCGGCAAGCGTCGCGTCAGTGAAGGCCATCGTCCCACGGCAACCACGGCTAGGCCAAAAGTCAGGCCCGTCCCCAGGTTCAGGGGAGCAACCAGGCAGGACAACACCAGCAAAAAAGCAAGGTCCTTGGCCAGCAGCACCTGCCACCCGCGAAGCGGCAAGATCAAGTATCGCGACCAGCCGGGGTCCAATCCAAACTGGCATTGGGCGCAGGTGCTCAAGGCCAGCGCAACAAGCATAGCCAGAATGGGGAATGCGTCGGGCTCAGGATGGGCGGACCGCCAGCGGTAGGCGATTGCGCCCACGGTCAGCGCCAGCGCAGCGTAGAAATCGAGCACGCTCAGAATCTGCCGCACACTCAAACGGACCAGGCCGCCTAGTTTTCCTGGAAGCTGCGGAATGTAGCGAAGCGGATCAGAGGCCGGCATGAGTCTTGTGATTCGTCCGCCAAGGAGCGAAAGAGTCCGCGCTCCCATGGCGACGGCCAGGAAGAGCAGCGCTGCCAGAGCCTGGCGTGTAGCGGCCAGGACCATGATCGCAATCCATAAGAGCGGGTTCATGCCCAGCGTGGCCATGCGCAGCCATAACCTTTGCTGCGCCGTGAGAGGCCATAGGGCCATCCGGCTTGCGGGAGCGCGGCCCAGAGGGTCAGACGACATGGGGAACAACATCAGCAAGCCGAGAAGGAGGAAAAAAGGCATGGCCGCAGCCGGCCTCATGTGGCTCACCAGCGAGGAATAGGCGAGCAGCGCGGCAAACAGAAACAGGCCGTTGAGCCTGACCGATAAAAATGTTCCCAGCTCGCGCCTCTCTGCGCGGGCCAGGGCTTTCAGGATGGCGATCAGCCCAGCCAAGATAGGTCCTGCACGGGAGCGGGATCCACCAGTTCGAAATACAGCTCCTCAAGAGGGCGCGGGAGGGGCTGAGAGGCTGAGTCGCACATGATGCGGCCCTGGCGAATCAGTATGACCTGCGTGGCCAGGCGATCAACGATGGCAAGCGAGTGCGAAGCAAACAAGACCGTGATACCACGCCGGGCAATCGCGGCCAGCAGTTCGGTGATGTTCCGGCAGGCAACCGGGTCAAGCGACTCAAAGGGCTCATCGAGAAGGAGCAGGCGCGGGTTCGGCAACAGGGCCATGGCCAGAGCGGTCTTTTTGCGCGTTCCTTGCGAGCATTCCCCGGCAAAAGTGTCGCGCGCATCATGGAGGCCCAGCAAGCGCAAGAGAGACTCGGTGCGCTCCTGCGCTTGCTCCCTCGCCAGGCCGTAAATGGGGCCGGTAAGCTCAAAATGTTCCTGGACGGTGAGATGGCCGAAGAGGCCAAGGTCTTCCGGAACCACGCCGATGACGCGCCTTGCCGCGAGCGATTGGGTTTCCACAGCAAGATCGAATCCGGCGACGCGCACGCTGCCCTGGTCTGGGGCCAGCTGTCGGCTCAATATCTTCAGCAAGGTTGATTTGCCGGCGCCGTTGGGGCCAATCAGCGCGCAGACGCCGCCAGCAACGCTGAAAGACACATTGTCCAAGGCGGCAAAATTGCGGAAACGCTTTGTCACCTGGCGGCAGTGGACCATGCGCACTAATGTACAGGGAAGTTCACCGCCAGACGAGGGTTGGATTAGAATCTCGTGCACACTTGGGAGGAGGCCACAATGAAGAAACACAATCTGGTTTCCTATTGCGCGTTGCTCGGGTCGATTATGGCTCTAGCGAACCTTGGCCAGGCGCAGGCCGCGAAACCAGCGAAGGAAGCTACCCGCCGAACGCAGTATCTCAACCCAGAGGATCTAAGCAAGCCAACCGGCTACACTCATGTGGTTGTGGCACAGCCGGGGAAACTGATCTACGTGTCGGGTCAGGTGGCGCTGAACGCCAAAGGCGACGTGGTGGGCAAAGGCGATTTGCGCGCCCAGGCCACGCAGGTAATGGAGAACCTCAAGACCGCCCTGGCGGCCGCCGGAGCCACGCCGGATGACATTATCAAGGTCAATTACTATGTGGTGAACTTCAAGCCTGAGCAGCTTCCTATCATCCGCGAAGTGCGCGGCAAATACTTTTCCGCAGAACACCCGCCGGCGAGCACGCTGGTAGGAGTAACAGCGCTGGCACGGGAAGAGTTCATGATCGAAATTGAAGCAGTGGCGGCGGTGAAGTAAGTATCCAGCATATGAGCCGGCTCCGGGCGGAAGCCGAAGCTCCGTACGGTGGCAGTTTGCGCCGACGGAAGGGGAGACCGGAAAACCTAGTGATAGCTGAACTTGAACTCAGCCTTTTTGCGGAAATCGTCGTAAAAGATGCGATAGCCGCCGCGGTTATCGCTGTTGATTGAGAATACGACTTCCGATTTGCCATCGGCGTCGTAGTCGCCTGCATCAACCAAAAACATGCCGGAGTCCAGGTAACGAACCTCGCTCTTGTCGTCGACGACAAACCAGGGATCATCGATGTCGAACCCCGCCTCGGTGTCTTCGCAGTCAATGGCCCCTTCCAAGTGAAGACGCGCGAACGTCCAGCCGCTTTTTGAAGGATAGCTTTTCACCAGCTTTATTTCTTCGTCCCCATATGGAAATGGTGCGAGCTGGGTGTCGTCTGTGGCGCTGGTTCGGCAGAGCTTGGGAAACTGATGTCGAAATCCCTGCTGTAACGTGGACAACATGTTCGGCGCCACAACGGCCGGCTTCCATTGATCTGGATCGCGGAAGTTCGGCTGCGAAACCGCCACGAGCGGACGATAGACCGCGATTTCCAATTGGCCCCCAAAGTCCAGCGATCTTTTTCCCACTGTCGGGATTGGAGCCTTACTCGTGATCTCCTGCTGGCCGTCACGCCAATAGAGGCGAGGATTCGTGTGGGACCGGGCAGTGACTTGGCCCAGGTTCTTGCCGTCAAAGCTGATGGTCCAAATAACCTCTTGAGGAAAATCGTGAACCGGCGCTGTCACGCAGGGACCATCGGCACAATTATGAGGATAAGCAATCCAATCTTTCCCGGCTTTCTTGAATAGCACTTGCACGCCGCGGATTTTTGGCGCATTAGGGGCGTCCGCCGACGGCAATTCCTCCAAGATGCCCAGGATCACAGGCGGTCGGTATGGCTCTTGGGCCAGAAGGCCGCTTGCCAATCCCATGAACACGGCCATAATGCCAGCCCTTCTGCACGATCGCATCATCAACATCGCCGGGAGATTATAGGCAGCTGCAGTCGCAGATACCAGAAACCAAGGTGCATCGACCGGTCAGTTCGGTTCCCAAGCGCTAGTCGCCTCGGGCAAAACGAGTGCCAGGTGTGGTGCGCTCGCAACTAGCGTCGCGGCAAGAGCGGAGCGTGCGAGCACAGAGTTTAAAATAGTGGTTCGCATGCCTCTGCCTGAAGGATTCACCATCCGCCGCGCCTCAACCGCCGACCTGGGAACACTGGTGGCGCATCGCCAGGCCATGTTTCAAGACATGGGTTATAGCGACGCGGTTGCGCTCGAATCCATGTCCGCCAAGTTTCGCGTTTGGCTGCTGGAGCACATGAATTCGGGCGACTATCATGCCTGGCTGGTGACGGCCCCGGATGGTTCCATCGCGGCGGGGGCGGGTCTCTGGCTGATGGACTGGCCTCCGCACATGGTCGGCCAGGGCGCGCGGCGCGGCAACATCCTCAATGTTTACACGGCCGAGAATTTTCGTCGCAGGGGACTGGCGCACGAGCTGATGGAGGCAGTGCTCGGTTGGTGTCGCGAGAATGGTGTGGACATGATCATCCTGCATGCCAGCCCTGCGGGCCAAAGTCTTTATGAAGCGATGGGATTTGCGGCGACGAACGAGATGAGGTTGAGGTTATAGACGCCTTTCGCCGATCATGCGAGAGGTATGTGGGTGTAACGACCAATCACCGTGCTATCGCCACACTATCCCGGCGAAGCGAGCGGGGAACACGGTCCAGGCGGGTAACTGTTTCCAGTTCGGGTTTGTTGAGGATGAGGGTCCCCTCAATTACCAAATCCGTCAACGCGGGGCTTTTCACCGTGTCGCCCTCCGGTTCGGTACAGTCACGCAACCAGGCGAGCAGAGTCGAAGGATCCTGTATCGCCACGACGAGGTCGGGGTCTTTCACGCCTTCCTTGAGTACCTGTAATTTCCCCTGGTCCAGCACAAGGCCGAACGCCCCGCCGCCGGTGCGGACAGAGACCGTGCGGCGCCAGTTGGCAAGGTTGGCGGTGGCGCGGGGGCTGTGGGGAATCATTTCCGCTAGTTTCTGGAAATGCACGATCGCTTCCTTCAGGGCTTTTTCGAGTTGGGGAGTGGGCTTGCCAAACTCCGTCTCGGAGATCCGTCCCCACTCTATCTCGCTTTCAAGTAGCGGACTCCTGGCGAGTTGCCGCGGCGTGAGCTCATTCTGCGGCACGGCAAAGATGTCCAGCATCTCGCCCTGGCGCGAATCGCAGAAAGCGATCTTGACCGGCGTGCCCTTCTTATAGATCCCCGGACGTATGGTTCCTCGCGTGGTACGCACGCGAACCAGCATGGCGGTATCACTCATTTTGCCGTCCGCTGCTTCCAGGAACACGCGGCCGGTGCCGAACGGCTCCTGGCCCTTGAAACGGCTGGGCGCGAAAACGGTGATCACCGGGGTGGCAACCATGATGCCGGTGTCGCGCACGTATTCCTTTTTCATCTCCACGAAATTGCATGCCGGGCAGCGCCGCATGAAGGGAGGGATAATCAGGTGACGGCATTCGGGACAACGATGGCCCAGCACTTTGGTCTGGTCGCGCAGAGCGCGGAAGAAATCCGAAAATTCGCCCTGGGTGTGCTTCATGGCGGTGAACATCACGTCATTGCGCTGGAGGTAGACGCCGTCCGCTCCCTGGACTTCGGAGATCGCCTGCATGGGAAGCATGGCGGGGGAGATGACCGGCTTAGGCTGGGCTTTGCTTTGCCTGACAGTGCGTTTCTGGGCTGTGCCTTTCGCGACCTTGGTTTTCGTGATTTTGCTCTTCTGGGTCTTACTTTTCGTGAAGACTACTCTTTTTGTTGTTTGCGCCACGATCAAGCTCTCCTCTCCAGCACCATGGCCACGCCATACATGGAAAGCGACGCGCCCGTACCATGGATCAGGCCATGCTCAAAATTTCTGGCGCGCATTTCGCGCATGGCGCTCCAGGTGGACATCATGTTGGACCCGCCCACGAAGTGCCCGCCAAAAACGAGCCCTCCCGAGGGATTCACCAGGAGTTTCCCACCGGGCAGGATGATGCCCTCTTCCACAAGGTCGTTGGCGCGCCCGAGCGGCACCACGCCCATCTCAGCCAGCGTGATCATCAACTGAGGAATGAACGCGTCATGCAACTCAATCACCTGAATGTCTTCAATGGTGATGCCCGCCATCTGCAAGGCTTGCTTCGTTGCCACGTGGTCAGAGTAGATACGATGCAGGACCTTGTAACGGGTGATATCGTTGCCCACGAAGTAGGGCTCGTTGGCGGCGCCGACTCCGGTCAACCAGATGGGGTCGCGGCCGGTGCGCTCCTTGATCTTCTGCGCCATCTCCGCAGAAGCAAAAATCAAGGCACAGGCTCCTTCGGTGTAAACGCAGGTTTCCAGCACACGAACCGGGTAAACGACATAGCGCGAGTGGAGCACCTGGTCGGCGGTGACTTTTTCGCCCAGGCGCTGCGCGTAAGGATTGTTTTGCGCGTGTTCGCAGAGGAGTTCCACGATTCTGGCGCGCGCCATGGGCGCCAGGTCGCCGGGATGCTCGTCCATGTAGGCCTGGATGACCTCGGCGTAACTCTCCGAGGCATGCGCCCCAAGGGGCCGCTCAAACCACGGGTCCCACGAGTAACCAATGGTCTGGACCACGGCCGGCGTGTTGCTTTCGGCTTCATAGTCGTAGCAATCGAGCGCCTTTTCCACGCCCAGGACAAGCATGAGATCATACTGTCCACTGGCGACCATGTTGTAGGCCGCGAGCATGGCGTAAGCGCCGGTGGCGCCGCCATTGGTCACCCTCATCAACGGCTTGTTCTGGAGGCCAATGATGCCCTGGAAGCCACTTTCTGGAATTGCCTGGAACTCAAAGATGTCGTTGTAGATCCCCGCGACGCCCGCCTCAACTTCCTGGATGTGGATGCCCGCATCGTGGACCGCCTCGCTCACGGCCATTTGGGCCAATTCCCAGAAAGTTTTCTCAACCCACCGGGAACGGCATGGGGTCATACCTGCGCCTACGATGGCTACTTCCCTTGCTGAATTGTTCATGATTTGTTCTTCTGCTCCGCTGAAGGCCCAGATGGGTGTGATGGGTCCGAAACCTCCCCTTGCCGGCTGAAGACCATGCAGAGACCTCTCTGCAGACAACAAAAATCGCAGAGGCCTGAGGCGCACGCCTCAGTGACCGGCACTTCCGCCAATTCCCGCAACGCTTGCTCAAGCGACGGAGAATGGCCTGCGCTGGTTACGTCATTCACCGCGGTGCTCCTTGGTACGAATGAGCACTCCGGCAAAGTTAACAACTCCCAGGTTGAGGGCGCTGTGACGAAGATCACTATGGGCAGCATGACCGCGGAAGCACGGAGACGCGGAGGACAGATGGGAGAGCAGGTTGCGAGATTCAGCGAAGTCCGGTCGCAATGGGTGGTCGACGATAATGGTTCGGCCGTTGGTGCGTGCTTTGACTTGAACCCCGCCCGGCACGATGGCCAACCAGGGACAGCAGCATCGAAAGCCGTGAGTAAGTTGAAAAGCAAAAGCAAGCCCTTCACGCACGGCCGGCAGTCTTAGACGTTACTTTCGTGCCGAAGAAATGCCCGCAGTGTGTGCTATAACCTGCATTCCCCCCAAAACGAAGATTCTATTTTTTTGACGGGTGAGGTGTGATTTGAACAGCTTTACAAGGGGGCTCTTTGCCCTTACGTTGGGGATGGCGCTCATCTGTACCGCCCATGCCCAGAATTTCAACGGCGCATACATCGGCGGCTATGCCGGCGGGAACCAAGGCAACTCAGACGCGCATACATTCACGGTTTTCAGTTCTTCGGGCTATTTCGCAACCAGCAGCGTGCCCGCGATTGCGGCTGCGGGAAACCAGAACATGACGCCAAGCGGCTTTTCCGGCGGCGGCACGGCTGGCCTGAACCTGCAACATAAGTCGCTGGTCTATGGCGGCGAGATGGATTTTGGCTCCATGAGCATGAGCGCCTCCGCCGTTACCGGTCCGGTGCAGTATCCTTGCTGCCCGCCGACTCCAACCAGTCCAAACAACTTCACCGTGACTCAGAATATCTCGACGGATTGGCTGTTTACGGGCCGGGGCCGGCTTGGATTTGCCACCGGCAGGATGCTCATATACGGCACCGGAGGTTTGGCCGCGGCCAGCTTTAACTATCAGGCGCTGTTTACCGATACGTTTGCCGCAGCGCATGAGAGCGGCGGAGTCAACCAGAAGCGCAAGGGCTTTATCGGCGGCGGGGGCTCGGAGTTCCGCATGGGCCGGCACTGGTCGCTCAAAGGAGAGTTCCTCTTTGCGGATTTCTTCCAAGGACAGGCAGTCAGCCTGAACCTGGCGGCGTTTACGGCCCCGACTCCGTTCCCCACCAATGCATTCACTCACAAAGCCGATTTGAATGCCAAGATCTTCCGGAGCGGGTTTAACTACCACTTTTAATTACAGCGACAGGCAAGACAAACGGCCGCCGCGAAGGCGGCCTTTTTGTTGTGAAAGACGAGTCGATGATCGGAGGAATCGCATTTGCCGGGCGGCAGAACTGACCCAGTCCGAAACGACAGTTGTCCCAGGTCCCGCATCGACGCACGAGCTCCAATCTCGGATGTTAAAATCACATCACCACCATGGCGGTCACCGTCCGTTCTTTTGCCAAAATCAATATCGGATTGAGAATCGGTCCCCGGCGTGACGACGGGTACCATGAGCTGAGGACGATCTACCAGACCATCGCGCTGGCGGACGTGGTGCGGGTGGACGTGGGGCGCGGGCTGGGCATTGACGTTTATTGCAAAGACCCGCAGGTGCCTTCCGACGAAACCAACACCTGCTGGCGCATCGCCGAGAAGACGCTGAGGGCGCTTAAGACCCGCGGCAAAGTACGCATCACGATTGAGAAGAACCTGCCGGTACAGGGCGGGCTGGGAGCGGCGTCGTCCAACGGGGTGGCGGCGATGCTGGGCCTGGAGAAGGCGCTCAAGAAGCAGCTGCCGGCGGAGGAGCGGCTGAGGATTGCCGCCGAGGTGGGTTCGGACCTGCCGCTGTTCCTGATCGGCGGAACGGTTTTGGGCACAGGGCGGGGCGAGCAGGTGTACGCGATCGAAGATTTGCCGAGCCTGCCGTGCGTGATCGCCATGCCGGGAACGGGCGTCTC
>DASVFK010000182.1:0-35893 GCA_036380095.1 Candidatus Angelobacter sp. | reverse complement strand
TTGGGAGAGGTCCGTTACCTGGAGCGCACGCCGCCCGGCAGGAAGGAATATGACGCGCGCGTGCAATTTGGCAAGACAGCACCGGACAAAGTAATGGTGGTGAGCTTGTCCTGGGAAGGCGGCAAGTGGTGCTTTGAAGATGTGAACTTCCCCAGCCGCGAAAGCTTTGAGCAGTGGAGTAAGACTCGGCCCGCAATACCGTAGCCCGCGGCTAACGGCATTCAGCACACAGCATCCAGCTCAACCGCTGCGGAAGGCAGCCCTCTTTTTTCGCGCAGCCTGGCGGTCGTGGACTCGCGCCATTGTCAGGGCTCGTCATTTCCCGTAACCTGAAACAGAGAACCTCACTGAAGTGACAACTGAAAATAAGACCATGACGCTGACGGAAAGAACCAAATTGCGCCGCTTGCCAAACCGCGGGTCGCATGAACTTGAAACCATCTACAAGATCCTGGATGCGGCGTACCTTGCCCATGTTGGATTCAACGTCAACGGCCAGCCCTTTGTGATTCCCACGCTCTTCGGCCGCGACGGAGAAAAGTTGTACCTGCACGGCTCGGCCGCAAGCAGGATGCTGCGTGAACTCTCGACCGGCGTGCCCGCGTGCATCACGGTAACGCTGGTGGATGGCCTGGTGCTGGCGCGTTCGGCGTTTCATCATTCCATGAACTACCGCTCGGTGGTGGCGTTTGGGACCGCGCGCCGGATCGACGATCCCGAGCAGAAGGTGAAGGCCCTGCGCGTGATGTCGGACCATCTGATTGCCGGCCGGTGGGAACAGGTGCGCTGGCCCAACCCAACAGAGCTGAAAGCAACCGCAGTTCTCGAATTCCAGATGGACGAGGCTTCCGCCAAAGTGCGGAGCGGCCCGCCGCTGGACGACGAAGAAGATTACGCTTTGCCCATGTGGGCCGGCATCCTGCCCGTCAGGTCTGTTGCCGGAACGCCTGAGCCGGACCCGCGATTGGCAGCCGACTGCGAGTTGCCGGAATACATTCGTCAATTTCGCGGGCGATGAGTGTTCCAGGGCTAACCAATTGCTGGCAACTTCGTCTTTTTATCTTGGATTATTCGTTGCCTCTCGATAAGCATGGGGGAATCATCATACTGAACTGTTGTCATCCTGAGCGATGCCCGAGCGAGGAACGCCGGGGTCCCCGGCACGCGCGGTTTTCGCGTGCTGGGGTGGCCGAGTGAGGGTGAGTCGAAGGATCCCGAGCGATTCTCCCTCGCCATGCGGATTCAGGGAATTTCAACAAAGATCCTGGTTTCACGCCGATATGAAGCTCCACGAACCACGTAGGGAGCCCAAGGTTTTCGCGGCCTTGTAGAGTTTTTAGGAGCGTCAGCGCCTCGGAGTTCGTATGACCACCCTAGACAGTCCTGCTACCGCTGCTTCTGCCATACAACCGGCGAGTTCGTCCGGGCAGAGCAGAATCCAGACGGTGGATGCGGTGCGCGGCGCCGTCATCATCCTGATGGCGCTCGACCACGTGCGCGACTATATCAGCTCGGCGGCCATGAATTTTTCTCCCACCGACCTCACGCGCACCACCACCGCCATTTTCTTCACGCGCTGGATCACCCACTTCTGCGCTCCCGTGTTCGCGTTCACCGCCGGGATAGGCGCGTTCCTGTGGCTGGGACGCAGCCGGACCAAGGCGCAACTCTCGCGCTTCCTGCTGACGCGCGGGCTATGGCTCATATTTCTGGAGCTGACGGTGCTGCGCTTCATCCTGGTCCTCGAGATCGGGGTGAAAGACCACCTCATTATTCTTTCCGTGATCTGGATGCTGGGCCTGTCCATGGTTGTACTGGCGGGCTTGGTCCATCTGCCCACGCGTGTACTGGCCGTGCTCAGCGTCGTGGTGATCGTGGGCCACAACCTGTTCGACAAAGTGAGCGCGGCAAGCTTCGGCGATTGGGCGTGGCTATGGAACATGCTCCATCAACTGGGAGTATTTCGTTTCCACGATGCCAGCATTCTCGTGGGCTATCCGTTGGTCCCCTGGGTAGCAGTGATGGCCGCGGGCTATTGCTTTGGCCAGGTCTTCCAATCTCACCCCAGCAAGGGCGCACCGGCGTGGGATGCCGGACGGCGGCGACAGTTTCTGCTGCGGCTGGGAGTTGGCTTGAGCGCGGCGTTCATTGTGGCCCGAGCGCTGAATGTCTACGGCGATCCATTCCGCTGGGCAACCCAAAGCTCCAGGCTTTTCACCGTGCTCTCATTTCTGAACACCACCAAGTATCCACCGTCATTTTTGTTTCTGCTCATGACGTTGGGACCGGCGATGATCGCGATGGCATGGCTGGAGCACCGCCGATTTTCAGACGTCCACCCCCTGATGGTGTTCGGACGCGTGCCCTTCTTCTTTTTTACCGTCCATCTGGCCGTGATTCACGCCATCGCCATCCTGCTTGGCTACCTGCGTTACGGGTGGACGAACTTTCTGCTGATTCCCGCGCCTTCGCTCGGCAGCATGCGGTCGAAGTTCCCCGCCGACTTCGGCTTCGATCTGTGGGTGGTCTACGTGGTGTGGATTGCCGTGATCGTGATGATGTATCCCCTGTGCCGCTGGTTCGCCGGACTGAAACAGCGGCGGCGCCACTGGTGGTTGAGTTATTTGTAGGCCGTGTCACGATGTAGCGTATTGTGTGGCGCAGGCACTCCTGCCTGTACTGGGTTCATCCTTTCGGGAACGACCGCACAGACAAGAGTGTCTGTGCCACGCAACTTTACCTCCTCGAGTCAACTAGATTGATGCCGGGTCACCCTGCGCTGTGCCCACTCTTGGGTTTGAATGTCGCGATCGACAGATCAGGGCTTCAGGACCGGGCTGTCACCAATGAAGTGTCGAAGTGTGAGTCAACTATATGACGCCGGTGACCCAAGTCACTGCTCGGACCCGCTCCCTCCTGGGAACCTATGCATGGAGGTGTGCAATGAATCGCCTTCCATCCAAAAGTCTCCGAAAAATCTTCGTACATGCGGCTTTCACTTTCGCGATGGTTCTTCTTGTCAGTGCATGCGCCCTAGCGAATCCTCCGGGAACCCAGGCGGTTACTGAGGACAAGGAAGACCGCATGCAATCGTGGATAACATCAGCCTCAGAATACACAGAGGCCGGGCGTTACCGGGAAGCAGTCCAGGCGTATGAAGCGGCAATACGAATCATGCCGGATCCCTCGGCTGTCAGGGAGAGCAAGGCGCGGCGCTGGGCGCAAAACAACCTTGCGTGGCTTCTTTCGACCTGCCCGGATGGCTCTGTCCGTGACGGAAGGCGCGCAATCGCGCTGGCCAAAGAAATATTGGCAGCTTCTCCTCGTGACGTCGCCTATCTGGACACGCTGGCTGCCGCCCTGGCTGAAACCGGTCAGTTTGAAGAAGCGGAACGGACCGCACAGGAAGCGCTCAACAACGTGCCGCGGCGAGTGTCCAAGAACCATCCCACCGTGGTGGGACTGAACAAGCACTTAGAGAGCTATAAAGATCACCGCCCTTGGCGGGAACCATGAGGCGCCGGTTGATTGGCTGAAGGTAAGCGCATAACCTGAAACTCGCGGAGACAGGCCTCCGCTGCTCAATCGTCAATCTTTGGCAATCTTGGCAATTCTGGCAATTCTTTGCCGCCAAAACGCTCCAACGCGGAGGCGCGAAGACGGAGAGGAGAGACGCTTGGGTCGTGTCGTTTGACACTCCCGCCAAACCCGTTAAAATAGAAGAGTTGTTTCCTCGTCGCCGCGCCGGGTGGATGTCTGGCGCTTTTTCCAAAGCCGAAGTGGCGGAATTGGCAGACGCGCATGGTTCAGGTCCATGTACCCGCAAGGGTGTGGGGGTTCGAGTCCCTTCTTCGGCACCATTGATTCTCCTCAAGAACTTAGCTGCTTGCTGTCCAGCTTGGCTGATGCCCTGGTATCCGCAACTCAACCTACTGGCCTATCAACACTCCAACCTGGCTGCTTCCCGATGCGCCGGCCAGGATCAGCGTGTTTTCTCCATTCAGGTGGCGAGCGATGGCGAGAAGACCGTCGCCGGCAAGGGAATGGACCGGGCCCGGCAGCTCGATTTCCGCGCCGGTGTCCTCTTGGATGGTCTGGGCAAGCGCGCGCATGCCCGCGTCAGCTGGCCCGCAAACAACGATGCGGTGAAGTACGGTTGGCTGCAATTCGCCCAGCAGGGACTGTGCGGCCTGTTCGAGCTCTGTCCCCTGCTGCAGTGAGCCTGAGATCTGAGCGATGGCTTGCACTGTGGCCAGCACTTTGGCTCCCCGGCGCTTCGCTGTCTCCTCCCGCTCTAGAACGATGCTGGCTCCGCCTTCCACAAAATCGCGGAGCAGGCTGCAGTCTGGCATCCATTCAGCCGCGCGCCGCAGCCAGATATCGTCGGAGTCGTAACCCATCACCACTGCGGCCTGGGACCGGCCGCGCTCGAGCAGGCCATGGGCCACGGCCACAGCCTGCAGGCCGGAGGAGAGGCTTCCGCACACAGTGTGGGTAGGTCCTGTAAAGCCAAACTTACGGCACACCATCATCGACGCAATGTGCGCGCCAAAGTTGTTCAGTGCCGTGCTGGGAAAAATCTGTACCGGATCGTATTGCAGCCCTTCACACAGGGCGGAGCTGGCCACAGTCCATCCTCCCAGCCAGACGCCGCCGAGCACTGCAACTTCCTCAAAGGGCAACCCCGCCACTCCGGCTTTGAGTCCCGCATCCTGGATCGCCATCACTCCCACCGAACCGCCGATCCACGCACTCCGGTTCATGTTGGCGATGTTGGTCTCTTTCTCAATCCAGTGATGGACGTCAAACCAATCAAGCTCAGTATCACCTTGCGCCCGCGCTGGAGCCTGTAGCGTGCCTCTTCCCGTCACCACCACCGGCGACTTGGTGCGCGAAGGCGCAGCCGTCACCGGCCCAATCTCTTGCGCGGAAATCACCACGCTGGTATTGAGTCCGCCCCCTCCGCAGGCGTTTGAAATCGCGCGTCGCACCTGCCTTGGGGTCGCTTCCCGGCTGAGCACCGTGACGGGGATCTTGGGATCAGGATTCTTCAATCCAATATTGCCGTGGAGAAAGCCTTCTTCCATCTGCACGATGGTCGCTATCGCTTCCGCAATCGCGGACGCGCCGGACATGTGCCCGGTAAGCGCCTTGGTTGCATTGATGGCAGGCGGTTGCGGCTGCTCTTTCCACAGCGCTGCGATGGCGCGCGACTCAACCAGGTCAATCCCCGGAACGCCGGGCGCGTGCGCGTTCACATATTCAATCTCACTCACGCTGCGGCCCGCATCGGCCAGGGCTCGCCGCATGGACATCTGCAAGCCGATTCCATCTTCTCCCAGCGTAATCGCCGCGGCGCCCGGTTCGCACACGCAGGCGTAGCCCTCGAGCCAGGCTTTAGCGCGTTCCCGCGAATCGTCGCTTTCAGCCTCCAGGACCAGGACCGCGGACCCTTCACCCAACACCGTCCCCTTCCGCTCGCAATCAAAGGATTGCAAATCACGCCCCACAAAGCCGGAACGCTCTGCGCCCCACAGACCGGGCAGGCTGAAACGGTCTACGCCAATCACAACCACCAGACGGCAAATACCGCGCCGGATCAGGTCAAGACCCTGGCCCAGTGCGATGTTGCTGGAGGCGCATGCATTGTTAAAGATCAGCCGCGGGCCCCTTATGTTGAGCGTCTCGCCGATGCTGTCAGCCAGGCTCCCCGCGGGATAGCGGCGCAATGCCTGGATCACGCCGGGACTGATCTGTCCCTGTTTTAGTTTGGCGTAGTTCGATTCCGCCGACTGCGTCTCCGCCCACACCGACCCGATCACAAGCCCCGCATCCAGCCCTTCGCCAATATCGCAGCCGGAGACTTCCAGGGCTTCCTGGATTGCCGTGAGAGACATGCGCGCGGAGCGGTCACAGGAAACGGGAAAATCGGCTAGCGCGAATCGTCCTTTCCCATGCGGCACAGGCATCCCTTCCAGCCAGCTCAGATTGCGGCGTCCCGCGCGAAGAGCATGGCGAAAAGATTCAACTCCTGTCCCTAATGAACTTACGATTCCATAGCCTGTGATCGCGCATCTCATAACTCAATGTCCTCTCTGGAACTCTTGCTTGTCTTCGTGGCTTCCCTGCTCTTCAGGCCGCCAGGAGCGGTCTGCGTGTAGCAACGAACTCTTCTACCGCCCCGGCGAACTGATCGCACTCAGCATCCGTATTCGGCAGTGACAGGACGATCATGCCGCGCCGGGCGAGCCAAAAACCCTGCGCCACCAGGTCGAAGAAGAACAGGTCGGCCAGGTCCTTGTCTGCCTTGGCAGCCTCGGCTGGATTGCGAATGGGCCCGGTGCACATGTGCACATTCAGCATGGACCCTGTCCCGGTGAACTGCATCTTCACGCCTTCCTTCTTCACCAGATCGTTGAGCCGCCGGCGCAGGCGGTCACCCCGGGCATTGAGCTGCTCGGCCGCCTCGGGGGTATAGATCGACATGCCGGCAAGGCCGGCTGACATGGTCAGCACATTGTTATTGAAGGTGCCGGCGTGTGGAAACGCATTCGCTTGCCGCGCGTCGAAGTATTGCATGATCTCGGCGCGTCCGCCAAAGGCGCCGCAGGTCATCCCGCCGCCGATATATTTTCCCAGCGTGGTGATGTCGGGCAGAATGCCGTGGCGTCCTTGCAGCCCGCTGGGCGAAAGGCGGGACGTCATGACTTCATCGAAAATCAGGAAGATACCGTGCTCACGGGTCGCATCCCGCAACGCCTGCAGGAATGACTTGTCCGCCGGAATGCATCCGCCGGCCCCCATCATGGGCTCGATGATCACGGCCGCCAGGTCCTTGGTATTCCTCTGCAACAAATCCATCGTGGGATCAAGGTCGTTATATGACGCCACAACAAACTCAAACGGCGCGTTGATCCGATTGCCGCCTCCGGCGAAAGAGAAAACGCCGCCGTGATAGGCGCCATCGAAGACCAGGACCTTCGTGCGCCTGGTGATGGCGCGGGCAGCGCTGATCGCCATCAGGTTCGCTTCCGTGCCGCTGTTGGTGAAACGCACAAAATCAAGTGAGGGAAAGCGGGCGCAAAGCACGGCCGCAAGTTTCGCCTCCAGGCCATTCTGGCTGCCGCGGTCAATGCCGCCATCGAGCGCCTTCTCGATCGCCGCGCGAATTGCCGGGTTCGAATGGCCGTAAAGCCCTGCCGTGTATTCACCCAGCAAATCGATGTATTCATGATCGTCGGCATCCCACAACCGGGAGTCTTTTCCACGGACCATGGTCAGCGGAAAGGGTGGATAGAACAATACCGTGCGCGTGTTTCCTCCGGGCAGCACGGTACAGGCCTCAACATGTCGTTCCCGGCTCTTAGGATTGTTTGCCGCGTACTCCTCCCTGGCTTCCTCCAGGGCGATCTTGGCATCGATGCTGTTGGCGATCATCACAAGGCCTCTAGTTCATCCGTCTGATCCATCGTGCGCCTCACGCTGCCGTCGCACCCCGCGAGTATGTCACATCGTGCCGGCGGCACAATCCGCCATCCTCTGCCGCCCGCGTAATTTCGCAGCCAGGCTGCATGGCCGGTGTCGCGATCCACAGATTTCCTATGCAGGGTTTCCATGGCAAACGTTCCCAAGTCACGGCAACACGCCCCAATAGATAGCAACCCCTGCCAATAGAATCGCCTTGTTGCCGGTGCCTCTCTGCCTAACAATAACTTCGTCGTGTAGAGGCTGCCCGGGAAACACCTTGAAGCTGAAGGCAGCCAACTTTGGCAGCGCATCGCTGGAGCGATGCAACGCGGAGACGCAACATGCCCGGCCTGGATCGAAATCCCGCATGCACAACGGAGTTTTAAATGGACACCATCACCAGCAGCGTTAATGCAATGTACGAAAGATATCCCTATCCCTATACCGGGGTAAAACGGGAAGCGCTCACGGACCTTTACGTTCTCGTCCACATGTTGTTCGCGGAGGCGGGCATCGACGATTCTGAGATATCGCAATACTCCTTCTTTGACGGCGGCTGCGGCTCGGGTCAGCGCATTCTGGGCTTGGCGTCGGAATTTCCCCGCGCTTCTTTTACCGGCGTGGACATGACCGAGTCGAGCCTCAAAATTGCGCGGCAACAAGCCGAGCAGCTCGGGATCGCCAACGTCACGTTTCGCAAAGGAAACCTGCTGGAATTGAACGAGAGTGGCAAGTATGACGTGGTGACGTCAGTCGGCGTGGTGCACCACCTGAGTGACCCCGGCAAAGGCGTCAGGAACCTGAGCAACTTGGTGGCGGAATCCGGCGTCCTCGTCCTGCACGTGTATCACACGCTGGGGGAGCATAAGCGAATGCTGCAGCGGGAACTGGCGCGGATGCTCACCGGCGAGAAAGATCTGGACTATGGCATCGGTGTTGTAAAGGACCTGGGCTTCAGCTTGCCGCTGGAGTATTACGGGAAAAACGGTTATAACCCGAATCTCACGGAAACCGACCAGGTCGCCAAGGACATTGACGTCTATCTGCATCCCCGGGTGTTCACCTATCGCTTCGCGGAAGGAATTGAGCTGCTGAAATCGTCCGGTCTGGATTGGGTGGCCATCAACTCAGTCAACACTCCGTCTCAATCGTACTTCGTCAGCGCGTCGTGTCCCGCGGATGCGCTCGCTTTCGATCCCCTGAAATCGCTGGCCACGGAGCGGCTCAGGACTTCCTACGAGTTCCTCAGCCTCGAGGACCGGCTCAGGACCATTGAGTTGCTGCTCGAGCCCACGTCCTTTTCGATGATTGCCGGCAGAGATGCGGCGCTTCACAAGATCGGACCACGCCTGCGTGACAACTTGATCAGGCTGTGAACGTGAACCCTTTGATCTTTCCAGGGAAAGTCTATGTGTGGCATCTGCGGCTATTTTGACGCTTCCGGCAAAGCAAAAAGAGTGGATGAAGCGGTCTTGGGCAGGATGACCGGCAAGTTGGTTCATCGCGGCCCGGATTCATCCGGAACATTTGTCGCGCAAAACATCGGCTTGGGCTTCCGCCGCCTCAGCTTGATCGATCTGAGCGGCGGCAATCAGCCTCTCTATAACGAAGACAGGTCGCTGGTCCTGATTTGCAACGGTGAAATCTACAACTACCGTGAATTGAGAGACGAGTTGATCAGTGATGGGCACCGCTTCAGCACCCGCTCAGACGTGGAAGTGCTGCTCCACCTGTATGAAGAGTGTGGCGTCGATCTCCTGCAGCGAATCCACGGCCAGTTTGCCTTTGCCCTGTATGACGTGAAACAAAAGTCGCTGCTGCTGGCCCGGGACCATTTTGGGATCAATCCTCTCTACTATGCGAACGTGGATGGCATGTTCGTGTTCAGCTCGGAAGTAAAGGGCATTCTGGAATTTCCGGGGATTCGCCGCGAAGTCGACCTCACTGGATTGGACCAGATTCTCACCTTCCCCGGCTTGATCAGCCCGCGGACCATGTTCAAGGGCATCAGCAGCCTGCCTGCCGGCCATTACCTTCTCCTGCAAGAGGACCGGGTTTCCCTCCAGGAGTATTGGGACCTTGACTATCCGACCATAGAAGACAGTCCCGAACCGCGGCCGGCGAAGTACTATGCTGAAAAACTGAGGGAAGCCCTGTCGCGGTCCGTCAAGGCCCGCCTGCACGCGGATGTGCCGGTCGGTTTTTACTTGAGCGGAGGGCTTGATTCCTCCATGATCGCCGCGCTGATCACCGAAGTTTCGCATGACACTGAGCGGCACTCCTTCTCCATCACTTTCGCCGACCGCGAACTATGCGAGGCCCGATACCAGAGGCTGATGTCCCGCAAGGTCGGCTCCATCCACCACGAGATCGAGTTCGACTGGCGTGAAATCAGTGACCGATTGAAGCAAGTGGTCTACCACTCGGAGACCCCGCTGAAGGAGACTTACAATACCGCTTCTCTGGCGCTGTCGGAACACGCTCGCAGGCATGACACTCTGGCGATCCTGACCGGCGAGGGTGCGGACGAATTGTTCGCCGGCTATGTCGGCTATCGCTTCGACCAGACGAGCAGGCGAAGCCGCAAAACTTACGACGCCCAGGAAGCGTTGGAAAGTGAAATGAGGTTCAAGCTCTGGAATGACAGCGACCTCTTTTACGAAAAGGATTACTTCAGTTATGCCGACACCAAGAAGGCGCTTTATTCCGCCCATGCCGTGGGCCGGTTCCACGAGTTCGACTGCCTCAAGTTTGACCTGGTGAACAAAGAGAAGTTGCGGAATCGCCACTCGATTCACCAGCGCTCATATCTGGATTTCAAGCTCAGAATGTCTGACCACTTGTTGTCTGACCACGGGGACCGCATGGCGTTGGCCAACTCGATTGAGGCCAGGTATCCCTTCCTGGATTTGGACGTCGTGAAGGTCGCCACGGAAATCCCGCCGCAGCTGCAGCTGAACGGGCTGGTGGAAAAATACATCTTGAGGAAAGCGGCAGAAAACCTGGTTCCCAGGGAGATCCTCGAAAGGGAAAAGTACGCATTCCTGGCCCCTGGCAGCCCCTATCTGCTGAGTCAGAACATCGAATGGGTCAACGATTTGCTTTCGTACGGCCGCATTCAACGAGAAGGGTATTTCAATCCGGAGACCATTGAGCGGCTGAAGGCCAGGTATACCAGGAAAGGTTTCTCCTTGAATCTTCCGTTTGAGAGTGACCTGCTGATCATCGTGATCACTTTCGGCATTTTTCTGGAGATGTTTGAAATGCCGAGTCTGAACTGATTCCGCGTCGGGATGCCCGTCGCTGTTGCGCACGCATGGCCGCCGGCGATTCAACCGGACCGCATGCTGGCTCAAGCGCAACGGGTTCCAAAGCAAACGCCAAATGGCAGGGCTTGGCGCACCGTATTGCCGCGGCCCTGTGATAAGAAATAAATACCTCGCGTGAGGTGCGGGTCTAAAGAGGAGCGTACCAATGGGGCAGACTGAAACACTCAGCCGGGAAATCACCGACATGCTGATTGGGTGCTGCAAGAGCCTCCGGCATAAGACTGCAATCGTGGCGCAAGATCGCTCTATCTCTTATGGCGAACTGGACCATAAGTCGGATGTGGTGCGAGACCTGTTGATCGGCCGAGGCATGAAGAAGCGGTCCATCGTTGCCATCCTCATGGAAGACAAGGTTGAGCTGGTCGCCGCGATCGTAGGAGTGTTGAAGGCGGAGTGCATCTTCGTTCCCATCGATCCCCAGTATCCATTCAACCGGATCCAGGCCATGGCGCTCACGGCCGAACCGCAAGCTTTCCTGGTACAGAGAAAATTCGCGGAAACAGCGGAAAAGATCGTCGCCAACAACCATTCGGATTGTTCCATGATGGTCGTTGACGAAAAGGTCGGCGCTTTCATCACACAGGACCCACGCCGGGCCGGAGCGCCTTGTAGGGATGCCGCTTGCCAAGAGCTGCCCGGCGACATGGGTTATATCTACTTTACTTCCGGCTCTACCGGCCGGCCCAAAGGAATCGCCGGCAACCTGCGTGGACTCTCGCATTTCATCAATTGGGAAATGGACGCCTTGGGAGTGAACGAAGACTTCCGTGTGAGTCAGCTCACGCCGCCCTCCTTTGACCCATTCCTCCGAGATATATTTCTCCCTTTGTGCGCGGGAGGTTCGCTTTGTATCCCGCCGGAACGGGAGACCGTGCTCGACTCAGAGAAACTGGTGCGATGGATTGACGACAGCCGGATAACCCTCATCCATTGCACCCCCAGCCTGTTCCGGTCGATCTTGAATCAACCTTTGGGCCCCGGTTCTTTCCACTCATTGAAGTATGTCGTCCTGGCGGGAGAACCTCTCTTCCCCGCGGATATCAAGAAGTGGTTCAGCCTGTTCGATGATCGCATCCAGCTCATCAACCTGTATGGGCCCACGGAAACCACTCTTGCCAAGTTTTGCCATTTCGTCCGCCGGTCGGACCAGGAGCGCCGCATCATACCCGTGGGCAGGCCGATTGAGGGCGCTGAAGCCCTGGTGCTGACTGACACGCAAGAGCTTTGCCCTCCCGGCTCGGCCGGAGAAATCTGCATCCGCACGCCTCATCGCTCGTTTGGCTACTACAAACAACCTGAACTCACGCGAGAAGTATTCATCCAGAATCCGTTCAACCCCGATGACCCGGATGACCTGTTATACCGCACCGGAGACTTCGGTCGCGTCCTTCCGGATGGAGCGCTGGAGCTGATCGGGAGGCGGGATAACCAGGTCAAGGTCCGCGGCGTCAGGGTTGAACTGGGCGAAATCGAAAAGCTCTTGCGCGACCACCAGGATATTGCAGACGCCGCGGTCAAGGACTGGGAAGATGATGACCACCAGAAATTCCTGTGCGCTTACCTTGTCTCCGGCAAGGAACCGGAGACCTTGGCCCTCCGCGACTTTTTGTCTCAGTGGCTGCCGGAAGCGAGTGTGCCTTCCGTGTTCATCAAGCTCGACGAACTGCCGCTGAACCTCAACGGCAAGATCGACCGGCGGGCGTTGCCTGACCCGCGCAGCAGGGCAAGAAAAACCATCGAGTATGTGGCCCCGCGCAATGATCTGGAAAGAAGAATGGCGGAAATCTGGCAGGCGGTCCTCGAAGCGCCCCAAATCGGCATTTACGACACGTTCTTTTCTCTTGGAGGCCACTCCTTGATGGCCATTCGTGTGGTCGCCCGGGTGCGCAAAGAGTTTCAAGTCGAATTCCCCTTGCGGCTGCTGTTTGAACATCCCACGGTGGCGGCCCTGGCGGAAGTCATATCCGTCGAGATTCAAAACAAGATTCAGAGCGACAGCGCCGCTGAGGAAACCCGGGCCTTGGGAGTTCCCATCGAGCTGGCGACGGCGGTGAATGAGGGCAAAAGCAATATTGCTTGCTAATTCGACTCGCGCCTTCAGGATCCGGGGTCCACGGCCGTATCGGGCCAAAGCGCGGTAAGCACCCTTCCCCGCTTTCGCGTCGTTCGCTTCATTTCAAGGCGGAAGGCTCGCTTTACAAAGAAGGGAACAAAAGAGGGGCCCAATCGTCATCGCGGGCTGTGTTTTGGCCCTTTTGACTCCCGTCGCCTTCGCGATTCATATATATAAGGTAGTCAATCTCTTCTTCGCCGTGCGTCCGTGACGAGATCTGCAGTGCAGTGGCCGGCGCCGGTCCAAAAGCCCTGCGCAGCAGGGTTGAGCACCGGGCCTACCGGGCTCCTCATACACGCACACGTGCTGGGCCCCGTCGCCTTCACCGCACTGAACCGGTGCGGACGTACGGCAGCGGTCGCGTTCCCGCGGCCTAACATTCCGTTCAACCTTCATGTTGTGGTTCTTTTCTGGAAATTCCCTAGTCGTGCCCGCGATCGCCATTGTGCCCTGCCACCAGAGCTTCGTCGCGGGCAGGTTCGAACACGCCTATCCCATCGCTTCCGTAACGGAGCGACCGGCCTGGGTAAATTCCCGTGGCAGCCGGGACGCGCCATGCCGGAGAGATACTCGGTCCGTCAAGAAAGCCGGTCAGGGAGTCCTCGGCTTCCTCGTAAGTCACGGTCAGTTGCGTATGCGGCGTCCCGTTGCCGAGTTCGGGGAGTTCAGGGCGGAAGACTGGCGGGCGGTCCCAGCTTGGTTCCCAGGTGGCCAGTTGGTTGTCTTGGGGGAACGCCACTTTTCTGCCGGCCACAAGGTCGGCGAGCACTCGCTTGATCAGTCGCAGGCCCAGCGGGAACAGGACTTCACGCCACAGGGTGGTGGCCGTGTCCCCGGGACGGACGAAGGCGTGGGCCTGCGCCGCAATCGGACCGCCGTCAAGAGTATCGTTCAGCCAGAATACCGTGCCGCCGGTAACATGCTCGTTCATGTGTACGGTCCAGCGCACGGCATCGCGCCCTCGATGCAGTGGTAGCAGTGATGGATGATAGCCAATTGCGCCCAAAGCCGCTCTGGCCCGCGTTTTGCGCCCCAAAAAAGCATGACTGTGAGCTGCGATGATCAGGTCGGTTCCCTTGGGCACGGAATCAGCACGGAGGAGATCAGAACAGATCCAGGGCACGCCCGCCATTTCCGCCGCAAAACGCAGGCGGTCCGGCAGCTGCTCGCCCGTGGTGGCGTACGTGCTTGAAAGCGGCGGTGATGCCACGGCTACAACTTCATGCCCTTCCGCCTGGCACAGTTTGAAGACTGC
This sequence comes from Candidatus Angelobacter sp., assembly GCA_036380095.1. Taxonomy (GTDB): domain Bacteria; phylum Acidobacteriota; class Terriglobia; order Terriglobales; family Acidobacteriaceae; genus Angelobacter. The sequence goes on along the minus strand of DASVFK010000182.1, from coordinate 21,729 downwards.
CGCTCCAAATTGTTTTTGTCCACTGACTAGGATCCTCATGGTTACTCCCTCATGCCTGAACTGTCACCGGGCTTGCGGCGAAAAGCGGCGTTTCGCCGCCCTCATATGCGCCGAGCGCGTTTTCAATCGTCGGCAGGACCTGCAGCAGAGACGCCGAACCAGGTTTCTCCCCGGCGGAAATTTTCGGACCGGCCGCCGCCCAATAGGAACGATCACGGTGCCAGCCGCTCTGCAACGGGCGATTCACATGCAGGGCCCACGACGGATCTCCCAGGGGCAGGTACCGATGGTCCTCAGGGAACAGGATCAGATCAGGAGCATCCTGCACGCGCGGGCCTTCGTAGATTTCTTCCCGTGCAACTACGCCGGCAAACAGGTTCAGCCCGGTGTAGGGATTCGTGGCTGCCCGCAGGGCCGCCGCTACGTCCGCTCTTACCTTTTCGTATTCGTGGGGCGAGACCGTGCCATCCGCATGGCGGCCTTTCAGGTTGATGTTGATGCCGCTGGAACCCTGCACCGCTTCCGCTGCGATTGTGTGTTCCCAGTCAACCACCGTGCCGGGATTCTTCCACCGCAGGAAACCGGCCTTGGCCAGGATTTCATTGATGGATAGGTACGCCTTCAATGGACCGAAACCAATTTCGGAAAATGCCAGCAAGCTGGTTTTATCGTCCATCCGGTTCAGAAGTGCGCTGACTAAATCGTCGGCGCACTGGAACGCGGCCAGGATCGCAGACTCGCTTCTGGGTACCCGCGATTCTGGTTCAAGCTCTTGCCAGTAGTAATGGCAGGCCCGGTCAATGCTCGTGAGGTTTACGATCACTACCTCGCTGCCCTTGTCATAGAAGTGCAATGCCAGGGCCGCCCGCCTCCGGTCGGCTTCAAGAATGCGCCCGACAAACTCAGCCCGCTCCTGGCCCTTGTACCAGATGGAGACGTCATGGGTGTAGTGCAGCCCCTCCCGTGAAAGCCGTGCGAGAAGATCGGCAGGATAGCTCGCTTTTAGTGTCTGGCCCATGGGATAGGTAACCAGCTCGCCGGGCACAGCGATCGGAGGGTGGCTGCCCAGCACGTTGATGATCGAAAAATGCCGGTCTGCGTGTTCCGGACGCAGCCAAAACGGCTTTACACGCACATCGGCGGAGTTCAGCACGCGAGGCTTGTGGTCCGGCTCGTGTACGCTCCAATAAGAGTACCAGCCGTGCTCCGAGCTGCTTGTTCCGGTAAACGCGGTCATCAGGCCCGGCGGCTCGTACGGCACCACGTGCGACGCCATCTCGCCCCAGGCGCCCTGTTCCAAAAGTCTCTTGAACCCGGGCAGGCGGCCTTCGCCGCTAAATTCCCGAAGCAGCTTGTTGGAAGCGCCTTCCGTGATAATGACAACCAGCCTGTGCTGTGCAGCCATGTTTCCCTCGATTCCTTGAATCACGCCATGCTGAAGCTTTCTTCCACATCTTCCTCAAGTGGTTCCTGCGTCAGCCGGCCACAATCCAGCTTGACCACGCGGTCGGCCACGTGGAAATAACGTTCATCGTGGCTGATGACGATCACCGTCTTGTTGCGCCGTTTCAGTCCGGGAATGATCGCGTGGTAGAACACTTCGCGGAACTCCACATCCTGGTCGGCTGCCCATTCGTCGAAAACATAGATTGGGCGGTCTTCAAGATAGGCGGTGAGCAAGGCCAGCCTCTTCTTCTGGCCCTGCGATAGGTCAACCGTAGATAGTTTGCCGCCTTCGATTTTTACCTTGTGGTCCAGCTTCAAGTGTTTCAGATAGGCGGCCGCCTGCTCGTCCACTTCCGCAAGGCCATAGAGCTGGTCAAAAACGTGGAAGTCAAAAAACACCGCGGAAAAGTTTTGCCGGTACGTGTCCAGATCGTGATTCGATACCGGCACGCCATCCACCAGGATGAGTCCGGCATCGGGCCTGTAGAGACCGGCCAGAACTTTCACCAGCGTCGTTTTTCCGCTTCCATTCCCTCCCGTCACAAAAACCGTTTCTCCCGCGTGGAGCGTAAAGTCCACTGGACCGATTCGAAATGTGGAATCGGCGTCTCCCGCGTTGTAGCGGTATTCCACCCCCTCGAGCGCGATTCTGCGCCAGGGTGAAATGGTCTGGGAGTCCGAGTCCGCAATGTCGGAATTCTGCGAAAGCTCGCCAGTCAGCTCCGTCAGCGTCTTGATCGCGGATTCTGCCTGTGAAAACGCCGGCAGCGTCGCCAGGATGCCCTGAACAAAGGGCGTGAGATAGAGCAGGCTGAGCACGAATCCCGTGCTTACTTCGCGCTGAGCGCGTGCAATCGCCAGGATGGCGGCGATGGCAAAAAACATGCCCGCTGTGGACCACGCCTCTGCCGCTCCCCAAAGTACCGAGGACCTCGTCCGGTGCCTGGCCAGGCCGTTCATCGGCGTCGCAATGGCCGAGGCCAGGTGGGCTTTTCGGCGGGCGCGATGAAGTTTGAGTTCTTTGGCGCCATCCACCAACTCACGGAAGCCCTTGAGCACGGCGCGATAGTGGCCGAACGCTTTGCCGAATTCGGCCTGGGCGCGGCGATCAACCGCCCGGTAGGCGTAAATAAACGCCGACCCCGCGACAAGGATCAGCAAGAGGGCTTTCCATGAAAGCCACGCCATGTAGCCGATGCTGCCGGCTACCGCAATCGCATACAAGACGGCGTTGGGCAGTTGCACCAGGGCGTTGGAGATCGCGGGCATGCTCTCGGTGAATGCGGCCGTCAGCCGCGCCCCGCCCAATCGCTCGAGCACCGCGAGCGGCGACGAAGCGACTTTTGCGCAAAACCCCATGCGGACGAAAACCAGCGTGTCGATCGTCACCTTGGTCAGCAGGTACGTTGCGCCTCCGCGAGTGATTCCCAGAAAAATACCCAGCCCCAGCAGCGAACTGACAAAGATCCAGGTGACGCCGGCATGCCCGGACAGCATGCTGGCCACAAGCGCCACCAGCCCGATGTTGGCTACTCCGCCAAGCAGGCTCAGGGAAACTGCGGTGATCAACAGCGCTTTTGTATGCTGCCCCGTTGAGGAAGACTTAAGGAAAAATTGAATTACTTTGCGCATGCTCGGTCCTCATCCGTTATCTGATCTGTGCTTCAACAAAAGGCACTTCCAGCACCGTGGGGTGCGTGATCGGGCCATGCCCGAAGTAGCCATCTTCGCCGAATAGTTCGCCATGATCGCCGGTGACGGTAATGAAGGTGTGCTCCGGAACCATGTCCAGCAGCTCTTCAACAACTCTGTCGAGATGCCGCACTGCGGCAACTTGTCGTTCGCGCATCTCTTTCATGGCCGGGTCCGAGGGAAAAGCTTTCTTGGTTGCCGGCGGCGTCTCGGCCGGCGCGTTATCGCCCATGTGCTTGAACACGCCGTGGACGCCATGGATCTTGGGCCAATCGGCGGGATCTTCATGAGGCAGCGTGTAGGGATAGTGCGTCTCGCCCACGTTGAGAAGGTAGAAGGACGGACGTTCTTCTTCGAACCGCATCTTCTGCACCATGGCTCTCATATCGTTATGTTTGGGCATGAGAGTGTATGAATCAAAGCCCCGATTCAGCACCGTCTTGGGGTTCAGTACAGGCAGGGAAACCATCGCGTGCGTGGCGTAGCCCAGCGTTTCCTTCAGAAATAACGGCAGGTACAGGCTGGGCAGCATCGCCCGGAAATCCAGCGCTTCCGTGCCCAGCCGTGTCGCATATTTTGAAAACTCGTCTTTGTAGCTGTCCGATGCCACGGTATGACGCGGACTGGTGTGCGGCATGAGACCCATCAGCAGATTGAAGTGAGAAGGCGCCGTCCAGGAGGCATAGGAAAAGCGCCTTTCCACCGCGCCCAGTTTTTTCAGGGTCTTTGGCTCCGCTTGCACAAAGGAGTCGTAGCGGCAGCTGTCAAAAACGATCAGGACATAGTTGTTCATAGTCACTGCTGCGGTTTGTCGAGGCCGTGGGCCTTATAGAACGCATTGATGCCGACCCCCACCTTGTCAACAAAGACCTCTCCCATAATGTCCATGTGTGTGGCGCCCTCCACCCACCAGACAAAGGCGAAAGGCAGGGCTGCCGCAGTCCGATGCACAGTGTATGCGGCGTGGCTCTTGGTGCCGCCCACCAGCAGAACAGGCATTTTCAGTGTAGACAGGCGTTCCACCGCAATGGGATGGTTCGCCCGCGCCAGGAGCTCCATGCCAATGGCATTGGCGTTTTCTGTCGATTGGATCACGTATTTTGTGTAGGCTTTCGCCAGATTCGGGTCCTGCGCCAGGTCGGGCTGAACTTTCTCGAGCAACTCCTGGATCGACCCCTCTTCATCCCCTTCCAGTGCTTTCCGCGCCCGGCTGAGCAGTTCCTCGCGATCATTGAACAGGGCGGGTTCGATAAGAATGAGCGCTGCAATCTTCTCCGGGTTCTCCAATGCATAGTGAACAGTAAAGAACGCGGTATGCGAATACCCCAGCAGCACGGGACGCTGCTGCGTATGTTCAACGATAGCGGCGATGTCGTTGACATAGTTGCTTAACTCGTATCCTTCGCCTGGGGAATGCAGTGTGTAACGTTGGGACGTCTCCGGCATTTCTGGTTCCTCTTCAAAACTGGGGCGGCCAGTTGCGCTTTCTCATGCGGCTCGCCGCCCCTTGGTTGTGGTTTAGGGGTGACTTAATTACCGGGCGTAGCCGCGGAGCTGCGTCATAAAGATAGGCGCATCAACGGACACGGCGGCAACCGGGCACGCAACGGCCGCGAGTGAGGTCGCGATCGAGTTGGCGTTCTTCAGTTCCACCTGGAGGCTTGCACCGTTTACCTGCACCTGGGACTCAGTGATGGTCTTCATGTTTCTAGTTCTCCTATGTGATTTAGCCTGATAGTTATCACTTCAGGCAGGCGGAGAATATCCGGCCTTGCAAGTAGTAGTCAAGATAGCAGTCTACAAGTGGCGCACGCCGTTGTACTTGGCACACTGTGGCACATATAGTAGGGCAATCTTACATTGGCTAGGTGCTATAAATGGCAGACTATGGCGTACCTTGACAACTATTCCCAATAAAACGGGTCGCATGCGCCTTTTTTGTCGCGATAAAGGGTCCCTGCGGAGGCTTTTTTCTGCTCTTTAGCTCGCGCATGGGCCGCCAGTGGTTTCTTGGGCGCCGGGATCTTCAACGCTGGCTTGTGACTATTTCTTGTCCATTGGCTCGATCACAACAACTTCCAAATCAATCCGGGAATGGCGACTCTTGGCGCACTGCGCGGAAACGCTCCTGTGTTAAGACTGGAGAGCCTGTTTGAGGCGGATGACTCCGATGCAGAAAACGAAGGCCTTCATACTCGGACTCGATGGCGGCACCTGGGACTTGCTGGACCCCCTGATTGCTGAGGGGCTTCTTCCGACGTTTGCCCAACTCCGGAAAGAGAGCGCCTCCGCGTTTACGTCAACCACATGGCCGGCCCACACAGGTCCGGGCTGGGCTACGTTTGTCAATGCCTGCATGCCCGGTCAGCACGGAATCTTTCAATTCTTTCATACCCAGGACCCGTCGTATCGCGGACGAATTGTAGGTACGCGCGAATATGGACGTGAGTCATGCTGGCAATGGGCGGCGGCAAAGAATTTGCTGCTCGGGCTCGTGAATATCCCAATGTCGCATCCGGCGGTGCCGCTCCCGGGATATCAGATTACGTGGCCGCTCAAGCAGACGACGAGCTATTCCAATCCCCAACACCTTTTGGGTGACCTCTCCCGCAATGGATGCTATTTCCAGTCAGACCTTGCCACCATGTATCGCGGTGACCTGAACTATATAGATCATGCGGTAAAGTTCGTTCCTGAAAGAATGCGCGCGGCGCGTTATTTGCTACAGAACTGGAATGCTGACCTCTTCACGATTGTACTCACTGAAGCTGACAGGGTCTGCCACCATTACTGGCAATTCTCTGATCCCAGCCATCCGCTTTACGAACCCGATGCGCCGCCAAGGTATATCAGCGCCATTCGCACCATCTTTTCGTTGATCGATACGGAACTGGGCGAGACACTCAAACTACTCCCCGACGACTGCTCTGTGATAGTTGTCTCCGACCACGGCTTCGGTCCCGGCCATCGCTCTCTTGCGGCTAATACTGTGCTGCAAAAAGCCGGCTATCTGAAAACGGCGCCGGCCGCAACCGCTTTGCCTGAGATTGCGAGCTGGTTTACCGAGAACGGCAAAACCATCGACTGGGAAAACACGCGCGCTTACATGGCTGTCCCCGGCTCTTATGGCGTGAACGTCAACCTGCACGGCCGCCAGATCAAGGGCACGGTAGACCCTCAGGATGCGGAACGGGTTCTGGCGGAAGTCACAGAGGCATTTCGCGCCATCCGCATTCCGGAAACAGGAAAGCCGGCGTTTCTCCAAATTCTCCGCCGTGAAGAAGCATACCCCGGTCCGATGATGGAGCAAGCTCCTGACCTTCTCCTGGTTCCCGCTGACGAACGCTTGATGGTCACTCCATCGTTCGGGCAGGAGTGGACCTGGAGTTACCAGACCGGCCTCCATCGCCATGAAGGTATGTGGATGCACCGCTCTCCCAACCTCAAAAGCGGCCGTCTACCTCACCGCATTCGACTGATTGACGTGTTGCCCACACTCTTCGAGGACCTTGGGTTTGACGCCTCCAGCGCTTTCCAGGGAAAACCTGTTTCCTCCGTCTTTTCCCACGCCGCGCCCGGCACTTCAGCGGATGACCTCCAGCAAGGCCCGCCGGCCGCAACGGACCAGGATGAACTGGAGGCCGCGGACTTGACCGAACGGCTGAAAGCGATGGGGTATCTGTGATGAAACGCACGCTGGATGTGGCCTTGATCACGCTGCTGGATGGCGACCTGGTGCAGCATCCTGAGCACCTGGGAGTCGCTTACCTTGCCGGCGAACTTCGCAAGGCCGGACACACAGTCGAGATACTTGCGATCTCGCCGGCCAATGAAGCTGCAATGACCGCCCGTGTCATCGCCCTTGCGCCCAGACTTGTGGGCTTTTCCCTCACAACTGCCAGTTTCGCGCGGGCCACGCGCATCGGCCGGCAGGTTCGCGAGGCCCTGGGAACAGCCACGCACATCACCGCCGGCGGACCTCTGGCGACTTCTCTGGGCGCTTCCCTGCTGCGCAATCCCGCCTGGGACTTTCTTGATTCTTCCGTGCGCGGTGATGGTGAGCTGCCAATCATCGATCTTCTCGCAGCCTTGGCGCACGGCAAACGCCTGGACGCGGTCCCCAGCCTCTGCCACCACACTCTCACCGGCGTGGTGTGCAACCCGTTGGCGGGAGCCATCAACGACCTTTCATCGTTTTCTTTGCCATCGCGTGACCAGATCCAGCGCGGTCCGCAAGCCACTGCACGGATCGCCACAAGCCGCGGATGCACCTCTCGTTGCTCCTTCTGCAACGCGCCCCACGCGGGAAACCTGCTGGCAGGCAAGGTCTGGCGGGGCCGGGCCCCCGAGGACGTGGTGGATGAAATAGTGACGATCTATCACGAAATGAACGTAAGCGACTTCGAGTTTGTGGATTCCACCTTTGAGGATCCCGGCGGGACGGCCTGGGCAAAGCAGAGGATTGCGGCCATGGCCCAACTGCTCATTCAACGCAATCTCAACCTTACGTTTGGCTGTTGCGTGCAGGCGCAAAACTGGACTGAAAATGACTTGTGGCTGATCGACCTGCTCAGGCGTGCAGGGCTCCAGAGAGTGCTGATTGGAGTTGAGTCCGGTTCTGCCGAAGCGCTGAAGCGCTGGCTCAAGAAGGCCACGCCCGCTGACAACCGCCGGGCCATTGACCTGTTCCGCTCGCGTTCCATCTACGTGAACATCGGATTCATCATGTTCCATCCCCACGCCACATGGGAGGAGGTCATGGAAAACGCCTCATTCCTGCGCTCCACGGCCTGCCATAACCTGCGGCTGTTCTCGACGCGCATGGAAGTCTATCCCGGGACCGGCATCCTGGAGACGCTGCGGCGTGAGGACCTCCTCCTCCCCGAATATGACCAGACGCTCAATCCGTTCGCCTACAAGTTCATCGATGCGCAAGTCGCGCAACTGGCGCGTGCAATGGCGCTCCTGGCGGGCGAAGAATATGCCTCCTCAGGCACGGTAACGGTGCTGCCGCCTCATCTCCAATTTGCTTTCTTCGATATGACGCTGCACGCGCAACTTACCCGCAAGATGCGTGCGGATGCGCCGGCCGGCCGGCGCACGCCCCGCTCCCAGAAGTTCTTGGCGGACTATGGCGCCATTTGCGGAGAGATAAGCAGGTTCAATTTCGACGTTTTTCAAACCACGGCCGGACGAGTGCGCTCAGGCGCGTCCGCGGAACAGGCAGCTGCGTGCATGGTTGACGATGTGCAGGACTGGTATGCGGAAAAGATCGAAGAGATTGCACTCCTGTACCGCAACTGCATGGATGAGCAGCTGCCGCTGGCCAGGCCGGGTTCCCTCGACTATTCCAATTTTATGGTAGGTGTTCAGTGAAAAATTTGCTTGCTAACGACCTTGTAGTTCAAGAAGACAATTGCAATCTATCGTGCAAATATTGTCTTACCGGACAGAGCACCTATAAGAACGGCCACCTCGACAAGCTGATCTTCCAGCCGCCGCGCAAATCAGACTGCGCGTCTGGCACCACGCTGCGCGCCCGCATTGACAAGATCGTTCAAACCAGCACTGAACGCATGGGGCTGCCGATTCTCAAAATCACGGGCGGCGAAATCTTCCTGGTCAAGGGAATGATGGAGATGGTGGAAGAGCTTTCGCCCCGATTCGCCACTCTGGTCGTCCAGACCAACGGTGTGCTGGTCAAACAAGAGGACCTCGACCGTCTTGCCGCTCTGGGCAACATCTGCCTGCAGATTTCACTCGACGGCACCAGTTATGAGGCCAACGCCTACCGTTCCAACACCCGCGACCTGCACGAAAAGATCTACAGCCGGCTCGACCGCATCTTCAAGGCGGGCATGCCTACGGAGATCTACTGCGTGCTGAATGACCTCTCCATGCCCCGGCTGGAAGACACGCTGAACGATCTCAAGCTGTATGGCGAGCACCTTTCCGTCTTTCCCTTCCCGGTTCGCGGGCCGGACCACGGAGAATTCAGCGTGAAGCCGGAACAGGTTTCCGTGCTGCGCTCGATCTGGGAGCGTTATGACAGTTTCCAGCCGGTGATGCCGCCGCGCGCTTACTGGAAAAGACTGATGCGGTTTTATGACGAGGGAGGCCGGAACTTCTCCTGCCATCTGCCGCGATTTGCCTTTACCACTTTTGACGATGGCTTTGTCACTTCCTGCCCCAACATCTGGTTCAACAAGATCGGCAACATGGTCACACAGGAAACAGAGCCGGTGGTTGAAAGCATCGGCAACACTCCTTTTCATCAGCTGCTGCTTGCGCCCAAGCCGAGGCTCGATGCCTGCAAAGGATGTTTCACGCCGTGGGACGCGCTCTCCATGTTCATGGACAACGAGATCACCCTGGACGAGCTGTGCTCCACGCCGATGTATCGCGGTCCTGTCGTGCGCCAGCGCCTGCAGGAGATCTACACCGAATACTGGGAGAGTCAGAAGTGCTTAGTGTAGTCATACCTGCCGGGGGAGGTGTTCCCAGACTCAGGTGCACGCTGGCCTGTGTTGCGGCGGCCGTTCGCGCTGACGCAACGGACACGGAAGTGATCGTTGTCAATGACGGCGGAGCGCTGGAGATCCGCGAGTGCGTGGACGAGTGCGCTCATCCTTCCGCGGTGGAATTCAAGATCGTGGAAATTCCGCGCGGCGGAAGGTCGAAAGCGCGGAATGCCGGCGCTGCGCTTGCCCGCGGCGATCGTATCTTGTTTATCGATTCCGATATTCTGCCGGAAAGAGAAGTCTTGCGCTTCCATTCCTGCTTGGGCCCTGAAGCCGCCCGCTTCCTCTATCGCGGAACGATTGTGCATTTGCCCTGGCTGGCTGCTTTCGAAGACCCGGTCAGCGGGGAACTCACCGCGGAAGCAGCGCACTCCTTGCGCCTTCGTTCAGGTAGCAATGCTTGCCTGCTTGCATCCCGCACTCTCTCCGCGGAGGCGCTGGAAAATCCCGGACTGCTGCGCAACATGGCCCGTGGCACACCATTCCAGCGCGACTTGCAGCGCTGGTTTCACGCCAATCCCTCTGACGTGATCGCCAGTTGGATCGGCTGCACCGGCGGCCAGCTTTCTGTCGATCGCTCCGTCTTTGAAACGCTCGGCGGATTCGACGAGAGCATGGGGCTGCGCTGGGGTGCGGAAGACCTGGAATTCGGATATCGCGCCGCCCAGGCCGGCATTGCCACCCGGTACGCCGAACGGTCTCTCTGTTACCACATGGACCACTCAATCAGCGGCCGTGCCGGTGACCATGACTGGGCGCTTGAGTATTTTGCCCGCAAGCATGGCAATGACGGCGTGCTGCGCCTTCTCGATTACTTTGCCGGCAAGTGCAGCCTTACCGAAGCCATGGAGGCATGCCATGCCCCGGCTTGATCACCTGCTCACCATGGGAGCCCTGCGAGATCCCGCGCGCCTTTTTCTGTACGGCCCGGCGCAATGGACTTACTCCCAGGCTGATGCCGAGGTGTGCGAGCGGGCCGCACGTTTTCGCCGTCAAAGTTCGGGACTGCCGGTGTGCTTGCGCGCGGTGAACAGCGCCGAATGGGTGTTGAACGTGCTCGCCCTGTTGCGTGCCAACATCCCGGCCATCTTGATTCCGCACGAATTGACCGAACGCGAAACCAGGGCGCTCATGCAGGTTGCGGGAACACGTTACCGCATCGAGGGAGACAGATGGGAAACCACCGGCGTAGAACCGGCTGGTCTGCCGGAATGGCTGGGTGAAGACATCGCCGTGGGCTTCGCCACCTCGGGCAGCACGGGAGAACCGCGCATCGCTTTGCGCTCGCATTCCAGTTTTACAGACGAGGGCCAGCGCTACCAGGCACTGTGGAAGGCAACGCCCGACGATGTGTTCTTTGCTCCGGCGCCCCTCTATCACGCTTACAGCTTTGGCGCGGCGCTCGCCGGCGCCCTCACGGCCGGTGCAAGCCTGGCGCCAGTGGCTTACAAATCGCCGCATCTTGTCTCCACGCAGATTCAGGAGTCGGGAGCCACCATCATGCCTTTGGTCCCGGCGATGGCCCACACCCTCGGCCTGGTTGACCAGGGCAAACCGGTATCGTCGAAGCTGCGCATCGCCATGGCCGGAGCCGGCCCCACAAACGATGACGTTTCCAACCTGTTCTGCCTGCGATGGGGCGTGGCGCTTTCACGCAATTACGGAAGCTCGGAGACCGGAGCTATTCTTGCCAGCCTCAAACCGGCCGAAGGCGACGTGACCGGCGAGCCCATGCCGGGCATTCCTTGCGAACTGGTGGAGAGTCCCGGCCAAACAGGAAGCCAACTCTGGGTACGCCTGAAACACCCGCCCGCAGGATACCTCGGAACCAGCGGTTATGAAGCTGCCCAGCTTTCGCCTGGCGGCTGGTGGCCCATGGGAGATCTCTTCGAGCGCAATGCCAATGGCGGCTTCCGCCTGCTCGGAAGGAGAGGAGCAGCCGTTCGCAGGGGCGGCCATTCCATTCAACCCCGGGAGATTGAAGCGGCCCTGTTGGCTTCGCCGGCGGTGGCGGAAGTTTGCGTCAAGGGCTCGCTCGACCGGCATGGCGAAGAATGCGTGGAAGCGCATATTGCCTTGAAAGAGCCGGGCCTTGTCTCCGTCGAAGACCTTCATCAATTCCTTAAAGCCAGGCTCGCCCCTTACAAGATTCCCAACCGTTGGCACTTCTATGACGAGCTGCCGAAAACCTGGTCCAACAAGGTCAGCGCGCGGCAGTTGGCGTCCCCGGAAGCGCAGTCGTCCCCCACCCTGTTCCAGGCGGTGCAGGCATTCAGGCTGTCGCACGCGATTCTCGCCGCTGAACAAATGGGATTGTTGCGTGAACTGGATGGCCAGGCAAAGCCCCTCTCGGCGATTGCCGAAAAACTGGCGTGCGATTCAGGCGCTCTGCAGATATTGCTCGATTACCTGAAGTACCGCGGTGTGGTCTCGGGATCTCCCGCGGGGTACAAGCTTTCTCGCAAGTCTGACCTGGCGTGGTCGTCGGTCTGCGGTCTTGAGGACCAGTTGAGGACTACCTGGCTCTCTCCGCAACAAATCAGTGCCGTGGTTCGCGATGGCGTGCACAACCGTCTGTTCGAGCGGCAAGTGGAAACTACACCATTCTCTGACGCTTACATGGAAGCGTTCTGCGGCCCCTGGCAGGACTTTACCGCGCTCATGCTTCAGCGCAAGTTGCGTCTTCCGCCGCAAGGCAAGGCCTTGGAAGTGGGGCGGGCTGCCGGACGAATCGCCCTTCACCTGCGCACCGCGCTCGAAATGGATTGTCAATTCTGCGCTCTGAATCCGCCTCCCAATCTTGCCTGGCGCGGCCTTGCTGACACCGAGCGCCTGCTGACCTTCTCCTGGGAAGAGTTGCCGCTCGAGCCGGATTCCCTGAGCGCCATCGTGCTCACCAACACCATTCACTGGCTCCGGCCCCAGGAAGCAAAGGCGACGCTGGAGCGAATGATTTTGGCGCTTCGCCCCGGAGGGGCCCTGGCCATCGTTGACATGTTCGTGGATGCCGCGCCGGAATCTTCCCAGTTCCTGTTGGACTGGCTCACACATGGAGGGGTGCATTGGGCAAGGCTTCGCGATTTGCGCGAACAACTTAAAGAAGCCGGTTTCTCGAAGGTCGAGGCCGATCTTGTCCGTGAAGGGGCCTTGCAGTTGATAACGTGCCGCCGCCCCGCGTCATCACCCGAGCTTCACAACTTCACGTTTGCGGAGAAGAACAATGAATGAAATAAAAACACAATTGCGTTCCATCATCGTACAAGCGCTCCATCTGAACCAGGGCCCTGAAACCATACCGGATACGAACCTGACCTCGGCGCTGGGACTGGACTCGATCAATTCGCTCGAACTCCTCATCTGGGTTGAGAACCATTTCCATATCTCGATCGCCGATGAGGACCTGTCGGTGTCCCTGATTGACTCGCTCGATGTGCTGGCCGAGTACGTGGAAAGGCAGCTCAATCTTCAATCGGTGGGCGCCGCCGCCGGGGGCGAAGCATGACCCCCTGTCGTTTCGTCCCGTTGACACAGTAAGGAGGACCCAACGTGGAAAATGGGACGCAAACAGCGGCGGTGGTCACCGGCGGCGCTGGCGGTATCGGAACCGCCCTTTCGCAGCGGCTCGCCCGCGATGGCTTCTACGTTTACGTTTGCTGCAACGGGAACAAAGAGGCCGGCGAGGCGCTGGTGGCCGGAATCAGGGTGCTTGGCGGTGCTGCGGAGCTTCTGGCCTTCGATGTCAAAGACTCCGCCGCCACTGAGAAAGCGCTGGCCCAGGTTGCGGATGGGCCGCGGGACATTGGCGCGGTGGTGCACGCCGCCGGCGTGGTCAAGAGAACTCTTTTTGCCCAGACTACTGCAGCGGCCTGGGATTCCGTGGTGGCGGCCAACCTGAACGGATTTTTTCACTCTGTGCGTCCGCTGTTACGGCGGATGATTCGCTCGCGCCAGGGGTCCGTGGTCGCCATCAGTTCCGTGGTTGCGGATCGCGGCCTGGAAGGCCAGGGCGCGTACGCTGCCAGCAAAGCCGGGCTGGTGGGCGCGGTACGTTCGTTGGCCAGAGAAGTTGGCCCCTACAACATCCGCGCCAACATTGTTTCCCCGGGATGGATCCGTGCGGGCATGAATAAGGATGATCCGCCTGACCAGGTGAAGAGCCGCATACCCTTGCGGCGGTCCGGAACAGCCGAAGAGGTGGCCGCTGCGGTTTCATTCCTCTGTTCGCCCAAAGCCTCCTATATCACCGGTGCGGTCATACCGGTTGCCGGCGGGCTGGATATGTAAGGGACGTTTTTGAAACTGAGAACGCGAGGTGACGCTGTGGGGCTCCATGACTTTCACGCCGTGGTATTTGATCTGGACGGGGTGCTGATCGACTCACGCCCGCAAATGGAATTCGTCTTCCGCGAGTGCTACCGGGAATTCGGCGATGGCGGCGAACCTCCGTTGCAGGAGTTCTTTCACCGGATGGGAATGCCCCTGCCTGAAATCCTGCGTGAACTTGGTTTGCCCCCCGAGATGTCGGCGAGGTACCGCGAGATGAGCCGGCAGCTCTATAAGCAGATCCGCGTTGTGCCCGGTACTTACACGGCGCTCAACCTGCTCAACTCCATGAACCTGCCGCTCGCATTGATGACCGGCAAGGACCGGGCGCGCACTCTGGAGATCCTGGGTTACTTCGGCCTCCGGCATTTCTTCACCGGCATTGTCTGTGGCGATGATCCGTATCCCGGAAAACCTGCGCCGGATGGTTTATGGGCCCTGGCAGGCATTTTGGGCGTGCCCGCGGATCGGCTCGTGATCGTGGGCGACTCGGTGCTCGATGTTCGTTGCGGGCTGGCTGCCGGGGCCGTCACGGCGGCCGTCACCTGGGGTTTTGAATCTCCGGAACGCATGCTGGGAAGCGGCGCGCATGTCTGCTGCTCATCGTTTAACGCCCTGGAAGCCTGGATTTCTGCGTGCCGCAAGTGTTTCCACCAGGATACCGACCCGGTCTTTCAAGAAGTGGAAGCGGAATGAAGAGTGCAACAGAATTTCGATTCATACCTGAAGGAGAGGACAGATGGTGACCTTGCCGGTTGTAATTGCGCCCTCGGCGCCTGTGCCCAACGGCGATTTTAAGTTCGAGCTTCATCCCCAGGTGACAGACCCGGCGGGATATCGGGTTGCGTTTGTGGTTCTGCTCGATGGCGACCTGGTGATGTCTCCTGAGCACCTCGGAGTCGCGCTGATGACTTCAGTATTGCGCCGGGGAGGGTTCACGGTACGCATCTTCGAGATCAAGACCCATCAACACAAGAATGCGCTCAGGCAACTGAAAGCCTACGGTCCCAAGCTGGTCTGCTTCACATTGATGAGTCTCAATGTTGAGAGCTGCAAGAGCTTTTGTACGCTGCTGAAAAAAGAATTGCCCGACGCGGTCATCGCCTGCGGCGGCCCGGCGGGAACCTACGCCGGTGACCAGGTGCTGGCGCACATTCCCGAAATCGATGTTGTGGCTGTGGGCGAAGGCGAGCCTACCGTCTGGGACCTGGTGCAGCGGTTGTATCTGGGAGAACCTCTTGACTCCTGCGCCGGCATCGTCTATCGCAAGTCGGATGGCACGGTCCACAGGGCCCCCCTGCGTGCGCTCATGCACAACCTGGATGCCCTTCCCTTTCCCGCGCGCGACCAGTTCGAGCAAAACGGCAATGATCTGGAATACATGCGTATCAGCACCAGCCGCGGGTGCGTGGCCCGTTGTACATTCTGCAGCGCGCCCAACGTCAGCAACATGATCCAGAAAGGCAAGGCGTGGCGCGGCCGCTCGGTGGAATCCGTGCTCGAAGAATTGAAAGAGCTGGTTGGCCGCTACAACTACCGGACGTACGATTTCATCGATTCCACTTTTGAAGACCCAGATGGCGGCAAGCTGGGAAAAACACGCGTCCGCAAGATCGCCCAGGGCATTCTCGACGCAAAACTGAACATCTATTACAACTGCTGCATGCGCGCGGAAAACTGGAGTGACGACGACAATGAGCTGCTCGATCTGCTCTTTCGCTCCGGTTTGGAGAAAGTGAATGTCGGCATCGAGTCCGGCACCGCGGAAGAACTGGATCTCTGGGACAAGCGTGCCACGGTGGAAGACAACGTGCGCATCATCCGCCTGCTGCGGGAACACGGCATTTACCTGGCCATGGGGTTCATCCAGTTCCACCCCTACTCCACGGTGGATACCTTGCGGTCCAATGCGCTGTTCCTGAAAAACCACAACGGGCACAACCTGCGTCGGCTTACCGAGCGTCTGGAAATCTATCCCGGAACGGTGATTGTTTCCAAGTTGGAAAAAGACGGGCTCCTGGAAGACGAATACAAGACAACTCTTCATCACTTTGCTTACGGCTTCAAGGACGAAAGAGTGGCGCTGCTGGCCAAGCATTTCGCTTCGCTCTACAACAATGAGGACTTTCATGAGCACGGCGTCATCACCGAGCAATCGTCGGTGTACAAGTTTGAAACCTTCAATGTGGTGCTGGAAACATATATCTCCCGCACCAGAAGGGCCTTCGGGCATATCGCCGCGGTGGAAGAAGAGCTCCGCGCCTTCCGTTCCCGAGTGCTGGAGATACGCCGCGAGCTCGCCGACTTCAATTACAACTTCTTCATGAGCAATCTCGAGGCGGTGTTGGCCGACAAGCTGAGCCCTCAAGACCGCATGAAGGACCTCCGCGAAATCGAATCCATCTTCCCGGCGAAGATGAACGAAATCCGTGTCATGCAGCTCCGCATGGGCAAGAAGCTGAACCGCTGGGGGATCGATCTGAGCCAGATAGCCTCGAGTATCCAGGTGCCGGACACCAGCGGTGCGCCGAGAACGTACACCGGAGGCGCGCCCTGCTGGTAGATACGGCCCCGCGACCAACAGACCAACACCTTTAAAGAGGGGGCGGCAGGCCGTCTCTAACGGCCTGCGAGCCTCCTTTTGACGTTTAGCCCGGCAAACGTTTTGCTCTTGCTCCGCGGGCAAGGATTGAGCAGATTACAAAGGTCAGTCAGACCACGGAATAGAAACTACATTCGTTCCTGCGGCCAGGGCCCGGCCGGCTGCAGGAACCTGGTATCGCGATCGAGTTCATCCAGCCGGTAAGTTTCGCGCAGAGTGCGCGCATCGGGCTGTCCCGCGGCTGTGCCCTCCTGGCCCGCCGGCGAAGCATAGGTAAAGGAACGGCCGAGGATCGGCGCCACGATTCTGGTTGGAAGTCCTTCCCGGCCCATTGCCAGCATCAGGTTGGGCCGGCGGCATTTGTGTGCTGCCAGCATCAACCGGCCGATCGCTTCCTGCTCCCTGGCCATGACTGCCACCTTAATAACGTCCGCGGGGACCGACTCCAGCTCCTGGAGCACCGGTTCCAATGGAGGGCAGTCCTGGTAATTGTGATACGAGACGATGCGGAAGCAACCGTGCCGCATGACGGTCAGCCACTCGCGCACGTGCCGCGCTGTTTCGATTTCCACATCAATCCCGCGGGCCCCTGCAACCACAGCAGCCTCAAACAGCCGAAGTTGTTCGGAGATCGAGCACTGGAGATTGCGGTCGCCGCGTCGGCAGGTGACGAGGATGCAGGTCTGGGGCCGGCCACGCAGAAACTCTCGAACTAGATCGGGCCCCTCTTGCGGATTGTTGAGAAATTCGAGGCAGAACTCGAAGAATCGCTCTCCTCGTTCCGCCTCGATGTGCGCCAGGTTCAACATCATCTCCGCACTGCTGTGCCCTACGGAGACACAGATCCTTGACGGGAAAGTTGTCCGCTCTACCGCAACGGCGTCCGCCATTACTCCTCTCGAATGGCCAGCAATGGATCAAGCGTCGCGGCCCGTTTCGCCGGCACGTAGCACGCGGCTCCGGCCACGCCGAACAGAAGGAGCGTGATCAGCGCATACGTGGCGGGATCGAGAGAGGAGATCCCGAAAAGCAGCGCCTGCACGGACCTGCCCAGGATGATCGCGGTGGTGAACCCCAGGGCGCTGCCGATTAAAGCAAGTTGGAAGCCTTGCCCCAGCATCTGCTTCAGCACGTCGCTCCTCTGCGCGCCCAGCGCCATGCGGATGCCGATCTCGACTGTCCTCTGCGTTACTGAGTATGCCATCACACCATAGGTGCCGATGGCAGTAAGCACCAGGGAGACGACGGCAAAAATCCCTATCAACAACGTGTTGAACCGGGGCTGCTTGATGGCCTCGCCCATCAACTGCTCCATGGTCGCCGTGCCTGATACCGTAATGCTTCGGTCCTCAGCGTGCACGCGCTGTTCAATGGCGCTGATCAAGTTGGCCGGATTGGCCGCTCGCACAATCACGTAGTCTCCCCACGGGAATATCAGTTGCGTGCTGGGACGGTAGTAGACCGGCGTGGTTTCGCTGTTGGCGCCTTGATAATGCACATCCCCAACGACGCCTACGATTTCCATCCATGGCCGCGCCCCGCTTTCCTCGGGAGAGTCGGATTCGCGAATTCGCTTGCCGACCGCGTCTTGGTTCGGGAAATATGCCCTGGCGAACGCCTGGCTTACGATGACCACAGGCGGTGATGTCAGCGTGTCCGTCTCCGCAAAATCGCGGCCGCGGAGCAGGGGGATCTGCATGGTCTTGAAGTATCCGGGGCTGGTGATCGGCACTGGGACAATTGGGCTTTCTTGCGGCTTCAAGCTCTCCCGTCCCTCGATCTCATAGCCGTTGGCATAGTTCGTCCGATTGGGCGGGATACAGAATGAGATGGCGGCATCCTTGACGCCCGGGAACTTCTTGATATCGGAGATGAGCTGCCCATAGAACTGTACCCGGCGCTCCTTGGTGTAACTCGGGCCGCTGGGATAAGTCTTCAGGATCAGGAGGTCTGCCGGATCGGCCTGGAAGCCCATGTCCACGTGGCTCAACTTCATGAAGCTGCGCGCCATCAGCCCGCCGCCTATGAGCAAAGTAAAGCACATCGCGATTTCCGCCACCACCAGTGCACTGCGGACCCGCAGGTTTTTCCGCAGATCGGTGCCTGCCCGGCCGCCGGCTTTCAAGCTCTCGCTCAGGTTTGGCTTGGAAACGCGCAACGCGGGGAGAAGCCCGGACGCCATGGCAGCGATGACTGCGAGAAAAACAGTAAACAGCGCTACCCGGAAATCGATATTCACTTCCTGCAATCTGGGCATATTGGCCGGATTGAGTGCCTTCAAGTAAACGATGCCTCCCCAGGCCATCAGCAGGCCAAGCACGCCGCCCAGGGCGGAGACCATCAGGCTTTCCAGCAGCAACAGCCGGACAATGTGCCGCCTCTTTGCGCCCAGGCAGGTTTGCACGGCGATCTCGCGTTCTTTGCCGAGCCCGCGTGCGAATGTAAGATTGGCCACGTTCACAATGGCGATAAAGAGCACCAGAAATACCACCGCCTCCAGGATCCAGAGCACCGTGCGGAAATTGCCCACCACGGCTTCCGTCAACGAAACCGAGATGAATTCAAGATTCGAATAATCCGCTGGGTTTGCCTGTTCCACGTTTTTGGCGATCACGCTCAACTGCGCCTGGGCCTGCTCGATGGAAGCTCCAGGACGGAGCTTGCCGATGGCCCGGAGAAAAGACGGGGAGCGGCGCG
This sequence comes from Candidatus Angelobacter sp., assembly GCA_036380095.1. GTDB lineage: Bacteria > Acidobacteriota > Terriglobia > Terriglobales > Acidobacteriaceae > Angelobacter. The sequence continues at coordinate 2,448 of DASVFK010000182.1, read as the reverse complement.
CAGGCGGATTGAGGGTGAGAATGGCCCAGGCCTGAACGTCCGCGCGCGGGTATTGAAACGATGATGGCACCACGCCCACGATGGTGAACGGTTTGCCGTTGAAGGTTGCGATTCTTCCCAGCACATCGGGCCGGCCTCCGTAGCGGCGTTTCCATAAGCTTTCGCTCAACACCGTGACAGGACTGGTGCCCGGTGCGTCGTCACCCGGGCGAAAAACCCGGCCGAGCAGCGGCCGTGTGCCCAGAATGCTAAAAAAATCCGCGGAGGTACGGGTGCAAATGATTTGCTCGCCGGCATCGTCCCCTCCGGCAGGGGCCAGATTGAAGTCGGAAAGTTGGTATGCGGCAATCTGCTGAAAATGGCTGGCGTTGTTCTTGATGTCGAGAAAGTCGGCCAGGGCCATGACTCCCTTACCGGTCTGCGCTTGCGAGCGCAGGTACACCATGGCGACGCGGTCGGGTTCCGCGTACGGGAGTGGACGCAGTAACACCTGGTTGACCAGGGTGAAAATCACTACGTTGGTGCCGATGCCCAGCGTCAGGGCAAGGAGCGCGGGAATCGTGAACTGCGGTTGCCGCCGCAGTGAACGTAACGTTTGCCGAATCTCTGTAAAGTTCATGTCTTTAGCGCCTTTCCGCCTCCAGTATAGGTGCGATTTTTCGCTGTTCCAGCTACCCCCAAATTGATGGCGGGGGTAGGCGGAAGATGGCGCACCTCCGCCTGGTGAGACCTGAAAAAGCCTTGTTAAACTAGGCGTGGCGGTGGATGGAACCGGCAAATTGTGGGTCCGGCATCGCGGCAAGCTTGCTGAACTTAGTTCCTGGGAAAAAGGAGGGCATGCCATGACAGGAAATCGTCAACTGGAAGATCTCGCGGGTGTGGGACCGGCAACTGTTGCTGACCTGCGCTTGCTCGGTGTTCGTTCTGTGGCCGATCTGGCGAGGAAGGATGGGGACGACTTGTATCAAAGGCTGTGTGAGCTGACCGGCGTGCAGCACGATCCCTGCTGCCTTGATATATTCCGCTGTGCTGTCGCGCAGGCACGCGATCCTGAGTTGCCGGAAGAACAGAAAAACTGGTGGTACTGGAGCAACCTGCGCAAAAGAAAACTGTCGGTCCTGGGGGAAGCTGTCTAATCTCCCCTGGCAACTGATTGCAAGGAGCGCCGTCGCATGCCCATAGCAGATTTCAAGGTCGATCAATTCCCCCGAGCTTTGCAGCCCTGCTCTCTCGAGCCCTCCGTGTGGTCGTGGGCGAATGCTTACAAAGTGAGTTTTTCCATCTTCGCCTTGAATGAAGTGGGCGTGCTGCGCCTCATCGCTGACGATTTTCTTGGCGCCGCCGAGATCGCCGGCCTTCTCGGCCTAGACGCAGAGCTGCTTACGCCCATGCTGGAGCTGCTGGCCTCGGTAGGCGTATTGCACCAGAACCAGCTGGGCTTCCGCGCCCAGCAGGGAATCGAGACGATTCTCCCCTTGCTGGCGATGGAGTCGCGCCTGAGCGCTTCCCACGTCACCTCCGCGCGCATCGCCAGCACGCTTCGCACCGGAAAAGCTGCGGACATTTTTCAATCGGGCAACGTTCAGGAATACATTCCTTTGTTCACCGCCGCCATGCGCTCCAGCGCCCGCACGCTCGCGCCCCATCTGGTGCGGTTTGGCAACGTGCGCCAGGCCAGGCAGGTGCTCGATCTGGGAGGGGCCGATGGATCGCTGGCGCTCGCACTGGCGCGCGTGGCGCCTCATCTTTCCATCACGGTGGTTGACCTGCCCCGGATGGAGCAGGCTTTTCAAAACCAAATCAGCGAACACAAGGCAGCCAATGCCATCAGGTTCCACGCGGCCGATTTGCGGCGCCCGGAAGAACTTGACGGACTGCTTGGCAAAGCCGACATCATTATTATCTCCAACGTCATTCATCTGCTGACAAGAAGCCAGCGTGAGGCCCTTTACCGCACGGTGCAACAGCACGGAGCTCCTGGAACACGGTTCCTCGTGTATGACCAATTCATTGACGACAGCGGGCCTTTGAATGGCACTCATTTCATGGCCGTCGACTGGGTCATCAATGGAGTCCAATTTCGGGAAACTCCACAACAGCTCTGCGAAGTCCTCCAGCGGACTGGATTACGCGATACCCAGGTACGCCGCTTTCCCGGTCTTCCCGGCGCTGTGATCGCGGCCACAGTTTAAACATCCCCTTCAAGCGACGCTCCGGGATGCCCGCCGTCGGGCTCAAATCTTCTTGAGCGGCTCCAGCACAAATTCTCCCAACAAATTCCGCGGCATCGCCCGGCCTCGGCAAATGATGGCACACCGGGACTCATCTTTTCTGCGCCATACTCGTTTGGTGTGCGCTGCACAGCGCATGCCTGCCGGCAGGTGACCGGCAGCATGGAACGCAGGTGACGAACATGCAGGTATTGGACACAAAGGAATGCATCCTGGG
>DASVFK010000181.1:0-9933 GCA_036380095.1 Candidatus Angelobacter sp. | reverse complement strand
TGGCCTACCGGCTGGCGGTGGAAGACACGCCGTTCATCCAGAAGATCCGCCAGGATTCGATTGTGCTGATCACGCCCATCGTGGAGGTCGACGGCCACGACCGCATGGTGGACATTTACATGCAACACAAAAAGCATCCTGACCAGCCGCCGTATCCACTGATCTGGTGGGGACATTACGTTGCGCACGATAACAATCGCGACAATCTAGGTTTGAGTCTGGCACTCTCGCGCAACATGCTCAAAACTTTTCTCGAATACCATCCGACCGTCATGCACGACCTGCATGAGTCGGTGCCGTACCTTTACATCATGACCGGCACCGGTCCGTACAACGCGTGGCTGGACCCGATCGTGATCAGCGAGTGGCAGCAGATGGCGTATCACGAGATCCAGGAGATGACCAAGCGCGGCGTGATCGGCGTGTGGACGCACGGCTTCTATGACGGCTGGGCGCCGAATTACCTGCTCTCCATCGCTAACAACCACAACTCGATCGGCCGCTTCTATGAGACTTTCGGCAATGGCGGCGCCGATACGCGCGTACGAACGCTGACCCCGGCCAACACCAATCGCGAATGGTACCGCCCGAATCCTCCGCTGCCTAAAGTGAAATGGTCAGCGCGCAACAACACCAACATGCAGCAGAGCGCAATCCTGTTCGGCATGAACAACGTGGCCGCGAACGGCCAACAGTTCCTGAACAACTTCTATCTCAAAAGCAAACGCGCGGTGGAGAAAGCGCGCAATGAAGGTCCGGCGGCCTGGGTCTTTCCCGCCGACGAGCCCCGCACTGCCGAACAGATCGCTTTCCTGAACCTGCTTCAAGTGCAGGGTGTGGAAGTGCATCGCGTGGAGAGGGAAATTCGTCTGGCTGCACAGCCAAGCCATGAAGCTCCTGCACGCGACGCTTCCCAGCGAGAAGGCCGGGGCAGACCGGCTCAGCCCGAAAAACCAGACGCCGCCCGGGAAGAAAAGAAGCCCGCGGAGACGGTGATTCCTGCCGGCAGTTACATCGTGCGCATGGACCAACCTTACAGCCGCCTGGCAGACATGGTGCTGGACACGCAGTATTACAGCCCGCGCGATCCTCGATCGTATGACGACACCGGCTGGACCCTGGGGGCGCTGCGCAATCTGAAAACCACGCGCGTTACTGACTTGGCGATCCTCAATGCGCCCATGCAGAAAGTGGGCAAACTGGAGGCGCCCGGAGGCATTGACGGCCAGGGCAAGACCTTCATCATCCAGCACAACACGGACAACACGCTGGCCACGCTGCGCTATCGCCTGGCCTCCACATCCATGGAAGCTGCCGAAGATGCGCTTGAAGCCGACGGAATCAAATTTAAAGCAGGAAGCTTCATTATCCGCAACGGCGACCGCGCTCAAGTGGAAAAAGCAGCCAAGGAGCTGGGCCTGAAAGTGCACGCCACCAGCGCTGACGTTAAAGTCGCCACGCACGCGCTGGGCACGCCGCGCGTAGGTCTGGTTCACAACTGGCAGAACACACAGAATGACGGTTGGTACCGTGTCGCCTTTGAGGAGCTGAAAGTTCCCTACACTTACGTCGCTGACACCTGGCTGCGCGAGAACTCGAACCTGCGCCAGAAACTTGATGTGATCATCCTGCCGCCGATGGGCGGCGGCGGGCCGGCGGGCCTGAGCACCATGCTACGCGGCCTGCCCGTGCGCAACGGCATTGCGCCCATGCCGTGGAAGAACACGGCGGAGACGCCGAACTTCGTCGCGCCCGGCCTCGACTCCACAGACGATATTCGCGGCGGGCTCGGCTATCAGGGCCTGGCCAACCTGGAGAGGTTCGTCAGCGAAGGCGGACTGCTGATCGCGGTACAGACCAGCGCCGCGTTGCCTGTGGCCGGCGGCATGACGGAGATGGTCAACGTGACCGATGCGCGTACCATGCAGGCGCCGGGCAGCGTTGTGCTATCGAGCATTGACGACAAGAAGAGCCCCATCGCTTATGGCTACGATGACAAGCTCTATGTTTACTTCCGCCAGGGGCCGGTGATCACCGTGGGCGGCATCGGCGGCGGGCCGGGAGGCGGCGGTGGCGGCGCTGAGGCAGGGGCCGGGGGCCGCTCCAGTGGCCGTGGTTCAGCCTCCGATCCCGACATTCTGCAGGGCCGCAAGTACGTGGCCCCGGAAAGGCCGGAGCGGCGCTCACCGCGCGAGCAGGAGCTGTTTGTTCCGGAGGACATACCGGACTTTGCGCGATTCGCCCTTCCTCCCAAAGATCAGCAGCCGCGGGTGGTGCTGCGCTTTGCCGCGGAAAAGGACTTGCTGCTGAGCGGCATGATCACCGGCGGCAATGAGATCGCGGAAAAACCCGCTGTGGTGGATGTCCCGCACGGCAAAGGCCACGTAGTGCTCTTTGCCAACAATCCCATGTGGCGCAATGAGACCATGGGCAGCTTCTTCTTGATTTTTAATGCGGTGCTGAACTATGACCATCTCAACGCCGGAAGGACGGCCGGGGCTCCGGCTGCTTCAGCCGCAAGCGCGAGCGGGAACAGCGAGGATGAAGACGAAGAATAGAAAATTTGCTTTCAAACAGAATGGGTGGTCTGCGAGTTAACGCGGCGAATCTGAATAGCGCCGTCTCAGATCACCCGATGACCCGATCTCCCGATCACCTGATGTTTTACTGCACTGAATCACCCGGCTGCCATTTCCAGCGTTTCTTTTTCGCGTCCCAATAAATTGCGGCGTCCATGATCTGCGCCTCCACCGTCTTGAGCGTAAATATCGGCGGCTTGTTCTTCTTCACCAGCATGCGCCCCACTTCCAGGGTGTCAAAGGGCACGTTGATCAGGACGAACTTGGCTTTGGGTGTGGCGGCGTGCCAGGCTTCCTGGCCGGCGCCGAAGATGATGAGCAGGGTGTGGTTGTGACTGGGATCGGCCCTGCCAAAGCTCTGGGTCAGGCGCGGATCGCCGAAGCCGAAAAAGGCATTGTAGGGGTCCGCCACGGCGTATTTGAACTGGTAGGAGTCCGGCAGCGGGTCTTTGCCGTCGGCCACAATGGCCACGTCTTCCACGCCGTCACCGTCAAAATCGGCCGTGAGCATGGTGACTGGAAACGTAGTGGTAACCGTAAAGCCGGGGCCGAACTGTTGCTGCACCAGCGGATTGAGCGATTCAGGCTTGGTTGCGCCGGGCGCAGGTTTGGACTGCGCGCCTGCCAGGCAGACAACCACAAAAAAGACACTGCCCAGTAACTTCATGAGCAGAGTGTATCCCTTTTTTGCCGGGAATGATGACGGAATTCGGCCTTTTGTATACCCTTCGACAACAGCCTTTGGTTATAGCCGGTAAAAGATCAATAGGCGCGTTGCCGCCGCTTGTCGCCGATTAGCCAGTGCAGGAACCATGAAACCAAACTGACCAGGATGGCCCCCAGGAACGCCGCGGTCCAGCTCCGCACCTCAAATCCCGGCGTGAGCCACGCAGCCACCTTGAGCATCATGGCGTTCACCACGATCAGGAAAAGCCCAAACGTGACCAGGCTCAGCGGAAAGGTAACCACCTTTACCACCAGGCCGAGCGTGGCGTTGACAAAGCCGATCACCACAGCCGCCAGCAGCGCCGCAAGAAAGTTGTGAACGACAAAGCCGGAAACAAAATGCGCCACAATCAGCAACGATACGGCGCTGACCAGCCAGCGGACCAGAAGGTTCATTTCTCCTCCTTCGAAGTGGCCCCAGGCAATTCTACTTGGTGAAGATGGTCTTCGGCATCATCACATGCACGCCCTTGTTGCCGTCCACCAGTTCGGTGATGTCCACGTCGCCGGCCACGCTGGTGAGCATGTAAGCTTCGTCGCGGGTCAGGTGTTTTTCCGCCACCAGGAAGTCGATCATCTCGCGCACCGCGATCTTGGTGGCCTCATACAGCTCCTGGTGGAAGCCCATGCTGATGTAGTGCGTGGGCGTCTCCGCGCGCGGATATTTCTGTCCGGTCCCCTTGCGCACCATGAACTGCATGGTGCCGGTCAGCGAAGTTTCAAGCGCGGTGATGTCCACTTCGCCGTTGCCCTGGCCGGCGTGGCCGTCGCCCACTTCAAACAGGGCGCCGCGCGCGTGCACCGGCAGGTACAGCGTGGTCCCGGCTACCAACTCTTTGTTGTCCATGTTGCCGGCATGGACTCCCGGAGGTGCGCTGTCCACCCGCCCGTGCGACTCCGGCGGCGCCACGCCCATGCTGCCGAAGAAAGGATGCAGAGGGACTTCGATGCCGGGCGCAAACTTGGCCACCATGCGCTCGCGATCGAGCGGGATGATCTTGATCTTGCGATAAGGAAAGTCTTCCGGCAGAAAGCCGCGGTTGGGACCAAACGCGTTGTAAGCGTAAGCAATGGCGAGATCGATCTTCTGGATGCGGACTTCAAGCGTATCGCCAGGCTCGGCCTCTTCCACATAGACCGGGCCGTTGAGGATGTGGCCGCCCGGACCCTTATTGGTGACTTCCTTGTAGATATCGCGCAGGTTCTGCTGCACCTGCTCCGGCGGAAGACCTGCTCGCTCCAGTCCCGTGGGACTGTTGGTGAGCAGCGTCTCAAATTCCACGGTGTCACCGGAATGGATGTGCAGCACCGGCGGCGCGGCGGCATCGTAGTAGCCCCAAACCACGGTCTTGGGACTGGCTTTGAGAGTGAATTTCTGCGGGCCGGCAGGCGCCGGGGCCGCGGACGGCGGACCCTGGGCCACAACGCAAAGACCTGCAAACGTGAAGAGAATCATGATGGTGTAACGCATGTTTCCTCTGAAGCCTCCGAATAGTCCAAAAAGAAGCAGGATCCCGGGAGTTGCTCCGCCATTAGTGATTCAGTTGTGCCCCTGCAAACTTTTCCACCAGGATCGCAATCGGCGTATGCTCATCAGCGTTTCCCGGATGTTCTGCCGCGTCCTTATACCACCCTTCCACCTTGGTTAAGAGGTTGTCGATTGTTGCGTAGTCCGGCGTATGGCCTGTCCGGCATGCAAGGTAGCCTGCAAGGAAGCCTCGCTTCTCACCCAGCGCGGCCTCTTCCCAGAATCTCTCATCGTAATCGCCGTACCTCGCCTGGCCTTGTTCCCGTTCAATAGGCCGGCTGAGCGCATTCATAGCTGTTTCCAGTGGAACATCAGCCGGATGGTACCTATAAAAGCTGTCGACGATTTCCTTCGGTGAACTCTCGCCATAGATGGCGCGCTCGTCGTGCTTGTCGTTATACCTGCAATCCTCCATGCCCTCCAGCACGCCCAGCTGCAACAGATAGTCGGCTTTGCTCCACCAGTTTCCATCCAATGGGCCGTGCGGAAACATCTGCTTGATGCGCTCGTTTTCACGCTCTGCGCCTTTGACCGGATCAGGGGTTGGCGGTTTCCAGCCAGCAAGCGGGTCCGGCGCAGACATTGCTTGCGTTCGCTCCTGTTCCGTCTGGCTTTGGCTCCTGACTGCTTCTGCGGGCTTCTGGCCGGATCGTGAACAACCTGCCACGAACAACAACAGCAACGTCAACGCAATCTTCATGAGTCGGTCTTGGGCCCCTCGTTAGCACGCCAGTATATGCCAATGGGTACTCGGCCAGAGTATTGGTTTGCGTTGCCGGCTAGCGCCGCAACACGGTGTTCTCCGGGTCAAGCACAAGCTGCTTGGTGTCAGCCGGAGCGGTCAGGGTGAAGGCGGTTTCCGCTTCATCGGCAAACACGTAGGCGAGAAACTGCTGCTTGCCGAGCGCGTCCACGGCATAAATGGGGACGGCCGTCACCAGGTCCCTGCCGCCCTGGCTCTGGCGCACCACGCCGGTACAGCGCACCTTGCCTCCCGCAGAGGCAAAGTTCACGCGCCCGAGTCTGAGCTGCGGGATGGAGTCGCCGTTGACCCAGCTATCAAAGAACCACTCCAGCGACTTCTTCTTCTCATAGGCCAGCGAGGCCGGCAGCGCCTGCTCAAAAGCGAGTTGCAGGTCGTGGGTGGAGATTTTGTGCGCGGGAGAGCGGGCCAGCAGTCCGCGCAGCGCGGAGAAAAACAAAGCGTCGTCCTTCCCGCCGCCCGCCTGGCGCAGCATGCAGCGCAGCATGTGGATGAGCCAGGTGCCCCGACCATAGAGGACCTTCTCATAGGCATCCGGGAAGCGCGACGAGGTGAGCCGCGGCCCGAGCGTGACCGGGCCGGCATCAGCTGTAATGGCATTGCCGCGCGGCCTGAGCAGTTCGTCACGATAGTAATCCAGGGCGATCTTCATCGCGCTCGGATCGTCTTTCTCCAGCATAAGCAGCGCGCTGTAGTTGGCCAGCGCCTCAATGATCCACTCATCGCGATAAGAGACCCAGTCCACCGCGTCGCCCCACCACTGGTGGCCGGTTTCATGCGCCAGCATCAGCTTGCTGAGCAGAAGTTCGATGTAGGGATCGTGCACGCCCGCTGCACGGCGCTCGTCGTGGTCAAGAAAAGCCATGCTGGAGAGATAAATCAGGCCCGGCCATGACTGGCTCAGGAAGCCTGGAAGCTGCGTGACTTCCAGGCCGGGATAAGGAAACGGGTCCAGTTCGCTGGAGAGGAATTTCACCGTGTTGGCGGCCTGGTCTGCCATCTGCTGCACCGCCCGCGCTGGCTGAGGACGCCGGCCCATACTCGCCTCCTTCCGGGCCAGTGGCGCTTCCACTTTTTGCGCGGCATAAGCATGGATAGGAACTTCAGCCACGGAGGACTCGGCCACATCAAACTTCCCCAGGTTGAAGCCGGCGCGCGCAATCGGCTTGGGAGTCACCAGGTGCACGATGCGCCGCTGGTTTTCCATCGTGGTGGAAACCTGCTGGCCGGTGGCCACCAGCGTCCAGTCTTCCGGATAGTTGAACGTCAGGTCGAAGGCGGAGAACATGGCGCCGGCATTCGGATACCAGGTGCCGCGCGCCCCCACGTAGAGCAGCTCGCCGCCCTCGTCAAACATCACCGGTCCAGAGTACTTAAAGGAGAGGCGCACGGGCTTGTCTTTTTCGAGCGCTGCGGGAAACACCACGCCGATCAGGTCGTCTCCGCGGCGCGCCAGGTCGCTGCCGCTTATGGCTTCATTCTGGATGAACTCCACCAGCCCGCCGTTCATCAGCACTTCACTCACGCGCAAGAGGCGGGAAAGCCCCAGGATCACGGTGCGCTGTCCGGAACGCCGCGGGGTCAGGCTGAATTCCGCTTGCGCGCTCAGGTCGGTGGGCGGCTGCACGGTCACGTTCAGCCTGAAGTCGGAAAGCTCAAAGCGCGGACTGTGGCCGGCGTTCTCCGCTCCCGCGCTGCGCGCCGAGCGCATGGGGAAGGATGTCCAGATATCGTAGTACGCTTGCTTACCGTTCATGGCGGTTTGCGCCACGCTGATCTGCTCCTGGGAATTCGTGTCCAGAAAAATATCAAAGATGCCGAGCTGTGTGCCGCCCACGCGCGCATGCAGATAGCGCACGGCGTCATCTCCGGTGTTGGTCAACGCCTGGAGCAACTGGAGGCTGTCTGCGCGCGCCAGATCGCGGACCGGCTGCTGCCAGCGCTCGATGAAGCTCTGCGCTTCATCTTGGTCCGCCGGGCGGAAGGCAGTGCTGAGCTCGTTGACCAGGCCCTCATCCACAAAGCGCAGGTAAGCGGTGGTGAAGGTCTGCTCCAGCACGGCGGAGCCGGTGAACAGGGCCATGGAGGTGCGCTCGGCGCGGCCGGGAACAATCAGCAGGATTTCTCCTACGCCCTCAAACACCGCGCCGGTCACGCGTCCATCGGCCGCGCGGATCAGGCCAAGCGTGCCGTCGCTGAGCACGATGTGAATGTCCTCATGCTCCATGGAGGCCTGCCGGATGGTGTGCACGTCCGCCGGCTCAAGCACGGGGTTGAGCAGGTTGCGGTACAGCGAGAGCGCCGGACCGGAGGCCTGCTGCGCGGCGGTCTGCGCCGGCAATGCGCCGGCCAGCGCCAGTAACAGCAGTAGCACCTTCGTCATCCGGGAAAGAAAAAGATACGTCATAGACATGCCATAATGCTCACGAAACGCGTGCGACGACTGATTATCACATTTTGCGCCACGCTCTTGCTGGGCGCCGCGGCCTGGGCGGACACGATCGTCCTGAAGGGCGGCACGCGCATCGTCGCTGACTCCGTGACCGAGCGAAACGGGCGCGTCGAGTACGCCATCGGCGATAACACCTTCACCATTCCCAAATCCATTGTGGCCAGGATCGAGCGTGGCACGGCGCCCGTCGTTTCGGCCGCTCCAGCAGTCGCGACCACGGAACAGCCGCCCGCAGTGCGCCAGCAGATGGCAGTCGACACAAAGGTTGTGGAGCGCATCATCCATGACAATCAAGTAGACACCGCGGCGCTGAAAGTGGTAGCAGGCGAGGGCAACCCAGCCCAGACCGCAGGGGCCTATGCCGTGGCGGCAGGTTTTGAGCAGGGCCGCAACAATCTGCCGGCGGCGGCGCGCTACCTGGAAGAAGCGCTACGGTCTTTGCCTGAGAATCCGGTGCTGCTGGAGAGCTATGCTGCTATGCTCCTACGCCTGGGACGTCCGCAGGAGGCGCTCACCTTCGCCGAGCGGGCGACGCGGGCCGATCCGCAGTCCGGCGAAGCCTTCGCCGTCCTGGGCTTTGCCTATTACAAGAATGACCGCATGCGCGAGGCCATTGCCGCCTGGAAAAAGTCGCTGCAACTGCGGCCCGATGACCAGGTAAAGCAGCTTCTGGCGCGCGCCGAACGCGAATCGCGCACGGAAGCCGATTTCCGCCAGGAAGAAAGCCTGCACTTCACCTTGCGCTATGAAGGCTCGCAAACCGCCGATGCTCTGCGCCGGCAAATCCTGGAGACGCTGGAAGCCGATTACCGCGATCTGCAAAACGACCTGAACGCCGCCCCGCGCAGCATCTTTGTCTCGCTTTACACGGACCGCGCTTTTTTCGATGTGACGCAGGCGCCGGCATGGTCGGCCGCGCTGAATGACGGCAAGATCCGCATCCCGATTTCCGGTATCCAGACGGTGACGCCGGAACTGGCGCGGGTGCTGCGCCACGAGCTGACGCATTCGTTCGTGATGCAGATCACGCACGGACGCGTCCCGCAGTGGCTGAATGAGGGCATCGCCGAGTTGGAGCAGGGCGTGAGCACCGCGGCGTTCGGTCCCCGGCTGGCCGCGCTCTACTCGACCGGACACCAGATCCCGCTCAACCAGCTTGAAGGCGACTTTGAAAGCTACAGCTCAGGGGAGGCGTCCGTGGCTTACGCCGAAGCTCTGACGGCGGTGGAGTACATCCGCCACACGTACGGCATGGCCGACCTGGCGCGTCTGCTGCAACGGCTGGGGGAAGGCCAGTCGATTGAGTCGGCGCTGCGCAGCACGATTCGTGGCGGCTACGCGGAGCTGGAGACGGAGATGACGCAGTATTTGAAGAAAAATTATGGGGCCTAAGGATTCGACTCATCCACCCACGTTGACGCCACTCAAGAAGCCGCCAAGGTGTCCGGTGAGAGCGACCACCAGCGCTGCGAACCCTTCCATCGCCAGGACATAGGGTGCCGCAGGTCGGCCGGCTTTCCTGGCGCGAAACTGAAGCCAGCCGACCACGCAGATCAAGGCCGCTGAGCTCAAGCCCATCACCAGATGCATCTCAAGAACGCCTTTCAACCGCTGGCCTTCTAGCTGCCAGCGCCACGCCAGGATCCCCGTTGCCACAACGGGAAGAGACGTAACTGCCGCTCCCAGGAAATTGATATACGCTGCTGTCGCCAGAACGCTTTTGCGCATCCAGCGGGCAGCAACATCACAGCCCACGGCGGAGAGAAAAAGCGCGATGGGAAAGTGGACCAGCACCACGTGCTGCGCGTGTCTGGCCGTGAGCGCCGACTTGATGTCAAATGGGTTCACCATGGCCGCCATCTACTTGACCACCACGGTGCCTGTC
>DASVFK010000180.1:0-3973 GCA_036380095.1 Candidatus Angelobacter sp. | reverse complement strand
ATCTGCAAGGAGCGGCGCGGCGAAGCCAAGGTGTTGTTTGATTTGGAACGTGCCGGCGACTTCATGGTAGTGATGGAAGCCGATGGATATAATGTTTGTCCAGACCGTAACTTCATCACACGCGTTGAAGAGTTGTGCGGGCGAGGCGCGGTAAGGAGAGTGGAGTAGCTGCGAGCTACGAGCCGCTCGCAAGAACGTTTGAGCGAGGAGTTTGAACGCGCATCGATGATGATCGTTGAAATTCCCTGAAGCGGCATGGTGAAGGACACTCCCTCGGGATCCTTCGGCTCGCACTCGCAGTTGCTCGTGCTCGCTCAGCGATGACAGGATTTGAGTTTATTGGACACGAAAAGGCTAGAAGCTAGTAGCTCGGAGCTATTTTGGACCCAGCCGTTAAAGCGCAGAAACAGCTCGCCGGCATTGAAACCCAGATTGCCGAGCTTGAGGCGCGTGCGGGCGCCGATCAGGACGCGCATCTCAAGCTGAAGCACCTGCAACATCAGGTGAACTTCCTGCGCGAGCAGATACGGCTGCACATCAACGCTTGGCAGAAGACAGAGCTGGCGCGGCATGCGCAGCGGCCCTTCACCATGGACTACGTGGAGCGGCTCTTTACGGATTGGAGCGAGGTCCACGGCGACCGTGCGTTCGGCGACGATCCGGCCATCATGTGCGGCATGGCACGGTACCAGGGCGACGAAGTAATGGTAATCGGGCACATGAAGGGCCGCGACACCAAGCAGCGCGTCTACCGCAACTTTGGCCAGGCCAATCCGGAAGGCTACCGCAAGGCGCTGCGCTCGATGAAAATGGCGGAAAAGTTCGGACGGCCGGTGTTCACCTTTATTGACACGCCGGGCGCGTATCCCGGGCTGGGCGCGGAAGAGCGCGGGCAGGCTGAAGCCATTGCGCGCAACCTGCGGGAGATGGCCCGAATCCGCGTGCCCGTCATCACCACCATCACCGGTGAAGGCGGCAGCGGCGGCGCGCTGGCGCTGGCGGTTTCCGATCGTGTGTTCATGATGGAAAACTCCATTTATTCGGTGATCTCGCCGGAAGGTTGCGCTTCCATCATGTGGCGCGATGCGTCCAAGAAAGAGACGGCGGCGCAGGCCCTGCGCATCACCGCGCCGGACCTGAAGGAAATGAAGATCATTGACGAGATCATTGCCGAGCCCGAGGGGGGCGCGCACCTTGACCACGACGCAGCCGCGACCATCGTGAACGAAGTCCTGGCGCGCCATTACAAGGCGCTGAAAGAGCAGCCGGTTGAGACGATCCTGTGCGACCGCTACAACAAATTCCGCCACATGGCCCAGTTCTTCACGGAATAGCACTTGCCAGCGAACCTTGACCCAACGAACATTGAGCCTAAGAGCAATGACCAATCGATCATTGTCCATGCGCCGTGCCGGGTAGACTTGGCCGGTGGAACAATGGACATATGGCCACTGTACCTTTTCCATCCCGGCGCGGTAACGGTGAACTTTGCGGTCAGCATCTTGACGCGGGCGAAGATCACGCCGCTCAAGAGCGGGCGCATCCGCTTCATCTCCCGGGACACCGGCCGGCGAGAGGAGTTCACGAACCTGGCCCAGCTTTGTGCGGCCAGCAAGTTTCGCCATCCGCTGGCGGGTTACTTGACGCGCTTCTTTGCGCCGGACAGCGGCTTCGCGCTGGAGACAAACTCGGAGTCGCCGGCGGGCGCGGGAATCTCCGGATCGTCGGCCTTGATGATCGCAACCACGGCTGCGCTGGCGCAATTCATGGGACGCAAGCTGGGCCTGGAGCAGATCCGCGAGATCGCGCAGAACGTTGAAGCACAACTGATCCGCGTGCCCACCGGATGCCAGGACTACTATCCGGCGCTGTACGGCGGGGTGAGCACGATCCATCTCGATGCTGACGGCGTTCACCACGAGGCAGTGCAGGTTGCTCCAGAAGAACTGGACCAGCGCTTTGTACTGGCCTATACCGGCGCGCCGCGGCAGTCCGGGATCAACAACTGGGAAGTGTTCAAGGCGCACATCAACGGCGATAAGAGGATCTTCCGCAACTTTGAGCGCATCGCGGAGATCGCGCGCGCCATGCACCCTGCGGTGGCGCAGGCCGACTGGAACAACGTGGCCCGGCTGCTGCGCGAAGAATGGAAGCTGCGCAAGACCAACGCGCCCAAGATCAGCACACCGCTGATCGAAAAGCTGATCAAGACGGCAACCCAAAGCGGCGCAAAGGCGGCGAAGGTCTGCGGCGCGGGAGGCGGCGGCTGCGTTGTGTTTTTCACGGAGCCGGAAACGCGCGATCGCGTAGCGCAAGCCATCCGCGCCAGCGGCGGCCAGGTGCTGCCGGCAACTGTGGCCCGGAAGGGACTCACCGTCAGCTGGGGCGCGTGATCGGCCGGACTTCCGCGGGGCGAGCAAACGGCATCTAAGCCAAATAGCTGCCCATATATGGGTTGAAATGCCCGCTGTTTCCGCGCACAATAACGGGAGACACAGCCGCAAGGTGCTCAACATGTTTCGCCCAGCAGTCTTGGTATCCGCCGCTCTTTTCTCCATCAGCAGCTTTGCTGCAGGACAGGGCCAGCAACCTGCTCAATCCCAGCAGCCGCCCGCGCAACCTGGCGTCGTGGTCCTGAAGCCACCGCCACCGCCGGCCAACCAGCCGCAGTTCAAGCCGGAACTCAAGGCCGTGGACCTGGAGAAGCGTCCCAAGCTCAGCGAGGGGACCAGGATGCAACTGGTTTCGCTGCTGGACGCGGAGTTTGTCCACGCACGGAAATACCTGCCGCTGGGCGCGAAAGACATTGTTGTAACACCTGAGGGCCAGGTGAAGCCGGGAGACGCACAGCTCTACCAGATGATGCAGGCATCCGGCGCCGCCGCCAAGCTCGGCGACCGGGTACAGATCACCAACGTGATATTTCACGAGAAGACGATCGTCTTTGAAATCAACGGCGGTCCCAAGAAGAAATCCAAGTGGTACAACCACGTTCAGATCAGCGGCATGGGCGGCTCCACTCCGCAGCAGGACACCGGCCAGCCTGCCACCGGGGCCGCGATGACATTGCAATTCAACAAGCACGTCCCGGAGATGAACGGCGACGAGTTGAAAAAGCTGATGAGCCCGGTGCTGGACTTTTCCGTGAAGACGGCCGCTGAAGTATATGTTGAGACCCTGCCGCCGAAGATTCGCGAGGCCGTGAAGAAGCACGAAGTGCTGGTGGGCATGAACAAGGACATGGTGGTGATGGCCATGGACCGGCCACGCACCAAGATCCGCGAGAAAGACGATCAGGGCAAGGACTACGAAGAATGGCTGTACGGCACGTCGCCGCAAGACGTGACCTTTGTCCGTTTTTACGGGGATGAAGTTGTTCAGGTAAAGATCGCCAAAGTCAGCGGGCAGATCATCGTCAAGACGGAAAAAGAAGTTGACATCAAGGACGGCGTGCCCACGCTGGCTTCGTTGAAGGCCAGCGATTCGCCCGAAGACGCACCGAGCGGACCGGAGGCGCAGCAGCCGTCGAAGCGCCCCTCGCTGAAACGTCCGGACGAGGTTGATGACACCAGCACGCGTCCTCCCGCCACAAACGTCGATAACCCGCCGCGCGAGGACGAGCCGCAGTGGGGTGGCAAGAAGAAGCCGGCCGACGACCCGCCGCCGGCGCAAAGCACGCAGAAACCGCCACTCTGATGGCGAAAGGATTCATTTTTTCCATCCATCCGCAGCGCCCAAGAGCACAGTAGCTGGCGAGGGCTTTCACTGCGGGTTAAACTAAACTTGTGAAGATTGCTCTCGGGCAGATCAACCCCACCATCGGCGATTTCAGCGGCAATTCCCAGAAGATCATTGATTTCGCCCGGCAGGCGCATGCTTCCGGCGCCGGGGTGGTCCTTTTCCCGGAGCTGGCAGTTTGCGGATATCCGCCGCGCGATCTGCTGGAGAAGCCGGCTTTTGTGGCGCGCACGCG
>DASVFK010000179.1:0-8312 GCA_036380095.1 Candidatus Angelobacter sp. | reverse complement strand
CCTGACTTCAGCAACCCCCGCGGAAGCACGTGAGTCGTCACGCGCTTGCCTCCGAACCACACATCAGATGCCAGGGGCTTAAGCTTGCCTGGGCGTTCATCTACCTTCAGCCCGCTCAGCTTTTCCGGCGACGCCACGCGCGCGCGTACCCGCACCGTGACAACTTCAATCTCGCGCTCCGGGCTGCCGTATCCGTAACGACGCTTGTGCTCGGCGTGGAAGCGCTCCAGCATGTCCGCACCGTACGGCAGAGGCAACTCGTAGCCCTGTCCGCGATAACGCAGATCGGCGCTCAATTCGAACCACGCCTTGCCCTGCCAATGTTCCCCGGCCAATTCCGCCGCCACATCGCGCCGCAATTCAGAATAGATTTGCTCCAGCTGTTTGCGCGGAAGCTCCTTCGCCCTGAGCAGCACGGTGCGCGAACGGTCTTTAACCACGTCACTGATCAGGATGCCAAGCGCGGAGAGCGCGCCCGGGCATGCCGGCACAAGCACCCGCGGGATGCGCAAGGATCGGGCAAGGTCGCAAGCATGCATCGCGCCCGCGCCACCGAACGCGACCAGAGCGAACTCGCGTGGATCATGGCCTCGTTCCACGGAGACCACGCGCACCGCCTTTTCCATGTTGGCATTCACCACCCGCACCACGCCCGCGGCAAATTCATCGAGCGAGAGCCCACTGCGGTTCTCCTGCAGCCAGCGCTGCACCAGCTTGCGCGTGCGCTCCAAATCAAGTTTGAAGTCGCCACCCAGAAACTGGTCTGCCGGCAGCCGTCCCAGAAGCAGGTTGGCGTCCGTCACGGTCGGCCGCTCGCCTTTGCCATAGCAGATCGGACCCGGATCAGCGCCGGCCGACTCCGGCCCCACGCGCAACGCGCCGCCGGCATCAAAGCGGGCCAGCGAACCTCCTCCCGCGCCCACGGTATGAATGTCGAGCACGGGCACACGCACGGGCAGGCCGGCGACTTCAGCTTCATTCGTGGTGGAAGGCCGGCCATCCACGAGCGCAACGTCCGTTGAGGTGCCGCCCATATCAAAGGCGATGATGCGCTCAAAGCCGCTGCGCTGCGCGACTGCCGAAGCTCCAACCACGCCGCCCGCAGGACCGGAAAGCACCGTCCGCACAGGCTGCTCTGCCGCGGTGGCCAGCGCGGTGATCCCCCCGCTCGATTGCATCACGAAGATGCGCGCATGTCCCTGCTCACTGGCGCGCTGCTGCAATCGTTCCAGGTAGTTCTGCATCACCGGTTGAAGGTAGGCATTCACCAGTACCGTGCTGGCGCGCTCAAATTCGCGAAACTCCGGCAGGATCAAGTGCGAAACTGAAAGCGGCACTCCTAGCCCTTCCAGTGCCCTTGCCACGGCGCGCTCGTTGGCGGGGTTGGCAAAGGAAAACAGCAGTGAGATTCCAACGGCCTCTGGTTTCTGCGATGCCACTTGCTCCGCCAGCGCAGCCAGCTCAGCCGGCTGCGGCGCACGAAGCACTTCTCCTTCCGCCGAGACGCGTTCCGGCACCCCAAACCGCAACTCCGCCGAAGCGAGCGCAGGGTCTTTCTCAAAGAAGAAATCGTAGAGCCGGGGACGGTTCTGGCGGCCAATCTCTATGGAGTCTTCAAAGCCTGCCGTGGTCACAAAGGCCACGCGCGCTCCCTTGCGCTGCAGCAGCGTGTTGGTGCCGACCGTGGTGCCGTGCAGCACCGTGACTTTGCGCCCACCGGCGATCGTCGCCACCGCCTGAACGATGGCCTGGGAGGGGTCTGCCGGAGTCGAAAAGACCTTCAGCACACGCAGCCGCGCCCCTTCGAGCCAGACGCAATCTGTAAACGTCCCTCCGCTGTCAACGGCGGTCCTCACGGAGTTGCGTGCAAGGGAAGAAGGCATGGCAGCAAGATCGAACTGCGGATTTTAACACGCGTGGCCGCTAGAACTTTTTGCCCATCAGCAGGCCGTCAATTTCATCGCGGTAGTAGCGCGGCAATACTTTGAGCACGGAATAGCCGTGTTTCTTGTAGAAGCGCAAGGCGCGCTCATTGTCCACGGCCACTTCAAGAGTCACAAAGCTGCAAGCGGCTTTGCGCAGCTCCTCTTCCGCGGCCGCCAGCAACATGGAACCCAGGTTACGCCCCTGCGCTTGCGGTGTGACATCAATGGTAATGATGTGCCCCATGGAATGGGTTGCTCGCCTGGGCTTGAGCCGGTCAGCGATCACGAATCCCTGGAGTTTTCCGTCCTCACTTCCGACTAGGGTAGTCGCCGAATCCTGCTCCACGAAGTAGCGCATCTCCTCTTCCGGATAAGCGATGCCTTCAACAAAGCATTCGTGGTCGATTTCCAGCAAGCGCTGGAAATCCTGTGCACGGTAAGGACGAAGCTTGAACACGCAAGCATTGTAACTACAACCCGAGCAGCCGGTTTGTTGTGACATTAGTCACATCGCAATGCGACTAAGCGAGTAATAATGCAGCGTTAAGAGCGTTGGAAGCGAACATGAGCCTGTCTCGCGATAGTGGTTTCCGTCACCTGGGAACGCCAGAAGTGGCGCCTGCACCCATCTCCTCCCTGAAGTTCCTGGTCCCGCGCGAGCACGGTTCATGGGGGATGTGGATGCTGCCGCTCATCACCGGCGCCATCACCGGGGCTGCACATTCTCAACACTTTTCCGGCTGGGGCATGTTCTGGTTTTGCCTGGCCGCGGCTTCGGCCTTTCTCGCCTACCAGCCGCTTGAGGTACTCTTGGGGGGCTCGCTCTTCAAAGTTCACTCCACGGCTGAACGGAAATTCATCGCGGGGTGGGCGGCGGTGCTTTTCCTGATTGGCGCGATGGCGGCTTTCGACCTCTTATTGCTAGGCCGTGGCCGCGTTCTCTGGTTCGGCGCACTGGGCGTTGCCTGTTTTGCCTTGCGCATTCTTCTGGGCAAAGCGCGCCGGTATCGTGTGACCCGGCAGGTTCTGGGAGCGTTGAGTCTGAGTTCTGCGGCGGCTGCGGCCTACTACGTCGCCGCGGGCTTCCTTGACCAGACCGCGCTCCTGTTGTGGGGCGCAAACTGGCTCTTCGCCGCGGGCCAGATTGAATACGTGCAATTGCGCGTGCGCACGACAGGGGTCCAAGGCCGTCAGGAAAAGTTCTGCGCCGGCCTTAAGCTTTGTGCCTACCACCTGGTACTGCTGTTTTTTGCTCTTGCTGCGTCCCTTCGGCTTGTGGTGAGCCCGCTGTTTGCCATCGCGTTCGTGCCCGCCCTTCTCCGCATCGTGGCATGGATCATGAGCAAGCCGGCCAAAATCGATTTCCACATTCTGGGGTTCAGCGAGCTGTTTCAAAGTCTCTTGTTTAGCGGGCTCCTGCTATGGGCGACCCTTCTGCGCTGAAAAAAGCATGCGGCACTTCAATATTGAAAATTGGTCTTCTGGATCAAAAGAACGTCGCCTGATAAATTAAGGCACATGAAAACTTTGCTCAGGTGTTGCCTCGCATGCGGTCTTCTCTCCAGCGCATGGCCTGCCGCCACTTTGTTCGCGAACCAGCAGCCTTCGTCGCCCGCGCCGGCACAGTCGCCAGCGCCCGCTCCGGCGCCCCAGGCCGCCGCTCCTACTGCGCGGCCGGCGGATGTGGACAGCATGGAACACATCATCGCCGCCGTGTATGACGTGATCTCCGGTCCGGCAGGCAAGCGCGACTGGGACCGGTTCCGGTCGCTCTTTTATCCCGGCGCGCGGCTCATTCCCAGCAACCGCAATGACAAGGGCGTTGTGGGTGCCCGAGTGCTTACGCCTGAGCAATACATGGAGAGAGGCCAGGCCTTCTTTGACAAAGAAGGGTTCTTCGAAAAGTCCGTGGCCAACCGGGTGGAGAACTGGGACCACCTCGTGCATGTGTGGAGCACATATGAGTCGCGCCACGCCAAAGACGACGCCAAGCCTTTTGCGCGCGGCATCAACAGCTTTCAATTGCTCAATGACGGAAGCCGCTGGTGGATCGTCACCATCTATTGGGAACAAGAGGACGCAGCACATCCGTTGCCGGAGAAGTATCTCAAGTAACGCAACCGCTATTTCAGCGTGCGGATGAACTTGATGAGCCCCTTGATCTGATCGTCGGTCAATTTGCCGCTGAAGGCAGTCATCTTGCCTTTGCCCTTCTTTACGGCATCAGCAAGCTCGGCATCGGACTGTTTGGCTACTTCCGGCGACTGGAAATCTTTCGCTCCCATCTTCAGGCCCGCTGCCGTGCCCTTGCCGTCAGGTCCGTGGCATATCTGGCACTTTGATTTATAGAGCGCAGCCACTTCGCTGGAATCCGCGGCAGGCGCGCTGGCCGCTGCGGGCTTCGCCGGCGTTGCGGGCTTGGCCGGCGTTGCGGGCTTGGCCGGCGTAGCGGGCTTGGCCGGAGCCGCTTGCGCCATCACCAGCAAAGTGAACGAACCGGGCTTCATGGAGCGCCGTGGTCTTTCACCTTCCTTGGCTGGCGGGAGTTCTTCAATCTCTGCCGCCACCAGGTAGACATCGTGGTTACTGGTGTCCAGGGCCATGGTGCGCGCCGACCTTTGCGTTGCAGCATTCTCCAGCACTGTGTACTTGTCCGGCGAGTCCTCATGCACCACGGTCAGCGTGCCATCGCCGTTGGAGCTGAAAACAAGGTGCGTCGCAGGATCAAAGTCCGTCGCATCCACGCCTTCGCCGATGGGCACCGTGGTCACCACCTTGCCTGTATCGGCATCCACCACGGTCAGCAGTTTGTTGTGGCAGCCGGCAAACAGTCTGCGGGTCTTCAGGTCCATGGAAAGGCCGGTTGGCTCCTCGCACGGCTTGAGGGGCCAAGTGTTGAGCACCTTGGCGTTGCGCGCATCAATAGCGGTCAACTCAGCCGTATCTTCAATGTTGACGAAAACCGTGCCTTTCCCATCTGCCACCGCGAACTCAGGTTTGCCGTTGAGCGCGATGTTGCCGACTACCTCGCCCTTGGCGGCATCAATCACGGTAGCGTTTTTGCTGCGGCCGTTGAAGGTAAAGACGCGCTTTGAAGCGGGGTCGTACAGGATGGCGTCAGGATTCTCAGCTTCGATCTTGATTCGCGCTGTCTCTTTCAATGTCTTCAGGTCGAACACTGTGACCGTATTGTCGCGGCCGTTGCTGGTGAATCCCTTGCTCAGTTCTGGCGCCAGCGCGATGCCATGTACTCCCGGCGTGTCCGCGATCTCCGCGGCCACCGTCCCTTTGGCAGGGTCCACCACCATGACACGCGTGCCGCGAGAGATAAACAGCCTTTTGCCCGCTGGATCGTAAGTCAGGTAGTCCCAGCCGCCTTCGCCGCCCAGGACATACTTATGTTTGATCTCATACGTTGCCGGGGCAAAGGCCACACCACACAGGGCTAGGGTGAAGAAACAGATCATAACGGAGAGAATCGCTCGGGGCATGTTGACCTTCCTTGTGATCGGTCAACATTGTACATGCGCGGAACCAGTTTGCACCCCCACGCGCAGGGCGTGTTCTTTTCGCAACAGGGAGAGCCACATCCGCAGATCCCACCGGGAAAAAAGTCCTGCAAGAATTCCCCGCCGCTGCGTTCTCTCTGCAACCAAACCT
Organism: Candidatus Angelobacter sp.; assembly: GCA_036380095.1. Lineage (GTDB taxonomy): Bacteria > Acidobacteriota > Terriglobia > Terriglobales > Acidobacteriaceae > Angelobacter. The sequence continues at coordinate 2,727 of DASVFK010000179.1, read as the reverse complement.
CCCCGTTGTTGAGGGGAGTCCCAAACGTCGGTAAGAACTGGTCCATGGCGGACGGTGGGCAGCCTGCATCGTGCCCCCGCACACTCCAAGAGGCTCACCGTCCCGGACCAGCAAGCACTCGTCCCTTACTTTGGTTTTTCCTGCGACGCCTTCCATACCGGCAGATAATCGTACGTGGGATAGAACTCCGTGCGATAAGCGCCCCACGCCCCGTGCTCGATGGCCAGGTTCACGTCACGCAACTTCTCCGCCGGAAAGCGCAACGTCACTACCTGCCCGATGCCCATCATCACGTACCAGGAGACGACTTCAGCATCCGGCGGCGGAAAGCTCTTCCTAAAACCGGTTTTGTCCAGGTGCTGATTGATCTCGTCCAAGGTCTTCGATTGATCGTGCTTGAGAAAGATCGTGAGCATCATCATGCCCTTTTGCGGCTGAAGCGGTGCAGCAGACGATTTATCACTCTGGGTGCCCGCGCCTGCTGTAACCAGCATCGTCAGCACCATTGTGGCGATTCGCAAACCTGTTCTCTTCATTTCTGCCTTCTTCATTCCTGCCTTGACGGCGCGTGATTGAGGAAAAACGAGGCGTCGCGCCGGCTCAAGTCTAAATGGTGAGAAGGACGACTGCGCGTTTCAGTCTTAGCGCGTGGCGCAGGGTTGCGAGGGCCCCGTCAGCAGGCGAGAGTCCGGGAAGCTGTAAGCGCCATCGATGGCATCGGACGGCTGCCGCGTAAACCAGGGCAGCAACACCTGCGTTTGCGGATGATAGGTGAAGCCATCCAAGGGGACCGTGACTGTGGAGTTGGGCAGCGCCGCTACAGGATCGGCGGTTTCCAGGGTGGACTGGCATCCCAGCCCGGCCACCGGATGCTGCCAGGCGGGAACAAAATTGCTTCCGAAGGGATCGTTCATCCATTCGCCAATCTCATGGCTCAAAGCGGTAACGTCGCCCAGGTTGGTGCCGAGAACGCCCTGGTCCGTCCAGCTTGCCCAAAGCATCGTCTGCACCAGCTGCTTGTTGTCGCGCTCACCGGCGTCAAAGGCGGTGTGGAAGCCCAGCACACAACAGCGCTTCAGGTCCGCTTCCGGCGCCAGCAACACATTGTTGGTCAGGAGAATGGCCAGCGCGTCCGGATGCAGGTCCGCCATCTGCACGATGGTGTTGAGATGGGAGATAAAGAAAGCGGAATCCACCACGGCAAAGACCACGCCGGTATCCGGATTGCGATACACTCGCGCCATCCCACGCGGCACCACGACAATCACCGGCTTCAGCACCTGCGGTGCAACCAGCAGCGTGTGCCAGTCCTGGGCCATGGCGCCATAGAACTGCGCGCGCTGCACCGCATCTGCAAACTGCGTGTTCCCGGTTTGATACGAAGCGGGACGAAAGTTCGGCGAGTTCCTTACGCGCCCCACGATCGGAGAAGGGTCCAGCACCACGGCTTCGCCGTCTTCGTCCACAAAGCCTTCCAGAAGCAGCGATATGGGAATGAGCTGTGTGGGGATCTGCGTAGTCCCGCCCGCCTGCGGTTTGGCGCCAACCACTGTGAAGGGAAAGATCTTGCCTTCAGACGCAAACGAGTTGGAAAAATTGGGAACGCTGGCGATTCTCTGCTGGCGCAGAGCCAGCATGGTTGCATCGGAAACCTTGCTGGCGAACTCAAAACGCGGACGCGCTCCTTGGCTGGCCAGGAACGCTCCGTCTGCCTCAGCAGGCGCTTGCAGCTTCTCTGGCTGGGCAGACTGCGCCGCACACACTGCTGAAAGCAGCAGCACAGACACCGGCCGCCACCAGCGGCCGAGCCGGGCTTGAAAATCAGCTATCACCCGTCAAGAAAGTCCTGCAGCTCACTATTCTCTGACGAAAGCTGCCGTTTGTCGATCAAAATCCTCGTAAACTATTGAATTTATTATAGCTTTGCCACGCTGCCCCAGCACAAAAGTTAGAGTTTCCAATAAAGAGTTGACAGGGCCCATGCTGTTGTTTTTGTGGAACTTGCCGCAAGCTGTATAGTCTTCCCTGCCTCCAAGACATGATCTCACGCGTAGAAATCCAGGACGCCGGCCGGCGCATCGCACGGCACGTGCGTCGCACGCCTTGCATAGCATTAGAGGAGAATGCGTTCGGGCTTGATGCCAGGATCTTTCTCAAACTGGAATGCCTCCAGCATGCGGGATCGTTCAAGCCTCGCGGCGCGTTTAACTTCATTCTGAGTTCCAAAGTTCCCGAGGCCGGCGTGATCGCGGCTTCCGGCGGCAACCATGGCGCAGCCGTGGCGTACGCAGCCCAGCAACTTGGCCATCGCGCTGAGATCTTTGTGCCCACCATCTCGCCAGCGAACAAAGTCGAGCGCCTGCGGCAGTACGGCGCTGCCGTAAACATCACCGGACGCGATTACGCTGAAGCGCTCGCCGCCAGCCGGCAGCGGGCTGCCCAGACAGGAGCTTTGCCCATCCACGCCTATGACGATCAGCGCATTCTTGCCGGGCAGGGCACTCTGGCCATGGAATGGGAAGAGCAGGTGCGCGGGCTGGAGACCGTGTTGATCGCCGTGGGTGGCGGTGGGCTGATCGGAGGTGTGGCTTCCTGGTATCGCGAGCGGCTGCGCGTGGTCGGCGTGGAGCCGGAGCGCGCGCCAACGCTGCACAGCGCCCTTACCGCAGGCAACCCAGTGGATGTTGAAGTCTCCGGCGTGGCCGCGGATTCGTTGGGCGCCCGCCG
>DASVFK010000178.1:0-2830 GCA_036380095.1 Candidatus Angelobacter sp. | reverse complement strand
CGCATGTAGCCTTCGGGATCTTTTTCGAACTTCTTCTCGCACTGAACAGAGCAGAAATAGACGGTTTCGCCACGGTAGTCGAAGCTGCCGGCAGCATCGGCCAGATTGAAGCGCATTTTGCAGACCGGATCGATAGGCATGGGTTCCCTCCTGGTGAATAGGATTCCAGCCGCCGAGAGAACGTTTACGGGCGTAGAACTTTTTGTATTCCGACTTTCTCAGCAATTTGCAATTGGCAATTAGCAATTGGCACAGCGAAAGCAAGTGCCGTCCCGCCGGTCTGGCTAATTGCCAATTGCTATTTGCCAACTGCTCAGAAATTGATCGCTTTCCCTTCCACCGCGCTGAAGGCGTCCAGCATGGCTTCAGAGACCGTGGGATGCGCGTGGACGGTGAACATCAGGTCCTCCACCGTGCCTTCCAGTTCCATCACGGCCACGGATTCTGCGATCAGCTCGGTGGCCAGCGGGCCAATGATGTGCACGCCCAGGATCTCGCCGAACTTTGCGTCAGAAACAACCTTCACGAAGCCCTCATGGCTGTCAATGATGGTGGCTTTGGAATTCGCCGTGAATGGGAATTTGCCGACCTTCACCTGATGTCCCATCTCTTTGGCTTTGGCTTCCGTCAGTCCCACACTGCCGATCTGCGGCTCGCAGTAGGTGCAGCCGGGGATGCGGTTCTTGTGCACCGGCTTCACCGGCTTGCCGGCGATGTGCGTGACCGCCACGATGCCGCACATGCCGCCCGAGTGGGCAAGCTGCGGATAGCCGGCCACGATGTCGCCCACGGCGTAGATGCCGGGTTCGCCCGTCTGCATGAATTCGTTGACGTGAACGAAGCCGCGCTCCACCTTGATGTTGGGCGTCTTCTCCAGGCCGATCTTCTCCGTGTTGGGACCGCGGCCAACGGCCACCAGGACTTTGTCCGCTTCCAGTTTCTGCTGCTGCTCGCCCTGCGGCGTAAAGTAAACGGCCACGCCGTTCTTCGTCTTCTCCACTTTTTCCACTTTGGTATTGACGAAGCAGTTAATGCCTTTCTTCTTGAAGTTGCGCAGCAGCTCTTTGCTGACCTCTTCGTCTTCCACCGGCACCAGGCGCGGCAGCATTTCAATCACCGTGACTTCAGCGCCAAAGGAGCGATAGATGGAAGCGAACTCCACGCCCACCGCGCCCGATCCGATGATGACCATCGACTTGGGAATGGAGTCCAGGCTCAAGACCTCAATGTTGGTGAGGATGCGCTCGTCGGCCTGCAATCCGGGCAACATGCGCGCAAAGGAGCCGGTGGCAAGGATGATGTTTTTCGTTTTCAGTTCCTGCTTTTTCCCCGCGTTCTCCACCTCAACGGTGTGAACACCACCCTTGGCGGGACCGGTCAGGCGGCCGTAGCCGCGCACGACGTCGACTTTGTTCTTGCGCATCAGGAAGTCGAGCCCCTTGGTGTGCTTGGTGACGATCTTGCTTTTGCGGTCCTGGATCGACTTCCAGTTCACTTTGCCCGCGCCCAGGCCCTCCACGCCGTAACTTTCCGCAGCCTTGATGTGGTCATAAACTTCGGCATGGAAGAGCAGCGCCTTGGTGGGAATGCAGCCCACTTGCAGGCAGGTGCCGCCGAGCCTGTCATCTCTTTCGATGAGGGCGGTCTTCAATCCAAGCTGGCCGGCGCGGATGGCCGCGGTGTAACCGCCGGGCCCGGCGCCGATAATGGCAACGTCATAAATCGTGTCTGGCAAAGCAGTGCTCTCCTGTGGAAGATCGTGAGCAGGCAAACAGGCGATTGTAAATGACTCGCCTGTCCACGACCATTAGACGAAGGTGGCTGTGGCAAGGATTCGTGCCGCGACAAAGGGGCCTGAAACCAGTAAGATGCCCTGGAAAATTCGCGTGGCCCTCGGCGTGGAATGCTGAAGGGCGCGGAAATCCTCAGGAGGGCGTATGTTTCTGATCTGGTGGATTCTTGTGGGTCTGATTGCCGGATGGGCTGCTGGCAAGATCATGAAGGGCTCGGGGTTTGGGGCCGTGGGAGACATTATTCTGGGCATCCTGGGGGCCCTAGTTGGGGGCTTTCTCATGCGGCTGCTCGGGTTCGCCGGGCAGGGCGGGATCATCTACACCATCCTGATCGCGATCTTGGGTGCGGTGCTTCTGGTGTGGATCATGCGCAAAATCAAGGCGACCTGAGGGGGCGGAGCCTGGTGCAATGACGGCTGAAGCCTCGGTTCGCGCGGCGTATAGTGTGGCTTGATGGCGCTTCCCAGGCTGCAGTTTCATCCGCTCACGCCGGACCGCTGGCCCGATCTGGAAGCATTGTTCGGGGCCAAGGGCGCCTGCGGAGGATGCTGGTGCATGACTTGGCGGCTGGCCCGGTCCGAATTTGAAAAGCAAAAAGGCGCCGGCAACAAGAGAGCATTCAAAAAGATTGTGACGCGAGGCTGCGCGCCCGGCGTGCTGGCCTATGCAGGCCAGCGGCCCATCGGCTGGTGCGCAGTGGCCCCACGCGAACAGTATCCGGTGCTTGGCCGTTCGCGCGTACTGGGCCCGGTGGATGAAAAACCGGTGTGGTCGGTCTCGTGTTTTTTCATCGCGCGCGAATTTCGCAGCCAGGGGGTGACCGTGCCCCTGTTGCGCGCGGCGGTGAAGTTCGCGAAAAGCCAGGGCGCAAAGATCGTAGAAGGCTATCCTCAAGACCTTGGTCAAGACTCGCTCCCGGCGGCCTTCGTGTGGACCGGCTTGCTGCCCACGTTCACGGCTGCCGGTTTCAAGGAAGTGGCCCGCAGATCGTCCAAACGTCCGATCGTGCGCATCTAACTGAATGCTCCTTGACGGCA
>DASVFK010000177.1:0-28712 GCA_036380095.1 Candidatus Angelobacter sp. | reverse complement strand
CATCAGCATCTGCGCCGCGTTCTTGTACTTTTCGTGCTCCAGCAGGCGCTGCACCAGTTCATCGCGCGGGTCTTCCTGCTCGCCCGCGGGCTGGTCGGGGTCGCGCGGCAGCAGCATCTTGCTCTTGATGTGGATCAGCATCGCCGCCATGTAGATGAACTCGGCAGCCACGTCCAGGTCGAGCTGTTTCAGGTTCTCGACGTACGCCAGATACTGCGCGGTGATCCTGGCGATGGGAATGTCATAAATGTCGATGTCCTGCTTGCGCACCAAGTCGAGCAGCAGGTCCAGGGGACCATCGTAGAGCCGGCCCAGCGTCAGCGCGAACGGGAACTCGCTGGCCTGGGGTTTGACGGGTTGGGTGGTCTCTGGCATGCGCAAGCGATGGAACGGTGTTCTCCACCGATTCTAAATGGTTCGAAGCCTGGTGGAGCTGTGTGCATCTGTGGATTTCGTGTTTTTATTTTTTGCAAAACCGGGGCGCACTCGCTTCGGCTTCCTGGCCTTCGCGAAGCGTCCATTGTTCTCATCAACTCTCTCCCCCTTTTACGAGACTTCATCCCGAATCCCGGAAGTGGGGCCCCCAGCAAACCCGGTTTTGGTTTGCTGGGGTTGTCCGAGCCTTGGTGAGGCTGGGCGGATGAGGGACCTGCGCCTGTTGCACTTCGGGAACTGCATCAGTCAGGGGTACACAGTTGCGCACGGGTGGCTGCCGAAGATTTGGGCGGAGCAGGTTCTTCGGGCCTCGCTCGAACTGAGTCAACAAGCACACGTTGCGGCTGTTCGGCCCTCGGAATGACTCATGTTTGAGGGCGAAGTTTTGTAAGAACCCGACTCGCAACCTTTGATGCCGAAGGACTCACCTGTGCGAAATCAAAGCGTCCTGGACTATTGCAGTGCGCTGTAATCGCTTTCGAACTGCTGGATAGGAATGTCGCCCTGGCTGGTTGCGAGCAGCGTTTCGCCCGACGAGGATCTCCTCATCGCGATCCGCACTACCCCTTCGGCGCGTTCAAATTGCTTCCAGTGGTCCTGGACAATTTTGGGCGGAAGCACAAAATCGCGGAGGCAGCCATCATCTTCCGCCAGGAGTACCAGCACGTTCAATGGACGATCAGGAAAGCTGAACTGCCATTGCGCGTTTTCATCGGGACGCGCGGCCTGAATGCCTACTTTTCTTCCTTTGCGCGTGATGAACACCTGCGGCCTGTCTTTGCGCAAAGGATTGGTCTTTGAGATTCTCTCGACCCAATCATTCGTAACAATGTCGCGGCGCTCATCGGCGTCCGCCGCATGGGCCGCTGCTGCCGGCACGAGCAACCGTTTGTGCGTCGCCGCTTCCGGCATGTGTTGCTCCAAAGACTCCAGCTTGAACAAACCCACGGCGTCGCGCACGGCGCGCATGGTCTCCTCAGCCGCGGCGTAGGCCTGGCGGTCGCCCTGCTCCACGATCTTCTTGAGCAATTCCGGCTGCGCGGCGAATTTCTTGCGGCGCTCGCGGATCGGCTTCAGGTGCGCCTCCACGCTCTCCACGGCCAGTGCCTTGCATTCCACGCAGGTGATGCCCGCCTGCGTGCATCCGCGCGTGATGTGCGCCAGCCGGTCCGCCGGGCTGAAAATCTGGTGCAGGTTGCCCACGGGACAGCGGTCGGGACTGCCCTTGTCCGTGAGCTTGGGACGGTCGGTCACGCTGTTGTTGATCTTCTCCGCCAGAGCGTCCGGCTCTTCGCTCAGCAGGATGGTGTTACCGTACGACTTGGACATCTTGCGCTTGTCGCTGCCCAGCAGCTTGGGCGTTTTTGTCAGCAGGGCGCCGGGTTCCTTGAGCAGGGGCTGTCCCTGATGCGCATAAAACTGGTTGAAGCGGCGGGCCACTTCGCGCGTCAACTCCACGTGGGCCACCTGGTCTTCACCCACAGGCACAAAGTCAGCCTGGTAAATCAATATATCGGCCGCCTGCAGCAAGGGATATCCCAGAAAGCCGTAGGTGTGCAGATCTTTGTTGGGCATCTGCTGCTGCTGGTCCTTGTACGAAGGAACGCGTTCCAGCCAGCCCAGCGGCGTGACCATGGAAAACAGGACATGCAGTTCGGCGTGCTGCTTCACGTGCGACTGCACGAAGATGGTGCACTTCTCCGGATCAAGACCGGCCGCCAGCCAGTCGAGAATCACCTCAACCGTGTTATCGCCCACGCGCGACGTGTCTTCATAATCCGTGGTCAGCGCATGCCAGTCCGCCACAAAGAAAAAACACTTGTGCGTGTGCTGGAGCTGCACCCAGTTCTGCAGCGCGCCCACGTAATTGCCCAGGTGCAGCTTGCCGGTGGGACGCATCCCGCTCAGCACGCGCAAACGAGGTTGATTCGGTTGGTTGGACATGGTGGTTGGAAGCAATTGGCAGTCAGAGTTTAGCAATTGGCAGTTAGCAATTGGCAATTAGCCAGATGCGCGGCTGCTAGCCCTTAGCCATTAGCTCTAGCTAAAACCCAAAAAACCAGCCCCGCCAGATTCGCCATGAAATTGTTCAAAAGCGATCAAGTGTTGTTCCGCTTAGAGATCTTTGCCAAGGGGCCAAGTGCTAAAGGCTAATTGCTATTTGCTCTTTGCCAATCGCCGCATCTTATCATGAGCCCGTCTTGCTTCCGGCCGCTCCCGCGGGCTGTGGCGCAATGGATTTCACCTTCACCGGTTTGGCCGGAATGCCCACGGCAATGGTGAACGGTTCAATGTCCTTGGTGGCCACGCCCAGCGACCCCAGCAGCCCGTGCTCATGAACGCGAACGCCGCTCATGACCGTGGAATGGTAAGTGATCCGTGCTCGCGGACCGATCTCGGTTCGCCGGTTGGTCACGATCATACCGTCATTCAGGTCATGGTCGTGCGAATACACGTTGGCGTAGTCCGAGATGGAAGAGCCTTCATGGATCACGATCTCGCCGCGGTCATCGAGCAGCGTGTATTTGTGGATCACGCAGTTGTCTTCCACCGTGAGGTTGTAACCGTAAGAGAACTCCACGCCGTGGAAGATTTTCACGTTGTTGCCCACGTACTTGAAGATGTGCCGCGCCAGCATATGGCGCACGCGATAGCCCAGCCAGTGGTTCAGGCCCGCGGGCGAGCGGTCGAACATCATCCAGAACCAGATCAGCGGCTTGCGCTCGGCATATTTGGCCGCGTCCACATCGCCATAATATTCGGGCTCGAGCGTGGCGTTGCGCGGGTCAAAGCTGTGCACCAGCGCGCGCTCGGCCAGGGACGCATTCGGTCCAGGCTCGGCGTAAGGGCGGCCCAGGTAAAGTTCGTGCAGGGTGTTACGCACGACCGTACAGCGATGCTCGATATCACGGTTGGAGAACTCCTGGTCCAGCTTCTGGATCCACTCCAAAAACTGCTTCTCGGCAGCCGGCATCGGATGCATATCGCGGTACTCGAAACGTGGCATAAAGCCTCTCGATCTCAGGATATTGCTGAATCCTTTAATGATATAACGGCGGCGCGGGATTGCGCCCCCGCTCAAGGGCCGCCGTTCCAAATTGGATTCCTGTCCGCAGAGGCCGGATTCAGAGATAAGAACGGGCAGCTCGGGGTACAGCTGGCTTTCGCTTCAGCGCTCATCGGCGGATCTTAGGTTCTTGCTTAGAGGACGGTAACGAAAGGGGCTGCGTGGACGAAGAGTCTGAGTCTTACTTCTGCGTGACCGTGAGTTTGTGGTAGCCCACCGTGGCGGTATCAATCTTTTCCGGCAAATCGAAATGCGAGTCCATGCCCAGGTTCGGGTACTTGGCCGTGATGTACTTGGAGACAAAATACTCCAGAGCCATGCGCGGGACTTCCATGCCGTCCAGGCTCACGGTGCGGACGTGGACCTTGCCCTGGCCGCCCGCGCCCGCGGCGTCGCTCTCCACGGTTACGTTGTGCGTGCCGCTGAAAATCCCCAGCAGCGGGTTCGCGGACCGCTGGCCTTCGCGAATTTCGTCAAAATCCACGGTAAGGAACGCATCCACCTTGCCCGATTGTCCCTGCAGCCGCACCTTCTTCACTCCTTGCGGCAGCTTGACGTGGCCGGAAGCCAGGTAGTCGTTGATTTCTTCTTCGGTCATGACCGTGGGGGACTGGTCGGGCCGCGGCCGGTCAGCGTTCTGTTCGATGTGATCAACCTTTCTCTGCATGCTGTCCGCTAGCCGATGCGACGCGGACGGCGGGGAAGATGGCGGCGACTTCTGCTGGCCAAGCGACCGCCACCCCGCGGTGATGAATCCGCAGATGAACAACGCCGCCAGGATGGTTCCAACGGTCTTCATTTTGTGCGGGCGGCCGCAGTCTGGGCCGCTGGCTGCTGCGGAGCAATCTGCGGTTTCTCCAGGGCGCCGGTGATCTCCCAGCGCGAGCCGCTGTTGCTCAGCCGCAACCTGGCCTGCTTGTCCTGCAGGGAAACAGTTCCGCTCAAATCATAGATGCGGGTTTCAGCTCTGAATTTGCATGGCAGCACTTTCAAGGTCTGCTTTTCCAGTTCCAGGGCGCCCTGAAAACTCTGGAACTTGAGCGGCTTGCTTCCATCCAAGAGCAGCACGCGGCTGCTGCCGTTGTTCACCGTGAACTCAATGTGCGCGCCCGCGCTGCTGAGCATGTCCTTGGGACTGGCGCCTTCAAACTTCGCTGTGTACTTCAGGTCGGTCCGCCCGGTGATCCAGGAAGTGGCGAGGGCCACGTCGGGCTCCTGCGAGTTGATCTTTTCCATGGCAACGTTGGCCAGGGTCCCCGAAGCGGAGAAGCGCGGCGTGGCGGCGCTCCAGTCCGCGCGCCACTCGCCTTCCACAGTGCCGCCTGCCAGGCGCGCGGAAATCTTGGTGATCTCCAGGGTCTTGTTGTTGAGCTGCACATGCGCTTTGAAGTTTTCCAGCGGAAGCTCCGCCGCCAGGAGCTGGCCCGCGGAGAAACTTCCGGCAGCGCGAAACTCGGGCAGCTTGCTGGAGGAATCGGTGAAGAAGGGCAGGTTCCAGCTCTTGTCGCCGGCGCCGAACAATCCGGCTGCGTCGCCCAAGGCCATGGTATCCGCGTGCAGATCGAACTCCAGCGGGCACGGCGGCGCCGCCTGGCATACCCAGGGCTGGCTCACTGTTCCGCTAAAGACCACCGGCGTGTGCTCGAATTGCGCTTTGATATGCGCCAGCACGGTCTCAATTTCGCTGATCTGCACGTCGGCTTCAGAAATCAGCAGCCGGTCTTTGACGCCGGGAATCCACGCGGCCGCGTTTTGCAGGTGCGCGGTTCCGGCGATCTTGGGCGCTGCAAAATTGGTCCACACGCCCGCGATGTTGAGGTTTACAACGGCTGACGCCGTGGTATTGCTGATGTCCGTGGGAAAGCCCGCCACCTGCCCCAGCGTGAGCAGCCGCTCCAGCGGCACCATTCCTTTGGCTCCGATCCAATAGCCCTTGCCCTCCGACGTGCCCTGGACCTCCAGCGTGGTAGAAGGGCCCAATTGCACGGAGAATGTCTCAATGGTCAGCACATTCGGTTTGGCCGGCTCCTCCGGCTGTTTGCCGCGGCCCTTCTTGCTCATCACCGGCACTGTGTCCGGCGGGCCAACGTGGAAGCGCACCGCGCTCACCGGAAACGGCTTTCCGGCTACCGCGGTCTGCAGCAGAAAAGGGGAGGTCGTGCCCGTGCCGTGCCAGTTCCTGGCTGCGTTGTGCCAGTGGAAGCCGAAAGCCGCGTTGAGGTCGCCGCTGGCCGTGAGGTCGTCCGGTAAGCTGGGGCGCGCGTGGCGGGCCAGTTTGGCCAGAAACGCCAGCGGCACCCGCGTGGCCACAGCGGACAAGTCATAATCGTTGGGCATGGCCTCAGACCAGCGAAAGGTCATCACGACCCCACCGGGTTCCAAGGGCGTATCGCACTTCAGGTCGAGAAGCCCGCGCGCATAATCGCCCAGGCAGCGCGTGCGTACCTGAGGCATGCTGTTGCGGTTGATGTCAAAGCGCCGGAATTCGCGCAGGTCGGCGGAAGCCACAACGTGCAGGTTATCGAGCGTGCCGGAAAGCTGCGCGCTGCCGCTGAGGGCGCCGCGCCATCCCGGATCGTGTCCTGCCACCAGACTGGAAAACTGCCCCAACTGCGCTTTCTCCCAGTCGATCTCCAGCTTCACCGGGGTGTTGCTCAGCGCGGGCGAGCGGCGCAAGTCGCCTTCCAGTTTGACCGTGCCGGTGTCACTCAGGTTCATGTCTGTGCGCACGGGACGGCCTTCCAGGCGCACGTGCCACTGGTCTTCTGAGGCCAGCCAAAAAGCGAAATCGGTGTTGGTGATGGCCCACGGCTTCTTCTCCGGACCAATCTTCAGGTTGATGCGCCCGCCGCTGGCCTCAATGTAAGGAAAGCGTGGGCGGTGCTCGGAGCGGAACTTGGTCGTGGGCGCGCTCGGCACCTGCTCCACACGCAGCAGCAGCGACTCCAGGTTCCAGTGCCCTTTGGCGTAGACCAGGTTCAGGCTGGGGGGGAGTGCGTCGTCTGTAAGTTTCAGGTTGGCGATCTCCAGCCTTCCTCTCCACAGCGATGTGAGCCGCAGGTCGGCCGCCACCTTGCCGCACAGGATCAGCGGCTCCGCGCTGAATTGCGGATCGTCCATGACCTGCAGGTTGTAAATGTCGAAACCCGGCCGGGGGAAGATACGGTATTTCACCTCGCCGATCTTCACTTCGCGGCCCAGCGCCGCGCTCAAGGAACCGGCCAGCCCTTTCTTGAAGCGCGTGCCGTTGATGTTGGGAGGAAGAAAAATTGCCAACGCCAGCAGCACCAGGAAAGCAACGATGATTTTGCCCCGCGTCGACTTGATCATCAGCGCACCAGCCGCAGCACGCGGTTCCACCGGGTAATGCCGAAGAAGTGGACCGCGGTATTCAGAAAGGAAGTGACGCGCTCGACCATCGGCTTGGGCATGAACGCCGACTCATCCTGGTCCAGTGACCAGGCGATGAACAGCGGCCGGCCCATGACGTTTTCCGCAGGGACGAGCCCCCAATAGCGGCTGTCCAGGCTGTGGTCACGATTATCGCCCATGGCGAAGTAATGGCCGGCCGGGATCACCAGGTCGCCGCCTTCGATGTAACGGGGCATCTCCATGGCCCATTCACGGGTAACCTGAAAACTGCCGAACCCGCTTCCTTCAGGAAACTCATCGCGATACGGCTCGAAAGCTTCCAGGTGCTGGACGTAGGGCTCGAGCTGGCGGACCCCGTTGACATAAAGATTTCCATTGTGCAGATGAACGCGGTCGCCCGGGCCGCCAACGATCCTCTTCACCAGATAGAGTCCCGGCTCCGCGGGCGAGACGAACACCGCCGTGTCGCCCCGGCGCAACTCGCGATACGGCATCAGGAAGCCGGGGAAGCCGTGTTTTCCTGTGGGCGTCAGCCGGTCCACGAAGACGTGGTCGCCCACCAGCAACGTTTTCTCCATGGAGCCGGAGGGAATCTCAAAGTGCTGGACCACAAAGGTAATGATGAACAGTCCGGCCACGAACACTGAGGCAAATCCGGAAATCATTTCCGGCAGCGTTTCCTTCGGTTTCGCAGGCGTGCTGCTCCGCGACTCGCCCGTGGTTTCGTTGCCGGCCTGAATTTCTTCCTGGTTCACCGTATCCATTTAGTGCACCCTGTGGAACATGCGGGACCAGCGCGTCTCGCTGAAGAAATGCGTAATGATGTGGAACACGAAGCCCAGGCGTTCGCCCATGGACGTGCGCTCATACTGGCGTTCCGGCGTGATGAACGACCAGTAGATGAATGTAGGCCGGCCCACGATGTTTTCCTGCGGAATAAAACCCCAGTAGCGGCTGTCCAGGCTACGCGACCGATTGTCTCCCATGCCGAAGTAGTTCCCAGGCGGGACCACCAGGTCGTCGCCCTGAATGTTCTCGTGCATCATCATCGGCCATTCCGCCGCGATGTCCTGCACCCCAATCGGTGAGAGCAAGGGAAAATTGTCCGCGTAAGCGATGGAAAACCTCACGGGGTTCAAGTACGGTTCGTCCTGCGCCACTCCATTGATAAATAGTTTGCCGTCGCGCAAATGGATTCGGTCTCCCGGGACCCCCATGATTCTCTTCACTACGTAAAGTCCTGACTGCTTGGGATGGAGAAAGACGATGATCTCTCCCCGCCGGACCGGTCGATACGGCACCAGCGGGCCAACGTATGCCGCCCTGGCTGAGGGCGTCAGCCGGTCCACAAATACGTGGTCGCCGATCAGCAGCGTGTTTTCCATGGAGCTGGATGGGATCTCAAACGCCTGCACAATGAACGTGATGATAAACAGCCCGGCCACCAGCACTGAGGCGATGCCCTGAATGGACTCCGGCATGGTCTCTTTCTGCCGCTGCTTTTCTGTTTTCTCTTCAGTCTTTGTTTTTGCGGGCAAACGGGTTTCCTGAATGAGTTTCTTGGGCCTGCTGAGCGCACTTTTTTCAGCGCACCGTTTCTCAGCGAACCATTCTTCAACGAACCAGGCGAAAAATGCGGCTCCATCGCGCTACAGGCAGGAAATGGGCCGGCATTTCTCCTGAATGTATGAGTTTATCATTGCCCGTGCGGCTGCCTGCACTGTCTCCATGGTTCACTGACATATAGATGACCAGGGGACGCCCCACCACGTTGTCCCTTGGTACAAAGCCCCAGTAACGGCTGTCCAGGCTGTTGTCGCGATTATCGCCTAGAGCGAAATACGCGCCCGCGGGGACCACCAGTTCCCCGTTCTGCACATGTTCCGGCATGTTGCGCCGCCACTTACGGTCGGCCTGAATGCTGTATGGCTGCGCGGGAAACTCGTCGCGGTATGAATCGAAATACGGATTGGTGTGGATCGCGTAGCTTTCCGAGAGCGCCTGGCCGTTCACGTACGCCGCCCCCCGGCGCAGACGAATGCGATCGCCGGGCAGTCCGATGACCCGCTTTACCAGGTAGAGCGATGGGTCAACCGGAGAATGAAACACTATAATGTCGCCGCGCTGGATGGGACGGTAGGGCAGCATCTTGTTCCAGATGCCGCCTTCCTTGCCGTAGTGGATCTTGTCGGTGAGCAAGAAGTCTCCCACCAGCAGCGTGTTTTCCATGGACCCTGTGGGTACCTGGAACGCCTGCACCACAAAGGTGACGACAAAGATGACAATCACAACCACCTGCAGGAAGGACGCGAGTCCCGTGAGGCCGCGTGGCCCGGCATCCGCGGCCGCGGCAGTCTCCTCGGGAGACGCAGTGTTATCGGGCAGCGTGTTTGCTGTCTGCTCCTCCACCCCCGCTTCGGCGGGAACCGGGTTTTGGGGGTCTGTCATGCTCCTGTCACCAACTGGCCGCGTAGATGGTCCAGCGCCTGTTTTGCCGCAAGCTGCTCGGCCTTTTTCTTGGTTGCTCCTTCGGCCCGCGCCACAAACTCAGGTTTGTTCTGGCCCTGAGGATAGATGCGGGCTTCCACGGTGAAGGTCTTACGATGGTCGGGGCCTTCCTCTTTCACGGTCGCATAGACCGGTTGCAGGCGCCCGGTGGATTGCAACAATTCCTGCAGCGCTGATTTGTAGTCGGCCAGGCTGAACTCGCTCTCGCCTTCCGTGCGCACGCGCTCCAACTCCGGCTCCAGGATCTGGCCGATGATGAACGTCCGGGCCGTCTCCATGCCGGCATCGAGATACATGGCGGCAATGAGGGCTTCCAGCGCGTCAGAAAGCAAGGTCGACTTGGCCCGCCCGCCGCTGCGTTCTTCTCCCCGGCCCAGGCGAAGATACTGCCCAAGCTCCAGCCGCGTGGCCACGCTCACCAGGTGCCCCGCGCTTACCAGGTGCGCCTTCAGCTTGGAAAGCTGGCCTTCATGGAACCTGGGGAAACGTTCAAACAGCAGCTGGCTGGCCACCAGACCCAGAATGGCGTCGCCCAGGAATTCCAGCGGCTCGTTGTCCAGCTTCTCCGCCGCGCTCTCACTGCCCCCAGCCTTGGATTCTTCATGCGCGTGCGAGCTGTGCGTGAGCGCCCGCTCCAGCAGCTCCGGCCGGCTGAATTCGTGGCCCAGCGCCGCTTGCAGGGTTGTCAGGTCGGAGTTCATGGCAACTTACCGCGGAGCCTGTGCTCCGGTGTTGGGCGAGCGCGGCGCGCGTCCGGCGAGCCCGGAAAGACGGTCATGTTCGATTTCAGCCAGCTTCTGCAACTCAGGATTGGAACTGGCCAATTGCAGCGCCTGTTCCACCGAGTTGAGCGCGGCGGAATACTGCTTTCGATGGTCCTGGGCCAGCGCCAGATGGTACCAGAGAGAAGGATCGGGCTGGGCCTTGTTCAATGCCAGCGCCGTGACCAGGTCTTTTTCCGCGCCGGCGTCGTCACCGGTCTTCAGCTTCATGATGCCTGTGGCCGAGTACGCCATCGACTGCAACGCCCTGCGGTACTGGGCTGCCTGTTCCGCGTTTGCTGAAGCCGGCGGCACAAAACCAGCCTGCACCCCGTGGATGGCGCGGCTTCCCCTTCGCTTGATTTCTTCCACTTTGCGCGCCCGATCAGGATCGTTGGCTTCCAGGTTGTCCGCCAGCGCAAGCGCGGACAGTGCCAGAGCCACCGAATGGTTGGGATTGAGCGCCAGCACTTTCTCTGCTGTAGCCAGCAGCTTGGGCGCGTTGTTCTCCGCCTGGTACTGCTGCAGGGTCTGCGCGTAGAGATACACGCGCAGCTCGCTCTCCGGATAGCGGGCGGCAAAGCCGTCAGCGGCCGCTTCAAGGTCGGCGCCTCTGGCCACGCTGGACGCCGCCAGATAGTCGTCGCGTTCTTGTTCGCTCCTGGCTTGCGGACGGGTGTAAGCAACACGAGCTGCCGCGGCCGGCCCCGGCTCCCGCGGCGTGGACTGCCCGGCGACGATCCCGGAGCTCATAAACAGGGCTGCGAATGTATACAGAACTTTCGTCATCTTCATGCGAAGGATTGCGTCTCGTCTAGAGAGGGGGCGGCCTTGCTTCATACAATACAGCAATTCAGCGCGGCGGTTGCGAATTATTTGTTTGCGGCCGATCCGGTCATCTTTTGCAAGCGGTCGCGTTCGCCGGCGGCCAGCTTGCCCAGGTCAGAACCCGGCTGGCTGTACTTGATTGCCTGTTCCACGGAAACCAGGGCCTCCGTGAACTTCTCCTGATGGTCCTGCGACAGCGCCAGGTGATACCAGATATAAGGATCAGGCTGGTCTTTTCCCAGGTCCGCGGACAAGCGCAACTCTTTCTCTGCGCCGGCATCGTTGCCTGTTTTCAACTCTGTGATGCCCAGCGCCGAGTGGGCCATGGAACGCAGCGTGTTCTTGTATGCTGCAACCTGCTCCGGCGTGGCCCCGGCGGGCGCGGCAAAGGAAGCCTCCAGCGTCTGCAGTGCGCGCTCCACATTCTTTTTGATCCTGTCGATCTTCTGCTGCCGATCCTTGTCCGCGTCACTCAGGCTGTCAGAAAGCACTGTGGCGGTCACCACCAGGGCCACCGAGTTGTCCGGGTCCAAGGCCAGCACCTTCTCCCCCATCGCCAGCATCTTGGCGGCGTTGTTCTCGCTCTGGTAATCGTGCAGGGCCTTGTTGTAGAGAATGGAACGCAACTCGCTCGCCGGATACTTGGCGGCAAAGTCGTTGGCGGCTTTTTCCGCTGCAGCCCCGCCGCCGCTGACGGCATAAGCTGTGTTGTAGTCCGCGAACTCCTCGTGGGTCTTGGCCTGCGGCGGCCGTTTACCCGGCGTGGGCGACGGCGTGGGCTTCTGCTGCGCTGCCAGGATCGGGGCAAGCGCCAAAGCCATCATCAGGGTCAACAACGGTTTTTTCATGAATAGTTATCGTGGCGATGCAGGCCGCTGGTACGGCGCCGCCAGTCCTTTTTCTGCGGCCGCTTTCGTGTCGGGCAATGGATCGCCTGCCGCCAGCGCAGCGCGATAATGTTCCACAGCGGTCTCGCGGTTCTGTTGGATGTCATAAATCCGGCCCAGGTAGATATGGCTCCAGGCCAGGGTCCGGGGATCTTTGGCCGACTGCGCTGCCTGTTCAAAGCTGGTCCGCGCTTCTTCCATGTTCCCGGACAAAGTGGCAATGCGCGCCAGCAGGAAGGCCGCACGACCCGGCTGGTCGCCACCCTGGTTGTGCCTGAGCACTTGCGTCGCCAGCTTTTGCGCTGCTTCCTTGTCTCCGGCAGCCAGCTTCTGTTCCGCCTGATTCAGCAGCTCGGCGCCTTCCGGCTGCACGCGCGCCGCGCTCACCACTTCAGGCTCCGCCTGCAGCGCAAAGCGCACCTCGCGCGCCTGCTTCCGCTCGTGCTGTAAGTCGATCTTGTGAAGCAGGTCGCCATAGCCTGTTCTCAGACCCGTGGACTCTTTCTCGAAGTTGGCCAGCGCGTCATAGAAGTAGCGCGTGAGCACGAAGCCTTCCTGCACTGAGCGCTGTACGAAGGCTTCGCGCGCGCGTTCGTTGTTCCTGGCGATCGCCGTACGTGTCTCGATGGCGCGAATCAGGCACTCGTTCACCATCAAGGCGATGTCTTCTTTGAACGAGCGGTCCAGCGGCGCCGTGCGGATATCTTCCAGGATCGGCTCCAGCCGCTTCAGGCTGGTGCCGTGCGCCTGCGCAAACGGGTCCAGCACAAAGTGCAGATATGTATGCCGGGCCTCCGCTGTTCGCAGCTTGCCCTCTTTGCCCGGCGAGAGCACTACAAGATAGCTATTGCCGTAGTTGCGTGAAGCCACCGTTGCGGGGGAAAGCAGCGGTTCCAGGTATACCGCGAACCGCTGTCCTGGATAGGTGGCGAAGGGAATCTTGAGATAAAGGTCGGTTTCGGTGATCATGGTCGCCAGCGGATCGTGATACTGCTCCACCAGGGCCTCATATTCGCCATGGTGTTGCTGCCAAAGCTTTCCCATGTCCGCAGCTTTGTAGAACTTCTGCAAGAGAGGAATCACGCCCAGCACGTGCGCGGCATCGGGGGGAAGATCAGCCTCCGGTAGCCTGGTGCCGAAGAGCGGCGCCGGCCCCAGTTCCAGCGCCAGCGAGATGTACTGTCCGATATCGCTGCTCGCATTGGCGACCTGGTGTTCCCGCCAGAACTGGCAGATGGCGTCACGACTGCGCAGCGCCTCGGGCGACTTCTGCACGATCGCCTGGACCTCATCGCGCACCGACTGGCGCAGGGGCAGCGACTCCGGCAATCCAGCGTCATACCCGCAGCTATTCAGCCCGGCGAACAGGCTGAAGAAGGTCTCACTGGTCTCGAGTTGGGCCCGTGTGGTCTGCGCCGGCATGCTTGCCGCCGCAAAGAGCAGCGCCAGGATTGCTATGAGTGGGGACTTGAACTTCAGAATTCCTCCAGGACCGGGAGCTTCCAGTTTAGGCCAGAAAAAGCAGGAGGGTCAACGCGTGTTGACCCTCCCAAGGAGCTCGTATGTAAGCGTAAAGCCTGATCTATCCCCGCACTTTGATTTGCGCAAACGAGATCACGGCCCGGCCGGGAACTGGCTGTCCGAAAGACTGGGCTGGTGCGAACTTCGTTCGCAGCAGGGCGCGGGTTAATTGCACCCGCACTTCGTCATCATCTCGGCCGGAGATGATGCGGTAGTTTGCCACCATACCGCCGGTGTCCACCATGACTTCAACCACCACCGGCGAATCCAGCGTTAAGTCCATGTCCAAATCACCGGACATTTCCAGCCGCGGCGGGATATAGAGCATGGTGGGAACATCATCTGCCGTTGCCGGCACGGGGACAAAGAAGCCGATCAGCGCGGCAAAGAAGATCACGGCGGTAATTACGCCCGCCGTGGCCGGCAGCGCGAACAGGTTGCAGGCGTTCTCTAGCCGCACCGCCAATGACTGTGCCATTCTCCGCCAGGTGTGGGAGCGCTCGCTGGCAATGGCCACCCGCAGCTTCAACGGCAACTCCGCCGGCGCTTGCTTCCGTCCCAGCGCCGCAACCATGGCCCGCGTGGTTTCGAGGCCCGTGTACTCCTGCTGGCACGTCGCGCATTCCCCAAGATGCCCGGCCACCTGGTGCATCTCTGCGCCGCTCACTACGCGGTCAAGATATGAGGAAAACAGGGGCCGTACCTCTGTGCAAGTCATGACTGCGCCTCCACTTCCTTTTCCCCCACCTCAAAACCCAACTGCCGGACGTAAGGTTCCAGCCGCTTTCTCAGCGCGTCGCGTCCTCGGATCAGGCGCGATTTCACCGTACCCAGCGATATCTCGAGTACGTCCGCAATCTCTTCATACGACAGGCCCTCGATGTCCCGCAGCACCACGGTGGTGCGATACGGTTCCGAGACCTGCTTCAATTCCATTTCCACCCGGGCGCGGACCTCTTCATGAGCAAACAGCTCCAGCGGCGATTCTCCCCGGTCCATCAGCGTGTCGCACAGCCCATAGGAGTTGCCTTCGTCATCCACGTGCGATTCCATGGAAGTCTCTTTGCTCTTGTGGCGGAACCACCACCGTCTCTGGTTGGAGGCCTCATGGATGGCAATCCGGTAAATCCATGTCTTCAAGCTGCATTCCCCGTTGAACCGCTTCATGCCGCGATACACCTTCAGGAAGACCTCCTGCGTGGTGTCCGCCGCGTCCGCCGGGTCCGTCAGGATGCGGTACACAAGGCTGTAGATGGGCTGGTGATAGTGCGCGATCAGCCAGGCGTATGCCTCCTCGGAGCCGTCCTTCAACTCCGCGACAATGGAAGCTTCTTCCGCCCTCAGGGCGATAGCGCTGGCTAAGTTGGCCACTGCGACTGCTGCTCCCGCCATTCGTCTCATGGCGTATCTCCCACGTTACCAAGAATCAGAAGCCGCTACAACACTTTCTCCCGGTACCGCCGTAACCCTTAATTACTTTCTACCGGTCCCTGAAACATATAGACCCCGAAAGAGCGATCCAAGTTCCTCACAGGTTCGGACTTATTCCGGCTTCGGCGATCAGGTTGCGATGGGGGATGCCGGCGATCTTCGTACGCGCACGTTTTTGCCATGATTCTAAAAGGGTTAACCGAACCGGACACCGCCGCAAGGGGCTATCCATTCGTCCGTTCTTCTCATGCTGTTAGACTGCCCGCCCGGAGACGAAAATGAAAAGCCTTATGAAAGCCGCCTGCCTGCTGTTTGCCGCCACCTTTGCCGCTGCTCAAAACCAGACGCCGCAGATCCCAGCCAAGCTCGTACGGGTGGTCGGGACAGCAGAAATCAAAGTCACCCCGGACCTTGCGCTCATTGAACTCGGCGTGCGCAAGCAGGATGCCTCCGCGGACCTGGCCATGCGCGCCGCCAGCCTGTCCGCAAGCAAGCTCCTGGAGACCCTCCACGCCAACGGAATTGCCGACAACGACATCCAGACCACTTTCCTTGCCCTGACTCCGACGATGGAAACCCGCAAGGGCATCAAGACCACGTATTTTGTAGCGGAGCAAACCATCAGCATCGTTATCCGCGACCTGAGCAAGGTTGAACCGCTGATCCAGTGGCTGCTCAAGTCGGGAGGCAACCGCATCGGCTCCATCGACTATGACACCAGCGAGATCAGAAAATATCGCGACCAGGCGCGCGAAATGGCAGTCAAGGCGGCCCGTGAAAAAGCCAAAGCGCTGGCTGCAGCTCTGGGCCAGGACATCGGCAAGGCGATCTCTATTGAAGAGGCTCCAGGCAATGTCTACCGTAGCAATGCCTCGGCGGAAGTACAGCTGCCCCACAAGCTGGCTGGAGGGTCCATCGCCGCCGGCCAAACAACCGTCTCCGCGTCCGTCACCGTAGCTTTTGAGCTGATTTGAAAAAGCTGGAAACGTGTTGGGAGCGTCGCGGGGCTGTTGTGCAGCATTCCGGGATCGGGGTGGAAGAGCGGCCCTCTTCAGGGCCGCGAAAGGCGCCTTCCTCTTTGATGACCGCGCTTTGGCACCGGTGTGGGTTGGTCAAGATTCCTAGTGCACCATCGCCCTTACGGCCGTGCCCAAAAAGTACGGCCAGACGAAAAGTGCCACGACGCCTTTGCAGAAACTCAGGTGCACAAACCCGATGGTGAACAACCATCCAATAAACCACAGCAACCCTGAGAACGAATGATGTTCGATCTTGATCTTTTCCATGCTGATCAGTATAGAGCTTGTGCTCTCTACTGCACCGCTCTTCTGCGTATGGCCCGCAGCCACATCCGGCGAATGAACGCGCTTCCCGGATAGATGACGCGCCAGTAGCGCGCGAACCGCCGGCGTGAGGAATCATCGGTCGCATAGACGCGGGTCTCCGTGGTGAGCAGCGTACATGGCGTTGGCTTGGCAGCGCCTTCACACTCCTCGAGCCGGAAATTCATAGCTGCAAAGGCAAATCCAGCCGGACGGGAGCCGGCCAGTTTTTGATACGCCTCAGGCGTCGCCTGCCCGCTGGGACGCCAGCCTGGCGGCGACGCCACCAGCGTTCCCAGCACCACCTCGTCATTCGGCTTTTCGGCAAGCAATACAAAAGATGTTCTGGACGCAACCTCGAGCAACGGCTGATCGGGCGGTGGATTCAGGATGCTGGGAGGACTGGAGCGTCCCAGCCTTCGCAGCCACACCAGAGTACGAAAAAGGAAGATTTCGTCCGCGGTTACCTTTTTCAGCGCGCCATAAACCTGCTCTTTCGGGGCAGCGATGCGTATGGCATGAAACTCGCGGAACTGCCAGGCAGGCACGAACCGATCAAGCTCTGTTTTGGGCGAACCTGTCTTGGTTTCCGATGCCGGCAGGTTTACTCCGATCATGCAAATGAGAATACTCGCGCCCAGGGCCAGCCCCGCGCGTCTGCGGGTACCGATTCGCAAAAAAGCCATGGGTCGAACCAGCAATACCAGACCCATGAGCATTCCCACCAGGCCCAGTTGCACTGCCAGTACACCGGCCATAACTCCGCCCTGCCTTTCTACTTCACGCCGAGTTGCCAAGCCAGGAATGCGTACTTCAATGAGAGTTCATCCACCACCTGGCTGAATGGCCGCCCGCCGGAGTGCCCGGCCTTGGTGTCATAGAGCAAAAAGACCGGCAGGCCTGAAGACGTTGCAGCCTGCATGCGCGCCGCCATTTTGCGCGCCTGTTCGGGCGGGACGCGCGTGTCGGCGTCGCCGCTGGTGAAGAGCACCGCCGGGTACTTCGTTTTCGACTGCACGCGCTGGTATGGCGAGTACGCGTAGAGAAACTTGAACTGCTCCGGGTCAGCTGCATTGCCGTATTCCAACAGTGCCGGCGGATTGTTGTTCCTGGTCCACTTGTAATAGCGCACCATGTCCAGGTCAGGATGGTCGCAGATCACGGCGCGAAACAATTCCGGGCGCTGCGTCATGGCCGCACCCATGAGCAAGCCGCCGTTGCTTCCGCCCCAGATGGCGAGTTTTTCCGGAGTGGTGTACTTGTTCTTGATCAGCCATTCGGCCGCGGCGATAAAGTCATCGAACACGTTTTGTTTCTTCTCCAGCATGCCGGCCTTGTGCCAGGCCTCGCCGAATTCCGAGCCGCCGCGCAGATTGGCCACGGCATACACGCCGCCCTGTTCAACCCACCAGGCCGCATTCGTGCTGAAATTCGGGGTCAGGCTCACATTGAATCCGCCGTAACCGTAAAGAATCGTGGGCGTCTTGCCATCCGGCTTGTAGCCCTTGCGATGGACCAGAAACATCGGCACCCGCGTGCCGTCTTTGGACGTGAACCAGACCTGCTCCATCTCATAGTCATCGGAATTGAAAGGCACGGGATTGCGGAACCACAGCTCGCGCTTGCCCGTGGAGACGGAATAGCGATACGTGGAAGGCGGCGTGGTGTAGGAAGAAAAGAACAGGATGCCTTCGTCCTCATCCCACCGCCCGTAGATCCCGGCTGAACCGGAGGAAGGCAGCGTGACCTCGCCCATCGCCTTTCCTTCCAACGAGAAGATCGCGATGCGCGAGGTGACATTATGCAGGTAGGTGACGAAGATCCTGCCTCCTATCACGGCGAAGCTCTCGATGGCGTCTTGCGATGCAGGTACGATCTCCTGCCACTTCTCCGGTTTGGGATCGCGCAGATCGATTTTGAGGATCCGTTTGCGGGGCGCCTTCCAGTCGGTTTCAACCACGAGAAAATCGCCGGCGAATTGCGGACTAAAGTGGGCGTCGATTCCGGTGATCAGCGGACGAATCGGGCCCGGCTCCTTGAGCGATTGAAGGAAGAGCTCATTCTTGGCCCAACCCGCCTGCGCGCCAATCAAGAGGTACCGGCCATCCTCGGACACATTGCTGCTCAGCCATGTGTCCGGCCCGTACCCTTCGCCAAAAATCATGGGGTCTTTGGCTGGATCGGTGCCGAGCGCGTGGTAGTAAACGCGCTTGCCCACATCGCGATGGGCCAGCGTGTAATAGAAACCGCTCTTGTCCTTCTTCCATGAGGTGCCGAGATAGTAGGCCCGGGGAAAAACATCCGGCAGATCACGATGATTGTTCAGGTCGCGGATGCGCATCTCGGTTTCGTCTTCTCCGCCCCGCCGCACCGCATAGATCATGAGGCTGCCGTCTGAGGTGACGTCGCGAATCGCCACGCTTGTGGTGTGGTCAGCACTCATCGGATGCGGATCCATCAGCAGTTCGTCCGGCCCAGTCGCGCCTTTGCGGCGATAGATGCTGGCAAGGTCCTGGTCCGCTCCTTTCTTGGTGAAGAAGTAATAGCCGCCCTCACGGAAGGGCGCGCCAACGGTATCGTGGTGCAACAATTCCATCAGGCGCTTTGCCGCAGGTGCGCGCATGGGTAAACCATCGAGGAGAGAATGCGTATAGGCATTCTCCGCGACCACCCACTTCCGCGTCTCCTCGCTGTCCTGCTCTTCCAGCCAGCGATAGGGATCCACGATCTCAACTCCGTGAATCACTTCCTTCACATTGTCCTGTCGCGTGGCCGGAGGCATGGGCGCCTGCGCGGCCGACGTCAGATGGCTGAGCAAGAAAAAAAGAAAAAGGCCCAGCAGTTGGGAAACACAACCAGATACGGAAGAGACAAGAGAATGGCGTCGAATCATACTGCCTCCGATATTTGCTGGCGGCATGTGTCCTGCCAGCGGCGTCGCAAGCACACCATCATAACTCCGGTCCGGGCGCCCGCAACCTCTTGCCTGCTATCCTGTCCATTCCCTATGACCACCATCGAAAACAAAAAACTTCTGCAAGCGATCTTCTCCAGTCTTGCCGAAGGCGATTCGCGCCCGTTCGTCAACGCCATGGACGAGGATTTCCAGTGGACCGTAACCGGCAACACCCCGTGGTCAAAGACCTATGCCGGCAAGCAAGTGGTGCTCACGGAACTCTTCGGCGCGCTGCGCACCCGGATCGAGGGCCGCATCCGCACAATCCCCGATCGCTTCATCGCCGAAGACGACCATGTGGTGGTGGAGGCCCACGGCCAGAACACTACGGTCAAAGGCCAGCCCTACAATAACCGCTATTGTTTTGTTTTCCGTCTCGCAGGAGGCAAGCTCAAAGAAGTCACAGAATATCTGGACACGGAGCTGGTGACCGGGACGCTTGCTTGAAGCAATCCGCCGTCAGCCCAAGGTTTCAATTTAATTCATCTTCCTCCAAGACTGCTTCCTGGTAAAGAGCGGGCAGTCCCAAGCCCGCCTGCCGAAGCCCATTCTTGTGAAACGTTTTCGGCCCGGCCTGCACAATAGCAACATACGCGGTCAACGATAACCGGAAGCACTCAAAAAGGAGGGGCGGCATATGGCATGGATTGACTCTCTTTCCCGGCGGGACTTTCTTAAAGGAGCGAGCGCATTCGGCGTGATGAACGCCGCCATGTGGCTGGGAGGCTGTGAAGGCTGCCAGCAGCAGATTGCCAACCGGCCCACGCGGCGCAACATCGCCAACCTGGCCGCCAATGACCCCGTCATCCAGGCTTATAAGGACGCCGTGCACGCTATGCAGATGCTGCCGACGAATGATCCCCGGAACTGGACCAACCAGGCCAGCATCCACCAGAATCATTGCCCCCACCAGAACTGGTGGTTCCTGCCCTGGCATCGCGCTTACCTGCTTTACTTTGAACGCATCTGCCGCAAGCTTTCCGGCTACAAAGATTTTGCCCTGCCTTATTGGAATTGGACCACCAGTCCCGCGATTCCGTCTGTCTTCTGGGGCGACGGCAACCCGTTGTTCGATAGTACGCGCTTCATCGGGCCCAGCGACCTGGCGGACCCTTCCTGGGTCGGCGCGCCGGTCATCGAGAGCATCCTCAGCACAAACAATTTCTACGTCTTTGCCAGCTATCCGGCCACCACGCAGCGGCAGGGGACCACATACGGCCAACTGGAGTCGACGCCGCACAACAACATCCATGGCTGGGTGGGAGGGGACATGGGCGCATTCATGTCGCCCCTGGACCCGGTGTTCTGGTGCCATCACAACATGCTGGATTGTCTGTGGGTGGAATGGAACATCAACCGCAACAATCCCAACACCAATGACGCTACCTGGCTCGGCTTGCACTTCACCGAGTTCTGCGACGAAAACGGGCAGCCCGTCGACGTGACCGCCGGAATCACCACCTTGTTCCCGGCCTTTAATTACCAGTTTGAACCCTGCGGGCCCACGCATACCCAGAACCTGAAATTGCAGCAACGCGCTGCCCTGGAGGCCTACCTGAAACAAGGCGCCCCCGTAAGGCTGGACTTCACCCAGCGCGTTGAGCTAAAGCGCACCATCACGGCCCCGATCGGCAGGCCGGTGGTGTCTGCGGCCAAAATTGAAGCGCAGACCATTAGCTCGGTGCTTGCCTCGGAGGGCAAGACTTCCGCCTTGCTCACAGTCGATGGCGTCGAGGTCCCGGAGAAGACGGAATTTTACGTGCGCGTATTCATCAACAAGCCTGATGCCGGCCCGGAAACTCCCATCAGCGATCCTCACTATGCCGGCAGCTTCGGCTTCTTCCAGGATTCGCATGAGATGGCCGGAATGGCCGCCGGGGCCACGCATCCCAAGTTCGGGTTTGTCGTGGACACCACTCCCGCCCTGCGCCGGCTCAGCCAGTCCGGCTCGCTAGCTGGATCGGTGGACGTCACACTGGTGCCCGTCGCCTATGAAAAACGCCGCGCGGAAGGGCAACGCCTGAGCATCGATAAGCTGGAATTGGGCATCGCAAACGTAAAATAGGCTGTGGTGAATCGCTCCAGACCGCAACCGCCAAGCAGCGCTCTACTGCTGGCGGTGGCGCTGTGCTCGGGCTTTGTTGTGCTGGCGGCCGCCAGGCAGGAGCAACCGGACCATTCGCGCGAAGTCACTCTGAGCCGCCAGGCCCCCACGGCGTCGTTCCCGCTTGATGAACAGAGGATGAAGCAGGGCAAGACCATCGTCGCCCTGGAGCTCAAGAAGGTCGACAACCCCAGCCATGCCGAATACTCGATAGAAGTCACCTTGGCCGGTTGCAACGGAGCCGCTTCCTCGCGCCAGGCGCCCGTCGGCTCATTGGGCGTTTATCCCACTGGCCAGGAAGGCGGACGATATGCCCTGGACCTTGGTCCGGCGCTCAAGCAATTGCTGGCGCTGGGCCAGACTTTGCGGAATACCTGCCTCAAGATGCAACTGAAGCCGATGCGCGCCGCCACGGATTGGAAACGGCTGCGGGTAACAGTCTCGTCTCCGCAATGGAGCGATCCAGGAGAAGAAGCCCCGCCGCCAAAGTAAGTTCGCGCATACGATGGCGGCTTGCCTCTTCCTCCTTGCCGGACTAAGCTTTCCTGCCGATGTCTTCCGCTTCGTCATACACCGCCCGGGCATTCCAGCCGGATGAAGCAGCTCGCCGCCCTTTCCCCTTTCGCCGCGTCCTGCCTCTGGGCCAGCTCTTGCTGTGCACGCTGTTGCTGTGGCCTTACCGTGCCCGCATCGCCTTCGAGCTTTTTGGCGTACGCATGAGCTACAACGCCCCAGCTCCGCCACAACAAATCATTGTGAACGCGCAAGGCAAGATCGACTACTCTTCCACTCCAGAGTTTGAAAAATGGGTCCACGCCCAGGAAAATGCCTTTGATACCGCTGCCATGCTCAACGTGCCCGTCATTTTCTTGGACGGTCTCCGCTACATCTTGAGCGGAAACCCTCAGGAGCTGAAGCCCCGGTACGTCGACTTCAAGATCTGGCGAGCCGTCGCCTGGCCGCTCATTGCGCTACCGTTCTGGTGGATGGCCGGGCGTGGCGCGGAAGCGTTGGCTTCGGCCCGTCGCAAGCTCATTGTCCCGCGGCTGCGGTGGCCGGAAACCGTGATCTCATTTCTCTTGATGGCCGGCGGCCTTACCTTAGGCGTGGCTTTCCTTCTTGACGCGGACCGCAGCGAGCCTTCGCTCCGGCTGTTCGCAACCGCACTCGCGATGTGGGGCATTCTTAGCAGCTTCACGGTAGTGGCCAGGCTGGCGCAATGGCGGATCAGGAAGAAGAATCTTGTTCATTCTTGATTCGCAAAGCTAAGACAGGAGTGCACTGGTGCCCATAGAGGCACGGAAGAGAGCAAGGAACCAGGAGCTTCACCACGGAGACGCGGAGGCGCGGAGGCGCGGAGACAAGAATAAACTTCAAGACATTCAACGAGAGTGAAAATGTTTCTTTTTGTCGCTCCGCCTTCGGCTCCGTTCCAGCCTGCGGCAGCATGGAAGTGGTTTTGTGCCAGCTTACCCGGTACTTAGCCCTCAGCGCCCGAAGGGCGCCTCGGGCATGTGCCGGGCTATTTTCTGCCGCGCCTAACGGCGCTGCCCCATCGCGGGTGACAGGCCGTCGAAGGTCCGGTGACATTTTGGATAGAGACAGTTCACACCATCCCAGCCGCGTTTACGCCGCTTTCCCCCGCCTCGTCGCTCCGATCGCACGCTGGTACGCCGCATCGACTCTTGCGCGGTCATGGCTGGGAGCGTCCTTGTTGAATCCCTCGCGCACCAGTTCCGCCTGCGCCGCCAGCGGCGCCAGATGTTTTTCCTCGGTCAGGCACCCGGCCAGGGCAGCGATAGTTTCCAGCATCACCACACTCGCTTCCGGAGAGTCGCGCGCCACTTGCCGCAGCGGATCGAACGCCGCGCCGACAAAACGATGGTAAGGATACTCAAGCTCAATCACTCTGGGCTCTCCGTTGCCATCCGCATGCGTAGTGCGGTGCGGCAAGGTCTGCGCAATCACCCGCAGGCCGTCACCCAGCCATTGCACGCAGGTAAACATGGTGTTGGGATCGTTCACGGCTGGGGACATTGCGCGCAGACCAATCTCCACGATCTGCGCAAAGGCAAATTCCGGGTCCTGGGTCATGGTCCTGCGCGGCCCGATGTCCAAGGCCCGGGCAAACGCATGCACCAGTTGCGCAGGAGCATCCGGCGCTCCACTCCGACCGCGACGGCGACCGCCGGCGGCAAGCGCCATACCCGCGATCACGAATTGTCCCGGCCGGCCAAGGAACTGGACCACTGCGTCACACTTTTCCGCGGCCCGCGCCAGCGCCGGAAAATCTACCTTCCGCAGATAGCCGCTAGCCGGCGCCTTCAAGAAGAAATCCTGCTTGATCTGCGGCAGGGAGAAACTTGTCCCGTCCTGCGCCGCTTGCTCGTGGACGATCCGGCGCAGGTCCGCGGAGATATCGGCGAGGATGGTGTTCACCTGGATCGTCTGGGCAACGTGGTTCACGTAAAAGATCAGTGTGGCGATGCACGACAAAGCCAGCATGGTGCTCACCCAGCAGGAAAACCACGGCACAAACTGCCGCTCCTGCGGGCGCGAGGTGACGGAAAGCAGCGTCAACAAGCTGAACACGAAGGTCGCCGAAAAAATTCCAATGCAGATCTGGGTGCCGCGGTCGCGCATGAATCGTCGCAGGAGCCGCTGGCCGAACTGCGTGGCCGCGATCGAAAGCGTGAGCACCGTGATGGAAAGCACCAGGCCGAGCGTGGTAATGATGGCGCCCACCGTAGCGGAAAGAAGGTCACGCGCGTCGGAGGCGCTTCCCTGGTCGATCCAATGCGGAAGCGTGATTCTGTGGTCATACGCTGCACGGTCGAGGGACTGGGAAAAAACGAAAAGCGCCAGCGCGGCCAGCACACACAAGGTCGGCACCAGCCACAGGTTGGTGCGCCACGCGATCGGCGCCCATTGTCTGGGTTCCGGCGAAATTTGGCTCCCCTCACGTGGTATCACAGAATCCATGGGTTTTGCTGATGCCCCGCCCTCACCTCGGCTTGCACTTGAACTCCATGGTCGTCGGCGTCAGGGTCGTGTCGTCGCTGCCCTGAA
Organism: Candidatus Angelobacter sp.; assembly: GCA_036380095.1. GTDB lineage: Bacteria > Acidobacteriota > Terriglobia > Terriglobales > Acidobacteriaceae > Angelobacter. The sequence continues at coordinate 4,451 of DASVFK010000177.1, read as the reverse complement.
ACTTCACAAGCTGCCATGATGTGCCGCCGAGTTCGTCCCCTGCACCATGCAGCGCGGTCTGCGCGCGAACACCGCACGCAATTTGCCGGCAGCAGGGCCGCCAGCATCAGTGAGCGTACGCTTGTGTTCTTCAATCAGGGCCTCCTGGCTCATGGTGTGCGTTGGCCACGGCTCGCTTACTCCTGAGATCATCCCGCATCTCCCGCAGGTTGCATTTACTGTCCCGCCGTCGCTTTTCTGGCCACGGTTCGCAGCCACATCTTCCGAATCACGCGCTGCCGGGGGTAGATCACGCGCCAAGAGGGAGCGAACCGCCGGCCCCAGCTTTAATCTTCTTGTGGGTGGAGCAGGCATCTAGCCTCCGTTTCAGGCCCTTAAGTTACCCGGCGTCACGAGTTACGGAAAAACTCGGTTCAGCCGAGCCTTTGGCCCCTTCAGGTATTAGGGCACCGGCTTTAGCCGTGCCGTAAAGGCTTTAGGAATGAATTGGGCTTTTAGCCCCTGAACGAATAAACGCAAAGTTCAGTTGAGTTTTCCCCGACTCCTCAGCCGCTGAGGCGGAACCCGTCCCCGTCGGCAAGGAAGCAGAAGCGCGGCAGGTAGTGACACTACCGCAAGCTGTCGCTTCCTGCTCCGAGAACCCGGTATCATTGAATCCCCTGGGCGACCCCGGCTCCACCCGGGGCCCCGCGCGGAAGGTGATCGGCAAGACGTGCTTAAAACAATTCTCAGCTTTGTCCCGATGTTCGGCGCGACGCTCCTGGCCCAAAACCGCCTCCCTGAGTCGTTCTACATCGCCAGCTTTGAAAATAGCGCGTGGACGATCGTCGATGTGCAGCCGGCTTCGTCCCGCGACAGCCGGGTGCGGTTCATCAGAGTTTATCCAGCGTGTGGGACCTACCATGTAAATGAAACGGATCATGTTTTTGAAAACATTTCCGTCGGACAACTCGCGGAAAACTCCGGCCTGTGTACAACGGAAAAGAAGGTAGATCTCTTGGTTCGCTCAGCCATGAAGAAGAAAGCGGCTGACGAAATCTGGCAAGACAAGCAGGGCATCGTAGCCCAGTGTGGCGAGCAACTGCTGGAGTATCACCTGCCTTCACGCGCCTCGTTGCGTTTTGCATCCATTGAAGCCGGCTCGCCTGAGATCGCTCAGCTGTGGACACTTTCAGAACGGATTCGCGAACGATACCAGAAGGAAACAGGACATGATCTTTTTGTCCGTGATGCGAATTGGAAAGAAACAAGATTACGGAACCGCCCCACGGTCGAAGAAGCAGCTATCGAGATACGCAACGGCAAGTACGATCTGGCTTTGCCGGATATTCCTCAGGAGTGGCGTAAGGACGGTGAGCCAAGGCTTTCTCAAACCATGCCCTCGCCGGAAGAGGCCGCGAGTTTGGAACAAGACTTAGGCGTTGTTCAAAACATCGATGAACTGGAACTGGAGAAGACCGGTGATGTTCCTTATCCGCCGATGGCCCGGATTGCCAACATTCAAGGCGATGTCAAAGTCGAGGTTTCGATCGATCCCGCTACCGGAGCAGTAAAATCGGCAACAGCCACTTCGGGACATCCTCTTCTGCGCGTGAGCGCGACCGATGCCATTGAGAAATGGGTTTTTTCGCACCCGTACTTAGGACACAACCCGGTTCATGTCACCGTGCGTTTCAAAACCCGTTGTGGTGTTTCGATTGAGACAAGCTATTCACAAGTCTCCACGAAGAAGCAGAAAAAGAGCCGCAGTAAGACCCCTTCAAAGAAATAGCGGTTGAGAACGAGCTATCAGACTGCGCAGAGAGTCATGGCATTGGTAATCAAGTAAATCCCTAATTGACAATATTCAAAATCAATGATGTACTCGGGTTCATGACCGATCTGGGACGGTTCAAGTCAGAATTCTTCAAGGCCCTGGCCCATCCGCTGCGCATCGCCGTCCTGGACGTGCTCCGCAACGGCGAGCTCGGCGTGAACGAGCTTTGCCATCGTCTCAAGGTGGAGCAGAGCACGCTCTCCCAGCAGCTTTCCATCCTGCGCGCCCGAAACATCGTCACCGGCCGCAAGGAAGGACTCAACGTTTACTACTCCGTCCGCGACACCACCGTATTTCGCCTGCTGGATGTGGCAAAGGAGATCTTCAACAACCACCTGATTGACGTAAAAGACATGCTGGCGCAAATCGGAGCGCCGGCCAAGAGGGCCCGATAGTGCTTTTTTGGCCGCAGCTATATTGCAATATTCATTTTTTGTGCAGTGGTCCTGATCTGACTCTGACAACTATTTCTCTGGAAGTGTCCCGCTGATGGAACGCCTCTTTTTATTTTTCCTGATCACCTTGCTTCTCTCCGCCGCTGCCGCATGCCTGGCGGGCGCGCGGCCCCTGCCGCGCAAGCTTGTCCCCGGATTCCTTGTGTTCTCGCTGGTGCTGGGACTGTTCGTGGCCGGCCGCGCATTCTTGAACGGCGCGCCTCTCCAGCTTGATTTCACCGGCAATCTTCCCTTCGCGTTCGCGTTCGCCGTGGACCGTCTCGGCGGCTTCTTCCTTCTTCTTATCTGCGGACTGGCTGCGCCCGCGGCTTTGTTCTCCGTGAGCTACACCAGGGGCTACAGCTCCGCCCGCTGGCGATGGTACTGGTGCCTGCTCCCGCTCTTCATTCTGTCCATGGTCGTCGTGGTCGCCTCCTCAACCGTCTTCCTCTTCATGCTGGGATGGGAGCTGATGACGCTCCTCTCTGCCGGGCTCATCCTGGTGGAAGGCGATGGAGAAGAGCAGCGGCGCAACCTCTTCATCTACCTGGTCATGATGCACGCCGGAGCGGCGGCCGTCTTTGCCGGCTTCCTTTTGTTTGTGCCCCACGCGCCTGCGTTGTCCTTTGCCGCCCTGCGCGCAACGGGCAGCGTGCTCCCTGGGCAGCTGCGTGCCGTCATCTTCTTTCTTGGACTGGCCGGCTTCGGCATGAAGGCCGGTATTGTTCCTTTGCACATCTGGCTGCCCAAGGCACATCCCATCGCACCAAGTCCTGTTTCGGCTTTGATGTCGGGCGTGATGCTCAAGACCGCGGTCTACGGATTCATCCGCGTGACCTTTGATTTGCTGGGACCGCCGCAGCCCTGGTGGGGATACGTGGTGCTCTCCATCGGACTGGTCACCGCCGTCCTGGGCATTTTGTATGCGCTTGCGGAAAACACGCTCAAGCGGCTGCTGGCTTACAGCAGCGTGGAAAACATCGGGCTGATCTTTCTTGCCCTCGGCTTGGCCATGGTCTTCCATGGACACGGTTTGGCCGATCTCGCCGCGCTCGCTCTGCTCGCGACCTTCTTCCATGCGTTGAACCACACTCTCTTTAAAGGACTGCTGTTCCTGGGCGCCGGCGCCGTTCACTTCACCACGCATACGCTCGACATGGAAGAGCTCGGAGGTCTCCTGCGCCAGCTTCCGCGCACGGGCGCTGCTTTTCTCATCGGCTGCTCCGCCATCGCCGGTCTGCCGTTGCTCAATGGCTTCGCCGGCAAGTGGCTGCTCTTCATGTCGCTGATGAAGGGCTCCGCTCTTGAAGCAGAAGTCCACTTCCCGGTGTTGCCGCTGCTGGTGGGCGTGGTGGGGCTGGTGAGCGCACTGGCGTGCGCTTGCTTTGTGCAGTTGTTCGGCATCACGTTCCTTGGCCGTCCGCGCAGCGCACAAGCTGCGGAGGCCGCAAGCACGCCTCTCAGCATGGATGTTGCGCTTCTTCTCCTTGCCGGAGCATGTATTGTCCTGGGAGTTTTTCCCGGACTGGCCCTACGGCCGCTGTTTGTCCTGGCGGCAACCATCGTTCCCGCCACGGCGATGCCGGCGGACGCCGTCTCCATCTCGCGCATCATGCCCGTGGTCGCCGCCGCCGTTGCCGCGAGCGTTTGCCTAGCCTGGCTTGCGCTTCGCCGGGGCGCGCGCTCCACAGAGACCTGGGCCTGCGGCCAGCCAGGACTCACGCCGCGCATGCAGTACACCGCCACTTCGTTTTCCAAGCCGCTGCGCTTCGTCTTCCGCACCGTGTACAGGCCTGATCGCACACTGGAAGTGGAGCCCGCCGGGCAGCCCTATTTTCCGGCTGCCATCACTTATCGCTCGGTGCGCACCACCTCTTTTGAGAAGACGCTCTACCGGCCCGCCGTCGATCTGGTAATTTCCGTCGCGCGCCAGTTGCGCCGGTTGCATACGGGCAACATCCAGGCCTATCTGCTCTACATCTTCCTGGTGATTCTGTCGCTGCTGCTGATGCTGAGGTTTATGCAATGAACGCTGTCATCAACCTGCTGCAACTGCTCTTGCTCGTCCTGGCCGCTCCCTTGTTGCGCGGCGTGATCAGCAAGCTCAAGGCGCGCATACAGAAGCGCCAGGGCGCAAGCGTCTGGCGGCCTTACTCCGATCTCTGGAAGCTTCTTCACAAAGAAGAGCTCGTGCCTGCAAC
>DASVFK010000176.1:0-21012 GCA_036380095.1 Candidatus Angelobacter sp. | reverse complement strand
CTCAGTCGCTCAGGACAGGCTCTTCAGCAGAGTGGAATAGATTGCTACTGTGCTGCCGAAGGGAGCCAGCCTATTTTTACGTTCTAAATACCGAGGGCCGGGTATGGTACACTCCCGGGCTAGGTCCGCCCTAGAAAAGCTCAAGACATGAAATTAGCGGTCTTCACATCAGGCGCTAGACAAGCCGTCCATGGTCCATCCCGCGGCTCGCCTGTTCCTCTTGACGGAGAAACACGCCGGGAATATCTTTCCTCCCGGCGAACTCACATTCTTGGATGATGCGAGGCGGTGAACCATGCACGTTTTGCTTGCAGAGACGTTTGCCACGATTAGTAATTCCGGCCCCGAGCCACCAGCATGGGTGACTTCGTATATCTTGCCAATTGCGGGTGCACTGGTCATCATCGGCGCGATTGCATTGGCCTTGTGGCTGCCAACTGGAAATGTCTTCAACAGGGCACAAAAGTTTGAAGGGTTTGGGGTCAAGCTTGAGGTCACGGTGCTGACGCTGCTCATCGTTGTTGGGGTTGGCATGTTGGCGAGCGGCTTCATCCTCAAGTATGTTGACGATAATATTGGAAAACTGAAAACAGACTTAGACCTCGCAAATATGAAGCTGCATGATGCAGAGCACGTTACAGCCACGATAGCACTTGCTCTTCCGGACAAAATGGAGAAGGGTCTTGAACCCGCTAGCGTGGGCTATAAGAAAATCGTTCCTAATTTGATTTGCACATACAAGATTGGCGACGATACAAGGACTACCGCGGTTTATCAGGGCGATAAGGGGACCCTCCAGATAAGCATCCCTGATCTTCGCAGGAATGATGTGATCAGAGATTTGGAGATCTCCTCAAGTTCGAAGGACAGTCCTCGGCTCGAGGATGTTTTGGCAACCCACAACCTATACCCACTGGTTCCTCAGTTCTCTTTGGCACAAGAAAAAGCTAATGTGAGCAAGTGAAAAAAGGATGAGCACATAATATGAATCTGCCGACTTTTGGAGTACTCATCGCCCTTTTATGGATGCAAACTCCTGAGGTGAAAGTAAGCAATAGTTACGTGCCGATCCTGCCCGCACCTCTGGGAGAGAAGTTCTTTACGATCACGGTTGATGCGCTGTCACCACAGAATTTGGGAGATATTCGGTGCGTTGAATACACTCTTCCTCCTACTTACAAGGCTAGCGTGCAACGTATCTGTAACGCCAAGTCGCGCTTCGCATTTACACAGACAGCATCTCGGGAGTTTCCGGTCTATCTGAAAATTGAATGGGGTGATGGCCATGTGAGCACCCAGGAATATTTGCTCGACCTTCACTCCCCACTTGTCAATAAAGAAGCCACAAAGCGACTGGAAACATTCACCCTCCTCCAGAAGCATTCACGGTTGCTGCAAGCGCCGGTTTTTGCGCAAAAGGTTTGCATCGCAATTGGTGGAATCGACGCAAAGACAGAACATGAGCTAAATGAACCTGATTACCATCCGTTTCGTGTCTACCTGTATGAAGTCCAGTCTTCCATGAAGAAGTGCCCGGATTTCAGTAAGCTGAAGTTTGCGTCTCGAGCGGAAGACAACCGCCGGTGGGACATCTCTAACACCGGCGAGAATAAGCCGTTTGAGCTTGACAAGAAACGGTTCTTCTTTCGAGTTGATCAGGTAAATAACCTACGACGTGAGGCTACCTTGAGCGTTGGAGAACTGAATACAAATTAACCTTGTTTTTGAGTTTTACGGGGCTGGGTGGCCCAGCCTTATCGCCCGCTTTTCCGCCCTACCGCGCCAACTTCAGGCGCGTCGGGGACCCCGGTGGCGAAGGCTGGGGGACGATTGAGCCGGTCTTCTCTCTCCCTCACGACATAGGGGTCCCCAACAAGCCCGGGCTCACCGGCAGGGCTGTTGCCTTTCTCTCAACTTCTCCGACAACCAGTTTGTGGAAAACTCAACTTCAGGTTCGGCCGAACAATTTGCCCAACACTTTCGTGAACTGGGATATGCGGTTTCGGTTGAAGAGACCGGGACAGAAGAGGGCTTCCCGTGGGATGTGATTGTCATTCAACACATGGCGCCCACCTATGAAGGGATCACCGATTTTGAAGACCTACTGCAATCCGTTGCAGACCGATGGGGAGGTCACAACGATGGCTGGGGTTGCTTCTCCGAGCCATCTTCAGCTTCTTCGTAAAAAGAACGGGGCGCGTGTTCCGCGCGGTTCTTGCGCAAACGGTGGGATTGCAGAAAACCAGTTTTCTGTCACAATCCATGGCATCACCCGGAGGTGCTGCCATGAAGCTAGCAAGAGGCTTGTCTGTGGGCCTCATCATTCTTACACTCGGCCCCTTTACGGCATGGAGCGGGGACGCCGGCGGCGCGAAATACGTCCCCTTCACGGCGCTCACGGAAGATGCCGTCGTGATTCACGGTGACATCGAGAAGGAGGGCCAGGAATTTGTGATGCGCATCCGTGAGCTGCGTGGCAGCTTCATTCCACCGCACACTCATCCTGTCGACGAGCACATCACGGTCCTGGCCGGGAATGTGTGTCTCGGTACCGGGCCGGAATTCGATCGAGCCAGGCTGCAATGTCTCGGCCCGGGCGGCTATGCCTTTTTCCCCAAGGGAACAACCATCTTCGGTGAATCGGCGGAACCTGCCACGGTGCAAGTGCACGGCGTGGGCCCGTTCCACCTCCACTGGAAATATCCGCTACAGTCATTCGAGTCGCCGGATGCCGCCCAGGCTTTTCGCTATCGGGCGGGACAGAAAATCCGTACGAAGTACGGCGTCGGCACGATTGAGAAGGGCTGGCGCAGCGGGCCAATCATCCAGTACGAGACCAGGGTTGGCCGCGAACTGGTGATGGCCACCGAGTCAGAGGTGAGTCTCGCCAAGGATGGAAAACGCCAATAAGTAACCGGCGTTCACGCAGTTTCACAATCATGCCGTGCCGGCAAAGGGGCCCTCAACCCTGTGCGGCGGCGGCAAACGTTGGAGCGCTCGCGTCACGTGCTTCGCAATAGAGCAATGTGACGATGATCTGCAAGACGGCCATGGCCACGAAGTTCAGCAACATCCACAGTCCCATGCATGCAAAAAAGACCGGAAGAGGTGGAGAATCCGCTGAGCTGCCGGGCAAAAGAACGGCAGCAACAATCAACCATCCGAGAAGGACAAATGCGATATACGAGCAATAGGCGCCCAGCAACCTGCCATAGACCCGCCCGACGAGAGACCATCCGCGACGCAGAGCGGCAAAGGGGCCAAGCGCCCCGTCAATGCCTGCAGGAAACGTCAGGGCGCACGCGGCGGAGAACATAAGACCGGGCACGACCAACAACTGACTCCCCACGAAGGTGGGAATACCCAACACTAAAAAATAGAGCACCGCGGCAGGGGCAAAGCGCAGCATGTCGTTGAGCGCGACGCCCAGCGGCACGTGAACAGTCTTTTGTTGTTCCAGGGCCATCCGACAGACACCTCGCGCTGCCGAATAAAGAGGAACGGTGGCGGAAGCGATGAATGCCAAAACCACGAGCAATTTGTCGCCCACACCCATGGTTTGCCACACCGTCAACGGGTCCCTTTGCTGATGGATCCCCGGATCAACAGTGAGCCGGACGATCAGGCGTCCAATCAACATCACCAGCGCAAGAGAAACAACATAAGGCAGGACCGCGACCACCGTATAGGCGACTGGTCGTTCTCTGAAGAGAATTAAACCGCGGTTGAAAGGCGAGGGCTTTGGTTCCACAACACTGTCTCCTCTGAAGGCCAATCGTAGCAGGCGTCGTGCCCCGAACGATGCTCATTTGGTAGTGCCGGAAAGAGGCAAGACGTTACAAATGGCTGTTCTTACGAAGGGCGGGAGATCAATGCACTGTTCCTCTGAACTACGCTCGCTCTGCTGAGCGTAAACCTCCACCACGGGTGGCGCGGCGAACCCGGGATTACTTGAATTCGCGCGACAAGTTCTCGTCGGTTTGCTTCTGGATGGCGTCGGTCAGGTCAAGGTCAAACTGGATTCCATGGGCCATCCAGGTATTGTGGGGCTTGTAAAACTTGAGCCTGACGGACATGGGTTGCCGCTCGTAAGCGACAAAATAATGCTGATAGACATAGGCCCCGGCAACCTTGCTCTCCATCAGCTTGGCATGGAAAGCATAGGGCCCCAGGAGCTTTTCCGCCTCCGCAAATTTCGCCTTCACGTTGTCTGCCTTGTCTGTCATTTTCTTGAGCTCTGGATTCGTCGCAAAAAGGTAATCGATGGCTTCGCCGGATTTGCCTTCCTGCAGCAGGTTGAAGAACCTGTCAGCTATGGCCTGATAATCCTGCGCCGGCTGGGCCTGACTGTGACTATAGACGGCGGCCGAGGTTAGGACCAGCATGCAGGCGACTCCTATCCAGATGGCTGGCTTCATGGCTCCTCCAGAGCTATGGATTTGAAGGCTCAAATGTAAATGAATGCCGCGCGCGATGCATCCGGCGCGTGGCCCAGCCTGCCGGAAGGGTGAAACGAATCGGCAGGCAAGAGCATTACATATCGAAGGGGAATCGACGCATCCAGCGTTTTTCCAGGACAGGAGACCGTTTTGGGAGGTACATCATGTCAAGCTTAGCAACAGTTCCCGCAGTCCAGGCACCGCAAGCATCCTCAACCGGCGCCACGAGTTGGGCGCCCACGGCAAAGGTGAGTGCAGGTGTGCTGGCGAGTGCCGTGACTATCATGATTATCCAGTTCGTGCCACATGCCAACACGTGGACTCCCGCAGTGGCAGGAGCAATCACGCAGATCGTCACGTTCGTGGTCCAGTACATGGTGCCGGAAAGGAAACCATAAGGGCCGGCTAAAGAATGGAAAGGCGGCGGCAAGCCCAACATTGATAGTGCGCATTGGGGTTATTCTAATGCGCTCGGCTGGGGGCCCCGTCCTTCGCGCCTTTGGTTTTTGTGAAGGGCGGGAGATCGCACCGCATCAAAGCCAACAGGTACAGGGTGAGACTGCGGACGAGCGCTCACCTCACGTGATGGCTCTTGAGGCGTGAGAAATGAAACACATTGGCGGCATTGTCATGCAGCACCAGGCGCCAATACTTTTGTGGAATCGCGCGTTTGTAGGCGTCCGCATATGGTTTGATCCTGGTAAGAGGCCAGTCTGTTCCAAACATCAGCTTCTTGGGATCTTCGACGTAGCCAAAAATCCACGAGATGGGACGAACGACGTAAGTCTCGACGTCTTGTTCTGAGCGGTCGCCGAGGTCGCCTGTGAGAAGCGCGGAACATTCCAGGTACACGTTATGGTTTTTGTAAGCCACTTCCGCGGCTGACTCGATCCAAGGGTTGCCACAGTGTGCAATTACAAAATTGACCCCGGGGTTGTCGACGGCGACTTCATCGATGGTAAGCGGGTCCGCATATTTGAGCTTGCCTTTCTCCGAGTTTGTGTCGCCCGTATGAAACACCACGGGGACATCGTACTTGGCGGCGAGTTTGTAAAGTGGAGCATATGCCGCGTCAGAGGCGTAGCGGTAGACATATCCCAGATAGATCTTGATACACCCAAATCTGCCGGTTCGAAGTCCGTTTTCAACAGCTGCCAAGTCGACGGCGTTACCAATACCGAAGCAGAACACGACCCGGTCCGAAAGGTCAGGGACATATCCTTTGCCTGCCCGGCTGGTATGTGAGACTGCACCCACCACGTTGGCCTGTTGCCACTCACGAAGGTAATCCTGCAGGTTGGGGCGGCCGGCGCCGCTTTCTTCAAAATTCGTATGAGTGTGAGCGTCAATCACCGGGATTTCGTTGCTGGAGGAGTCATCCGACGAGTGAGACCCGGACGGAAGAAAGAGAAAACCAACCGTCGCAAGGAGCAGCGCAAAGCTATTTTTGCGTAGAGGCAATGGCATTTTGAGTAGATTTCAATTCAATTCTGTAGTGCAACCATGCAGTCTCGTGGGCATTCAAGTCCGCCCAGCGCGCCGAGATCGTTGTAACACCACCTCTTTCCGCCGCAGTGATGACCGGCTGCGTCGTGGTTCCGCTATGGGCGATCTCGGACAAAACGAACGATGACGACTCAACAATCAGCAGAACGTCACATATCACGTCATCCGCAGTATTCGGATAAGAGATGGAATCATCGCTTGTCCCCGCGGACTGCTGGCCATCCAGGATGGAACGAGGCGTAAACGGATATGGGATACGAAAGTTGGCTCCCGTCACGATTGTACGGCTTTCGCCGGCTTTCATTGGAAAGTGCACTTGGAATTTTTCCGGTTTGATGTCGGCATGTTGGTACTCTTGTTCCGTGCCATGCCAGCGCTGGGAAACCGCCTTGTCGTGATCGCTGTGAATCTCCTCGTCAAAGAGATCGTCGGAAGCCTTGATGTCGCGTGTGGCCCGCAATGAATAAACTATACGGTGAGATTGCGTGACAGACGTGGGATCGCCGTCAGCTTCCACGCGCAGAAAATATGTGATGTTGTGGATCTCGTAGGGCTTGCCTGAGCGCTTCGCCCGCTTGAAGCAAGCGTCGCCTTCAACGAAATAGAGCGTCACCAGCGCGCCTGGTATCAGCAAGGCCAGAATGAGAGACGAAGGAATGCGATTGGCTTGCTGGCGCCACCAAAGTATCGCGAAAAAAAGAAAAGCGGCAATTGACAATGCGGCATTGCGCTGCGGGGCCAGGTCCAGCAGGGCGCACGCCAGACTGATGACTGCAGTGACGCCGCCAATGATCGCGAGTTGTTCCAGTACGGCACGCAGCCTGGATTTTTCCGGTGGATCTGGGGCCATAAGTGAAACCCAAACCTTATGAACGATAAAATAACGGACCGCCCTTTTGGGAGGCAGCGATAGCTAATTCGCTGAACATTCGTCTACCCTAGCCCTGGGCTTTCGCCCGGTTTCTCGCCCCAACATGCCAACGTCGGGGCGTCGGAAGAACTCTCTTGATGGGTGGTAAGCAAAATAAATCCGAGAAAGGCTGCTCCTTTCCAGCAGGAACCCGCATCTGAGTTGAGACATGCCAATTCCCATCAAGCAAGCCAACCAGCCGATTTTCGACCGTCTTGGACGGAACGTCCCCAAGCCAGCGCCCCCAAGCCCGAAGAGCACGATCGATGCCGAGGCAGATGAGATCCGCAAGAACTGGATCGAGAACACGCCCATCCGCCCCAAGTAAGAGCGGCCCTCAAGCCGTTGACGTTAGTTCGGGCGAGTGCCCCCGGCAGGTCTCAGTTTGCAGTCCCGCACGTCAGCGCGGGTTGGACCGGCTCGCTGCGCATCTCCAGTGTGAATGGCTCGCTGCATATTGTGCCGCCGGCGGACGCCAAGGTGGATATCGAGATGAATTCCGTGAATGGCAACTTCCAGTCAGAGTTGCCGATTACGGCCAAGAGCTTCATGTCACGCCATAGGCAAGGCCGACTGGGCAGCGGTGGACGCGAACTTAAACTTAATACGGTGAACGGCAACGTGCAGCTGGTGAAAACAAGCAGCTAGGGATGAGGACTTAGTGATCAGCGCTTAGCTATTCGCCAAACCCGGCCCCAAAAAAATCGCGGCGGGTCGAGTCCCGCCGCGGGTGTAGAGCAGTCCCAACCTCACGGACTGACTTGCACCGAGAGGTCATCCAGCACAAATGACGTTTGCAGTTCGAAGTCTTCCGCGCCTTTGAAGAAGATTTGTACTGTCTTTCCGACGTACGCACTCAGGTCGTAAGTATGCTGCTGGTATCCGGCTGCAGCGTTCAAGTTGGAGAACGTGGCCAGGGTCTGCAGGACGGCGCCGGTGGAGTCGCGCACCTGGATGGTCAGGGTATCGAACACCGACGTCTTGGTGGTCTCGGCGGTGTTGATGTGCAGCCAGAAGCTGAGTGTCGCCGAGGTGGATGCCGATGGAATCGTGATCTGCTGCATCACCGTGTCTGTGTTGGTTCTTCCCCAGCCGTCGAGCCAGGCATCAAAGGCGCCGGAATGCGGCGGCTCGGAGGCCGAGCTGTTGATGATCTGCAAAGGCGAATGCGTGGATGTGAGTACCCAGGGTGAAGGATTGGCTGCACCCTGCTCAAACCCGCCGTTGCCGATGAACTCTGTCCCGGGTGCGGGCGTGGGAGTGGGAGCAGGGGTGGGAGTGGGCGTAGGCGTGGGTGTGCCGCCGCCGGAAGCAGCGCTCACCAGGTACTGCGCCAGGCGCACGCCGCCGCGTCCGAGCTGCTGTCGCACTACGGGCTCCGCATTGTTGATGTAGGTAGTGGACAAAGTAGTCGTGGTGTTGGTGGTGGGAATGCCGGCGTAAGCCACGGTGCGCGCGAACTGGAAGGCCTGCAAGACCCAGGTCTCAGGATCGCTTTGCGGTTCGGCCTGGGCCGCGGCAATCTCCGGACTCAGCAATGTAGCGAGCGTGGCCGCGTTGGCGTTGATGTCAGAGACAAGGTTGGCGTCCCAGGCATGATGAAGGCTGGTGGTGCCGCCGTCAATGCGGACCTGTTCCGCGTTTCCCCCGGCATCCGTGCCGCGCGTGGCCGAATGCAAAGGCTGGTGCAGGTCGCCGATGAAATGCACGATGAACGAGAGCGCCTGCAGACGCAGGTTCGTGGGATTGGCAGGATTCGCAAGCACCGCGCCCCACTGGCTGATGGCGCTCAGGACGCAGTTGTTGGCGCAGGCGTTGAGCACATCCTGATGTGTGGGACTGGCGAGGGAAACATCAATATCAATGAAGTGCCAGTTGCTGGTACCGGTGGGCGGTGCGGGACTGGTGAACACCTGCTGGCAGACAGCGCTCATGGCGGTGCCGCTGGATTGGAAGGCGCGGAGCTCGTCCGGGCAAGTGGAAATCTGGGCCAGGGTCAAATTCCCCAGAATCGCCTGAACGGGAGCGAACTGGCCCGACTGGACCAGAATCTGTTGTGCAATATCGGCGACGGTCTGGTGACCTTCCGCCGACCATCCAAACACATTGGCGCTGCCAAGTACTACCAGCAGCAACGCCAGCAATCTGCGTGCGCTTGCTTTCTTCATCGTGCTCTCTTTCCTCCGGGATCAGCTTGTAACTGAACAGCCGGAACCACGATAAAAACACAAAGTTAGAGTTGCACAACGAACAAATGAAACTTCTGTGAAATCCAGGTGGTTCAAAATGGAACGCGAGCAAGAATCCGAGGTGGATACCCCGTATAAGGAATCGCCGTGTATAGTGGCGGTCTGGTCGCATTTCCGACGCTTACATTAGGTAAGACAAAGAGTCAGAGGAAAGCGGCGTGCCGGATGTGTAACGCCTGGACAAATTGCGTCACTATGGGAAAAGCAGAGGATCGTTTCTTCCCGGGCCCAGCGCTCCAATGATCAATGTTTCATGCAAGCGACGGCCGTAAAACGAGCTGAGAGAAAGGAGTTCCTGCCGTGCCAATCTCCATTACCAATGACAAATTCAAGTTCCTGAACAGCGGGACTGGTTCTGTGGACATCGAGGCGCAGACTTTGCCGCTGGACAAGCCGCTCGATCCCAATGCGGGGGCATTGCTCACGGCAAAATTCAACGTGCAGGCAGCACAGGCCTTTTCTTTTGGCCCTTCCGGGGACGCGAGAGTGAGCATCTCCGCCGGGACCACGGCCAGCCTTACGCCATTTTTTCAGTCATCGAGCCAGCTGACGGACCACGGGCTGGGCACTTTCTTTGATGCGAACCCGCACAAATACATTCTGGCGCTGGACATCGGCGCGCAGGCGGCGCTGGCTGCGGGTTTCACCTATAGTTACTCCACGCTTTCCGTCGGGGCCGACCTGAAAGCGGGCGTGGATGGCGAATACTTCTTTTGCCGCGCGTATGACACGGACCAGATCCTGGGCGAAGTGTTGGCGGACCTGGTCACGAACCTGCGTCCGCCTTCCAGCGTGGCCGGAAAGCTGGCGCCGGGCGAGGTGATTTTCCTGGGGTTTGGCGGGTATCTCAACTTCGGTTTGAATGTGTCTGTGGGTTACGAAATGAAGGGGACCCACTCGCTGGACATCGCCAACCTCCTGCTCTCAGAGAGCTACTCACTCAGCCTGCTGGGCAAAGTGGGCCTGACGGCGGGCGTGGCCGGCAATTTTTCCATCCAGCTCCGCGCCGGGGAGACTGATCCTGCGTGGGTCCACGTGAGCGTACAAAAGAAGCGCAGCAACCAACTGGCCTTTGCCGCCGATGTTACCGTGGGCTTCACGGACGAATCGCAGGGCCTGCCCGGCAGCGCGCAGGATTTCCTGGGAGCGCTGTTGGGAGTGAATGCCAAGAACTGGCTCAATTTCGCACAGCAAATCCTCTCCAGCAGCACGCCGGATCAGCTCAAGAACAGCCTGGACAATCTTTCTGAGCACTTTATGTCAGCATGGGTGGACAAAGCGTTTGACGCCCTGGGGCAGACCGAATTTCAACAGGTCCTGGACGATGCGCATAAAGTGGTGGAGAGCTACCTGAACCTGGATACCACAGCCATCAACCTGTTCGATAAGTATTTCAGCGCCGGAGAGCCGGCCCTGGTGCAGGCGCTCCAGCAACTCAGGCATCTCACGTCGCTGGACCAGCTCGCCGCCAAATACACTGACAGCAGCCTGATCAAGTACATCGAAGAATTGACCGGTGGCGATCCCCTCGCGTGGATCCTGGGCAAAGTGGACCTGAAAGACCCGGCGGGAAACTCGCTGACGGAACCGATCCTGGACATCTTCAACGGGCGAGTGGAAGACGCGCTTTCCCTGCTGCAGGACGATGCGCACGGCCTGATCAAGAAATACATCACCCTGGCCAAATCAAAGTTCGGCATTGATGGCTTCGTCAAGCAACTGGAGGGCGTAACCACCTTCGACGGCCTGAAGCAGAAGGCCAATGACGTGCTCAACAGCTTCGTGGAGAGAATCATCGGCCGCACGATTGACAGCATTGACAAAGGCAGGCTGGGCAAGGTGCTCACCGCTTTCCAGAACATCACCAGGATCGAGAACGATCTCTATTCCAACCTGAAAGAAGCGCTCAACCAGACGGCGACGTTCGCGTTGCACGCGGAGTATTCGCGGGCCAGGGAAAACGACGCTCTTCTGGAAATCGAAGTGAATCCCGCCACCGCGGCGGGCACGGCGGTTTTGCGTGAGGCGTGCCGTGGCAACCTGAGGCCGGTGCTGGGCGCGCCCATCACCGCGGACTACCGGATCATGGGCGGCACCTTGCTGGACCAGCTTACTAAGACGAGCAAGTTGACCTTGAACATCGCCGGCTGGCACTCCAATTTCCACTATTCCTCGGTCGAGTCCGTGATTGTGAGCACCCAACAGCAGATCGTTCCCGGAGACAAAGGCATGCTCACGGTCTTTACCACCGTGGAAATGAAGAGCACGGAGGACGTGGAGAAAAACCATCAGCAGTTACACGCTGCGTTTCTGCTGCGGACCATCGGCGAAACGCAGGGCAGCATCAATACTCCTCCGGCGTTCGATCACAAGAGCGCGAAATACCTCATGGACACGATCACGGGAATGTCCGCGAGCTACCGCCTGCTGCTGGAGGACAGCAAAGCCACCAAGGAGCGGATCGCTGATTTTCTCAAGTTTGGGGAACAGTTCAGCCTCTCCCAGGTCACGGACGTGAACACGGTGATCCCCTTCATGGAGCCGGAAACCGTCAAGAACAAGGTTGATTATGGCGACGTGGCGGCGGACTACGAAGTCCGCTTCGTCGACCAGGCGATTGCCGCCATGTTCAAGACCAGCATCGCCGAGCAGGACATCCGGAAGGTGATGCGGCTGGTCACGCTGGGCACGCTGCTTGCCGATGAAGCCCTGGAAGACCTGGGCTGGGCCTACTGGACGCAAGCGGTGCATGACGCCTGGGCGCAGGAAGGAGGCCAATTCAGGAACTTTGCAACGTCGCGCGAATTCCCGGTGGATCCCTCTCCGTTTCCTTCCAAGAAGAGCCCGGAGCGTGTGCAACTGCCTCATTTCCAGCTCTTCACGCTCAGTGAGTTTTTCAGCAAGGAAGAGAAACTGGTGAAGGCGCTTTTGGGGCTGCAGCAGCTCTGCCAGTCAAGCCAGCGTGTGGACCCGGGCGAATTCGCTTCGCGCATGCAGGGATTTGCCGACAGCTTCTCCCCGCTGGACGCCGGCGTGCGCACCAATGCCATGTTCAGCGTCTTTGACAAGCTGATCGCGCTCACGCAGCCCTCGGCCGCCACCCGCGGATCGTCGCTGAAACTTACTTCGAAGCTGAAAGACAGTCCGGCGCGGACCAAAGTGTTCCTGCAAGTGCCGTAATCCGCAAGCGGGCGCCTGATGGAAAGCCGGGCGCCCGGGCCCCAGCGGCGATGCACGGCCAACGAAAACCTGGCATGAGTTTCGCTTATAATCAGCTCATCCATGAAAGCCTATGTCACCGTCATGCTGAAAACCACGGTCCTGGATCCGCAGGGCAAGACCATCCAGGGCGCGCTCAAAAAGATGGGTTACAAGGGCGTGGGCGACGTCCGCCAGGGCAAGCTTTTTGAGATCGCTCTAAACGGCGGTTTGGACAAGAGCGCCGCGCAGGCGGAAGTAGAACGAATCGCCAAAGAAGTGCTGACCAACCCGGTGATTGAGGAGTTTAGTTACCGGATTGAAGAATGAAATAGATCGCCGTCGTCGCCGTCATCGCGCGGAATCGCCGTCATCGAAAAACCTTACCACGGATGACACAGATGGTACTGATCAGCATGAGGCAGGTTTTGCAGCGGACTGCGGCGAAGCGAGAATGAATCCGAATTACTGGAAAGTGAGTCTAATCGTTCTGGGTCGGGCGCGGCGGAGGGTAATTTCGTAATTTGGTAATTGAAGAGCCGGAAATCCTTCAGTATCGGCAACAATTGCCAAATTACCAAGTTACCAAGTTACTCAATTATCAAATGACTTTATGTGCGGAATCGTAGGATATGTCGGCAAGAAGCGCGTGGTGCCCGTCATCATTGACGGGCTGAAGCGGCTGGAGTACCGCGGGTATGATTCGGCGGGGATCGCGGTGGCGGGAAACGGCGCGGGCGAGCTGCAGGTGCGGCGCGCGGAAGGCAAGCTGCGCAACCTGGAAGAAGTGATCCGCTTGAAGCCGCTGGAGGGGACCTACGGGATCGGCCACACGCGCTGGGCCACGCACGGACGTCCCACGGAAGAGAATGCCCATCCCCATCGCGACTGCAGCGGCAAGATCGTGGTGGTGCACAACGGCATCATCGAAAACTACCTGTCGCTCAAAAAGAAACTCATCGAGGAAGGCCACAAGTTCGTGACCGAGACGGACACGGAGGTGATCGCGCACCTGGTGGAGAAGGCATTTCTGGCCAAATCCAACGGCCACCGGCCGAGTCTGGAAGAAGCGGTGCGAAAGACCGTGAAGCAGCTCACCGGGGTGTTTGCCCTGGCGGTGATTTCAGAAGAAGAGCCGAACAAGATTGTGGCGGCGCGCAACGGCCCGCCGGCGGTGATTGGCCTGGGCAACAACGAATATTTCGTGGCGTCTGACGTACCTGCCATCCTCTACCACACACGCGACCTCTTTTTCCTGCACGATGGCGACCTTGCCGTGGTGACGCCCTCGGGCGTTCAGGTCACGGATTTTGACGGCAAGCCGATGGTGCGTGAAGTCCAGCATGTGACCTGGGACCCCATCATGGCGGAAAAGGGCGGCTTCAAGCACTTTATGCTCAAGGAAATTTACGAGCAGCCGCGCGCCGTGCGTGAGACCGCGCTGGGCCGGGTCTCGCAGGATTCAGGCGAAGTCTTCCTGGATGAAATGGAGATTACCGCCGATGAGTTCCGCAAGATGCAGAAGCTGCACATCGCAGCCTGCGGCACGAGCTGGCACGCGGCCCTGGCGGGCAAGTTCATGATCGAGCGGCTGGCGCGCGTGCCGGTGGAGGTGGATTACGGGAGCGAGTGGCGCTATCGCGATCCCATCATCTCCCAGCGCGACATCACGCTGTTGATCACGCAGTCGGGCGAGACGGCGGACACGATCGCGGCGCAGCGCGAGGCCAGGCAGAAAGGATCGAAGACGCTGGCCATCTGCAACGTGGTGGGCTCCATGATCGCCCGCGAAGCTTCCGGCACGGTGTACACGCATGCGGGGCCGGAGATCGGCGTGGCTTCAACCAAGGCGTTCACCGCGCAACTTACCGCGCTGTTTCTGCTGGCGCTGCACCTGGCGGAAGTCCGCGGCACGATCAGCAAGGACGAGGGACGCCGGCTCATCGACGAGCTGCTGAAAATCCCGGGAAAACTCGAGACCGTGCTCGGCCGCGATGAAGAAGTGGAGCACCTGGCACGGCAGTATTCCAAGGTCCAGGACTTTCTCTTCCTGGGGCGCGGCATTCACTATCCCATGGCTCTCGAAGGCGCGCTCAAGCTGAAGGAGATCTCCTATATCCACGCGGAAGGTTATCCCGCGGGCGAAATGAAGCACGGACCGAACGCGTTGATTGACGAAAACCTTCCGGTCGTGGTGATCGCGACGAAAGACTCGAACGATCCCAACTCCATCCTGCGTTACGAGAAGACGGTCTCGAATATCAAAGAGGTCAAAGCGCGGGAAGGGCAGGTGATTGCCGTGGCCACGGAAGGCGACGACGAGATCAAGGAAGCCGTGGACCACGTCCTCTTTGTGCCGCCGGCGCCGGAGTTGCTGCTGCCCATCCTGGAAGTTGTTCCCTTGCAGTTGCTGGCTTACCACATTGCGGTGCGTCGCGGCTGCGACGTTGACCAGCCCCGTAACCTGGCAAAGTCCGTAACGGTAGAGTAACGCTGAAGAGAGTTTTTCAGGCGGGCGCAGAATCTTAGTGTTCCTTAATGAAGCCAAACTGCTGTTTTTTCGAATCATTTCACAGCTTAAGTGTGATTAATTAGGGCTAAAATGGCCCCATATGGCTGATCAGGGTCTTAAGCTGGAATCGTTTTGGACCCGTAACTCCGGGCTGCTGGTTGCCGTGATCGTGATCTTGGTCTTCACGCTCGGCATGCTGCAGGACTTGTTTCTGGTGCGTGAAGGCTTTTCCCGCTGGGGCCTGATTGCGCTGAGCAACGTGGTCAACGGCGTGATCGCCGGCGCGCTCTTCTATCAATACGTCAGAAATGAAAAGATGAAGCGCGAGCTGATCCGCGAGCGCATGCATACCATCGCGGAATTGAACCACCACATCCGCAATGCGCTGCAGGTGATCAAATTCTGGGGCGCGCAGCACCAGGAGTGCAAGCTCGACGATCTGCAAATCCAGCTCATGAAAGATTCAGTGGACCGCATCGAGTGGGCGTTGCGCGAACTGCTGCCGTCCTATCCCGGCGACGGTGATGGCGGGAAGGCGGATACGCAGGTGCAGCCGCCCGCTGCCGTGGGAGCGGCCCTGCCTTCAGCGCGCCGGCTCCCGCAGGAGCAGAGCAAACCGCACTGATCATTTTTTGATGGCGCCTTTTAGTCTGCCGCGGAACTTCGCTCCGGCGCCGCTTCAGCGTAGAACCCTTCGCTGCCGAAGCCGAACACGCGATTCGAGCGCGCGCGGTAATTTTCCCAGGCAATGGCCGCGGCCAGTTCCACAAGCTGGGGCGTGGAGAAGCGCTTTTGCAGTCGTTGACGCAGTTCCGGCGTCACCTGGGCAGGGGTGGCGGTGATCGCGTCCGCCAGCTCCAGAACCAGCTTCTGGTCAGGGCTGAAGAGGTTGCTTTCGCGATGCCAGTTGAGGTTGCGGATTTGCTCGTCGCTCAGGCCCGCCGCCTTGCCTGCGGCGGAGTTGATGTCAATTCAAAACGGGCACTCGACCAGTTTGGCGGCGCGAATCTGGGCCAGCACCTTAAGCTGCCGCGGAACCAGCCTGGTCTTCTCCAGCGCCTGGCTGAACTGGGCATAGGGCACCACGACATCGGGATGAGTAGCATAGGTCTGTAATGGAGCAATGTCCTTGCCCAGGCGCTTGCGCGCCAAGCGGCGGATGATGGCGACTTTGAGAGAATTGAACATCACTAGCTCCCCTAGGATTTATTGTTGTTCAGCAATTAGCAGTTAGCAATTGGCTTTGCACAAGAACCCAACCCTTACCACGGATAACACTGATAATACTGATAATACTGATATAGACGGATCAAGAAAGTTCAATTAGGACTATTTTTAAGTTCGTAAATCCGTGTCATCCGTGTTCATCCGTGGTGAGGTCTGTTTTGTTGTGCAAAGTGATAGCAGTTGGCAATTAGCCAGGAACCTGCGATCGGCAATCAAGTAATCAGCACTTAGTTCAGGGAGGCCGAGAAGGTCGGACCCTGCTTTAGCTGCGCTAATTGCTAAGTGCTAATTGCTGTTTTACCGCAGCACGCCCAGTTTTTCCACCGGCCAATAGCCGAAGACAGCCTTGCCGTAAATGTAGCTGCGCGTCACCGGGCCAAAATCGCGGCTGTCGTTGGACATGGAACGGTGATCGCCCAGCACAAAGTAGGTGTCCGCGGGAACCACGGTTTCGGGATAAGAACGCGAATCTTCAAATTGCACGGGGACGTAAGGTTCATCCATCAGTTTGCCGTTGAGGAAAAGCCTGCCATAGGCGATGCGGACCCGGTCTCCCGGCAAACCGATGACGCGCTTGATAAAGCTCTTGTGCGGATCGCGCGGATAACGGAAGACAATGATGTCGCCGCGGCCTATGTTCTCCCAGCGATAGACCAGCTTGTTGATGAAGATCCGCTCCTGGTCTTCGAGGCCGGGCTCCATGCTGCCGCCTTCCACTTTCACCGGCTGGTAGACAAACAGGATGATGAAGAAAGAGACCACCACGGAGAAGAAGAAGTCGCGCGCCCACGAGTGCAGCAGGCGAAGTCCTCCAGACGCCGCCGGGGCCGGGACCTGTTCCGCCGGGGCCGGCGGGCTTACCTGTTCGGGGGCTTCCACTCGAGGCTTTTCTCCTGAACCGATTATACTTTGGTTTTCAGCGCGCGAAAAACCTCCTGTTCAAGCCCCTCTACTCTGCCGGCCTCGGGGTTGAGCCCGGCCTGATTGCAGTCCGGTAGGACTCAGTTGGAACAATCTTGCCCTTCTCCCTCCCCTTTGGATCTCCCAAACGCTATCTCTGTTGGCATTCCCCCAATTGCAATGTAAGACACAGCGTAGGTTTCCGTGTCAATCACGGCGATTTTCCCCTCGGACTGGACCGCCACATAGACAAATTTTCCGTCCGGCGAAACTGCCAACCCGTGCGGCCCGGACCCGACGGTAATGTCAAGTGAGGCACGGGTGCTTGTTTTGATCACAGAGACCGAGTCCGAGCCAAAGTTTGCAACATATACATAGTCCTCGTTCGGAGTCAGGACCAATCCTACGGGGTTGGGCCCAACGCCTATGGGCGGGGAAATGAGCTTTTGGCTCTTGGTATCGACCACGGACACCGTCCCGCTGAAATGGTTGGTCACGTAAAGCAGCTTTCCATCCCGCGTGACCCCCAGGCCATGCGGGGAGTTCACGGAAATGACTGCGAGCTGCAACTTGGTATCTGTGTCGATGACGGAAACGGAATTGGATGCAAGGTTTGAGACGTAGGCCAAATCACCCTTGGTAGTGAGGACCACGCTTACCGGAAACTCGCCCACCTGGATGGTTTTGACAATGGTGTTGCTTTTGAGAGAGATGATTGAAACCAAATTGGGAGCGGGGGATTCGGGCATCCGGTCGGCCACATAAGCAAACTTCCCGTCAATGGCGATGCCGGCGGGGGCGTAGTCAGCATCCGATGGGAACAAAATGTCAAAACGCGAGGTGTTGCTCGTGTTTATCACCGAAAGCGAATTGGAAATCCTGTTGGTCACGTACGCACACTTTTCATCCGGCGTCAGGGCTACGCCCCACGGTTGGTATCCGACCGGCACGCGGGCAATGAGGATCGTTGTCCCGGTGTCAATGATGTCCAGCGTGTTTAGGCTGGGATCTGCATTCGTAACGTAGATCACTTGCGCCCGCGCAGCCGCGGAAGCAATCGTCAAGAGAGCGAGTCCCAGCAAACAATTGCGAATCATGTTTTTCATTTTCCAGCCTCCTCCGCCCGGGATCGGGCCCTTGCTCAAGGGAACAAAATCGGGCTACACTTCTCAACAGGTAAGAGCGGGCAATAGAGGGTTTTTGCCGACACCCCGGTCTTGTCTGCGTTTTCTTCCCTTCCCCCTCGGCTCCAGGGACCTTTCATCTCTCCCTAAGGTTCGTGCTATGGCCAGCAATCACACGGGCAATGGCAGGTTGGACTCGTGGAAGTACATTGCCGCTTATCTGGGGCGCGATGTGCGCACCGTCATGCGCTGGGAGAAGGAGAAGGCTCTGCCCGTACGGCGAGTACCCGGAGGATACCGGCATGCCGTATTTGCTTATCAGCAGGAGATTGACGCCTGGCTGGGACAAGGCAATCAGGAAACGATCACGCAGGCGGCGGAGCCTGGAATCCCGGCGCCAGGTCCGGCAGTTCGCAGATATTTTTTCGTGGCGGGCCGCGCCGTGGCGGATCGGCTCAATGGGATGAAACCGCGGGAGCGCATCGTCGGGGCTGTCTTCGTGCTGGCCGTGGTGACAGCACAGGCGTACTGGATGGGCCGTGGCGCCGCGTTACTCAGCGCGGGACTGTTCATCGCCTATCTGTTCTGGATCATGGCCCGCTGGAAGAACGATCCCGCTGCAGTACTTCCGATGTGTCTGCTCGCTATTGCCGTACAGTGCCTGCATTTCACAGAAGAATATCTCACCGGTTTCCAGCGCCAGTTCCCCAGGCTGATCGGATACGAGTGGAGCGATGCGCGTTTTGTCGCGTTCAACATGGCATGGCTTGCCGCGTTCGTTTTGGCAGCCCTTGGTGTCCACCGGCGAGTGCCGCTGGCCTATCTGGTGGTTCTTTTCCTGGCGCTGGCAGGTGGCGTGGGTAACGGCGCCGGACATCTGCTTCTGAGCGCAACTCAGGGCAGATATTTCCCCGGCGCCGCAACGGCTCCCCTTTGTTTGCTGGCAGGAGTCGGGTTGCTCACCCGGCTGTTCGGCGAACCACGAGCGCGGCAAGCCCTGGAATGACCGATGGTTGTCGAACTTGTAGGTCCCGCCGGCGAGCGTGCACCGGCTTTGGAGAGGGGAGGCAAGCCCCCTGTATCGCGACGCTCCATTTATAATCCGGGCTCGAGCACCAATACCATGAGAACAACCCTATTGCCCTTCTTGTTTCTTTGCTTCGCCCTGATCTCCTTGCCGGAGCCGGCGACCGGTGTTGCGCTGGCCGCCCAGGCTTCGCCAACGCCTACCCCAGGCACGAACCCCTCCTTCGTCACGGACGGAGGCTCCGGTCCCTGCTCCGCGGAATTCACCGTCACCGGCCTTGATGGCAAGCCGGTCTTCGCGGCGCTGATTTCCGTTCACATCGCCTACGGTCTGGGCGGGATGCACAAGCTCGACATGAGCGTCTATACCAGCCAGGAAGGCAAAGGGAAATTCACGGGAATCCCCGCCAAGGTGAAGAAGCCGCCGCTCGAGTTCCAGGCCAAGAAGAATGAGTTGGTGGGAATCGCTACCGTGGATCCGGCCGCGGAATGCGAGGCCCGGCACGACATCATCCTGGAGAGGCCCAAGCCCACGCCGCCGCCCACAAGCGAAAAGAAGTAGGTTCGCTGGAGACGCTTCCCCGATCCCTAGCTCCCTGTCCGTAGCGACACGGCACCGCCACGCCTCACTCGTTCCCGCGTGTTTTCAAAATTACTGGAATGAACCTACAAACCGAATGTTAGACAACTCTAACAAGTGCAAGGAAATTGACGTGTTTGGCTGGAGGTGAAGCGAAGGGAAACTCGTTCTGCGGAGAAGCGCGCAATCTCGCGCCGGAGAATATCTGCGGCAGCGCAGCGGCCAAAAAAGCGGCGGCCGGGCCCGATCAAGAACCGGGCCGCGCGTTTCCAGGGAAGTGCTGAAAGCCTAAGCCGCTGCTAAAACTTTCAGGCGCGGCCGAGGGCAAGAACCAGGACTTTACTGTGTTGCTACCTGGCCCTTGGTTACGTTTTCCGCCTGGGGGCCTTTCTGCCCCTGGACGATTTCAAATTCAACGTCATCGCCCTCTTGCAGGCTCTTGTAGCCTTCCGACTGGATGGCGCTGTAGTGGACGAACACGTCAGGGCCGTCATCCCGGCCGATAAAGCCGAAGCCCTTCGCGTTATTGAACCATTTCACTTTACCTTTAATTCGAGACACGTTTCTTACTCCGAGCGTCCAAGAGACACACAAGTTGTCCCTGGGACTCAGTTTCTAATTGGGTGTTGCCACTGCTTGGAGGGACGCAGCTCGCCCGGAAGACCGTCTCCCTGCGTCGTTTACCTGGCTACTTTGGCTTTCTCTTATTTTCCACCGATCACCGGGGCATGTCAACGAACTTTTAACATTAAAAAAACACCCAGGCGGGAAATTGGCATCTTCAGATGCCCCCTGGATGGTGAAAACACCCGCCGAAAGTCAGCTCTGGCGCAGCTTTTGCTTCACCCAAAGCAAAGGAGCAATGCTCTTTGCGTCAATGATCTTGCCGGTCATGGCCATGCGCACGGCTTGGGGCAGGGAGAAAAAACGCGTGACGATCCTTTCGTCCTCTTC
Organism: Candidatus Angelobacter sp.; assembly: GCA_036380095.1. GTDB lineage: Bacteria > Acidobacteriota > Terriglobia > Terriglobales > Acidobacteriaceae > Angelobacter. The sequence goes on along the minus strand of DASVFK010000176.1, from coordinate 387 downwards.
CGGCTGGGCCTTGCCTTTCTTGAGCTTGCGGGCCAGAAAGACCTGCATGCTTTCACTCAGGAAGCCGGGGCTCACGTAAAAGAACAAGGCGCGCTCCCAGCGGCCGGCGGTGTAGCCGGTTTCTTCCAGCAGCTCCCGCTTGGCCGCGGCGAGCTTGTTCTCTCCCGGATCCAGGCTCCCGGCCGGAAGCTCCCACATCCGCCGGCCCGCGGCATGGCGGTATTGCCGTTCCAGCAGCACGCGCGGCGGTTTCACTGTATCGTCAATCGCCAGAATCACGATCGAGCCGGGATGCTCAACGATGTCGCGGCGAACACGCACTCCGTCCGGCTCCGCCACCTGTTGCGACACCACGCTGAACACCGGCCCACGAAACACAGTCTTGGA
>DASVFK010000175.1:0-5703 GCA_036380095.1 Candidatus Angelobacter sp. | reverse complement strand
CACCTGCGCGGCGATCTGCGCCATGTCTCCGGTGATCTTGCTGGCGCCGGCGGAAGTGCCGTTGCCGGTGGAGACAATGGTGATCTTGTCCACGTTGGCCAGCGGCTGCGCCATGGCGCGTACCACTTCCGGCAGGCCGCTGATCAGCTTGTCCACCACCGCGGCCTGGTTGTACTCCTGGTAGGCTTCGGCCTTGATGTTCATGGCCTTGGCTTCGGCCTCGCCTTTCTTAAAGATGATGTCGGCTTCAGCTTCACCTTGCATGCGGGTAGCGCTGGCGCGGCCTTCAGCTTCTGCGATCAGGCGCTGCTTTTCCGCGTCGGCTATGTTCAGCACGCGCTGCTTCTCGATTTCCGCCTGCTTCAGCACGGTAGCGATCAGCTCATTCTGGTGGCGCGCGATCTCGGCTTCCTGCACCTTGGTCTGTTGTTCCTTCTCAATCAGTTGGACTTTGACTTGTTCCGCAATCACCAGCTGTTGCTGGATGTTGGCCTGGATTTCATAGGCCTTGTCCGCCTGCGCCTGTTGTTTCTTCACCAGCTCGGCGTAGGTCGCCCTCTTGACCTCAAGGTCGCGCTGCGCTTCCGCCTGCTTGGCTTGGGAGAGCGTCTCCGCCAGCACGCGCTCCTGGTCGGCCTGGGCGCGGGCAATGGCCGAGGCGCGCTGCGCTTCCGCCTTCTTGATCGCGGTATCGCGCTCGGCTTCCGCGGCGGCGACGTCGGCATCGCGCTTGATCCGGGCCACGTCCGGGCGGCCCATGTTGGAGATGTACTCGTTCTTGTCGCGCACTTCCTTGATGGTGAACGAGATCACTTCCAGGCCCATCTTGCTCATGTCGGAGGCGCAGGTGGCGCGCATGCGGTCGCCCACCATCTCCGGCTCCTTCACGATCTGCTCTACCGTGAGCTGGCCGATGATGCCGCGCAGGTGGCCTTCCATCACCAGGCGAATCAGCCCTTCCCGCTGCTGCGGCGTCTTGGTGAGGAACTGCTCGGAAGCGGTCTTGATGGAGATTTCATCGGACTTCACCTTGATCTGGGCCACCGCCTCCACGGTTACCGCGACACCTTGCTTGGTGTAGAGGTCCTGTTGCGGCGCCACGTCAAACGACATGAGTTCCAGCGAGAGCAAACGCCAGCTCTCAATCATGGGAAAGATCACGCGGCCTCCGCCTTTCACAACCTTGGTGCCGCGGAAACCGAAAGTAATGAGCGCCTCGTTAGGACCCACCTTGCGATACAGCCGGGCGAACATGGCAAAGACAAACAGCACCGCCAGGACGCCCAGTCCCACAATGATGAAGATTGTCGGGTCTATGGTGCCTTGTGTGATTTTCACGAACTTCTCTCCTCTTCTTCCGGCAGCACGCCGGCCTTTTCTGCAAGCTCACTCCAACGGCGCACGTACGCCACGCCATGCTCATAGCGCGTGACAATCACTTCTTCACCGCGCTGAATGTCTTCCGCGTTCTCGCTGCGGGCGGCGCAGGCCTTACGCGCGCCTTGCTGTTCAAAAATGATTTCGCCCGTTCCTCCGTTGCGGATGGTGCCGCTGACTTTGCCCAGCACGCCCACCATCTCGAAATCGGCGGGATCAAGACTGAAATCGCGCGCCATCAAAAACTTGGCCACGAACACGAACACCAGCCCTGCCCCGGTAAATCCCGCCAACGAGGCCAGGGCCAAACCGGCTAACACCCATATGTGGCGGAGATGGACCAGCAGGTATCCGGTGCCGCCGAACCACGCCAGGAATACGGCGATGCTCATGGGATTGAAGAAGGGGAAGTGTCCGCCTTGCGCCTGTCCACCGTGCGCCTGTGTTCCATGCGTGGCGCCATGGGTTGCGGCGTGGCCATGCCCTCCCCCGGCGTGGCCTCCAAACTGAATGTGTCCGTGGCCGGGCAGATGAAAATGGAAGTGCAGCGTCCCGCTCAGGAATGAGAGAGCGGTAAAGGCAAAGCCGACGACGAAACAGATCAGATAAAACAGTTCCCAGTTCATGTTAAGCCTCGCTTAACTCCGGCACGTCCTTGCCGGCCTGCGGACGTAGAACATGCAACAGCCGTTCGGCAAGCTGCGGCGTTTCCAGGATCGCGTCAATCAGGATCAAGGCGGCGCGCGAATCCTGGTGCTTGGCCAGATTGAGAAGCGCCCGGCCCACCGCAGGGTCGCTGCGGAACCGCTCCGCGCCCTGGATCAGCCACAAGTCCAGCTTGTCCTCTTCCGCGCTGACGTCAGATAACAGTTCGGTATGGAAGCCCGCAGGGTCGTCCACCAGATAGCCGGGGTGGACTTTGAAAAACTTTGACAGCAGCAGCCGCGTCTTGTTGGTCAGGTGCGGGCGCGCGCCGTTTTCAATCTGCGACAAGTAGGACTGGCTGATCTTGAGCTTGAGCTCCTTGCCCACGGCGCGGACCACTTCCAGTTGCGTCATTTCCCGGCCCAGTCCGCGAAGATTGCCTTCCATCAGCCGCAGGTAGCGTAATTTTTCGCCAAGTGTCATATTGCAAATCGCAATAAACATATTCCAATTTGCGATATGTGTCAAGGAAAATCGGACGAGTTGGTCGAAAATTCATGATGGCTGCAAGCTATTGAATTTTAAGGACTTACCTGCTGACAAGCTCCGTGGACAGATCCTTCGCACCCCGTAAAACCGGGCGCCGCGGAAATTCCTTCCCCACATCGCCGGGTTTTGGCGCATACTATCGGCGCTATGACTCATTGCTCTTTTTGCGGCAAATCTCAAGCCAGGGTCCGCGGACTGTTCGCATCCAACCGACCGCCGGCCTGCATCTGCAACGAATGTCTGGATGTGTGCCGGACGATTCTGGAGCACGACAGGCAGCATCCCGACGTGCCCGGGACATACCAAGCTGCGTCATCCGCTGCGCCGTCGCTCGCCTGTGGCTTTTGCGGCAAGTCGCAGAAAAGAGTAGATAAACTCATCGGCGCGCCCGCCCAACTTGAACCCTGCTATATCTGTGACCGTTGCGTGGGCGAGTGCAGCAACATGCTGGCCGAAAAAGACACGCTGCGGAAAGATTCGTTCCTCAAGAGACTCATGCGCAGCTTGAACATCAAGCCTGCAAAACTTCAGCGCGTCAATTGAATCCGCAAAAAAAGCGCGGCCGAAATCCGGCCGCGCTTCGAAGCCTTCCCTTCTTTTGTTCTAGAACGTGAACCTTATCGCCAACTGAATGTCGCGCGGACCGCCACCGCCCAGGAATGGGTAACCGATGGCTACGTCAGGCGTTGCCGTCGTGGCGGCGAAGCCCTGGCCCACAGCGCGGCAGCCCGAAGTGGGACTGGGCGCCACGGCGCATTTGGGATCGCCGGGTACGGGCGCTACGCCTCCATTGCCCTCGAGGTCAACCAGGAAGTTGGGCAGCAACGGGTTGGAGAAGTTGGGATGGTTGAAGAGGTTGAAGAAATCCACGCGAAGCTGCATGTTCACGCGCTCATTCAGTTTGGTGTCCTTGGCCAGGGCGAAGTCGAAGTTCTTGAAGTTCGGCCCGGTGAAGGCGTTGCGGCGCAGGTTCCCGAAATGCTGGGTGCCGGCGATGCAGCCTTCGGCAATCGGGTCCCAGGTGCAAGGCGCAGCGAAGGCGCCCAGGTTGAGCAGCTTGTCCGGGCCGCCGGTGCCGGCGAAGGGATTGCCTACCACGTCCGGGCGCTCAAAGAACTGGTTGCTGTTGTTGAAATTCTCGAACGAGTTCAGGTTATACGGCTGGCCGCTGGAGAGGCGCAGCAGGCCGTTCACGGACCATCCATTCGTCAGCGTGTTGTGCGCCGCGTGGTCGGGCAGAGCGTAGCTGAACATCCAGGTGAGGCGGTGACGCGCGTCAAAGTTGGAATTGGCCTTCTCTGCGGCTGGGTTCAGGCTGTTATCAGGCTGCGCGGCGTTGGGGACGAAGTCCTCGCCGTCGCTGGCCGTATCAATCGAGTGCGACCAGGTCCAGGAAAGCTGCGAGTTCAGTTTGTGCCAGTCGCGCAGCTTCCAGGTGAGCTGCAGGCTGTTGTAATTGGACGTGGCCGTGGATTCGAACTGATTAATGATGTTGAAGCCGGCAAAAGGAAAGGCGCCGGTGGCAGGCGCGCTCTGGTTGATATCGCGGAAGCGGAACAGCTTGCTGCCACGCGAGCCCACGTATCCCAGGGTCATCGACATCTGCCTGCCCATGGCCTGCTCAATGTTCAGGTTGTAATTCTGGATATAAGGCGTGCGGATGTTCTGATCCACCGTCCACACGTCCGAAGTCGGAGCGAATGCGGTATAGATGGGCACGCCGGAAACAATGGTGCCGGCGACACTTCCCGCCGACTTGATGGCCGAAGGTCCAATGCCGTTATACGCCGGACCGGGATTGAAGGTGTTGAAGGGGAAGTGGCCGATGAAGAAGTCCTGCGAGAACGCGTCGTAGTAGAGTCCCCAGCCTCCGCGCAGAACGGTCTTGCTGTCGCCGCGAAGATCATAAGCGGCGCTGAACCGCGGAGCAAAGTTGTTCAGGTCCTTGGGATAGAGCGAACTGGGCCCGCCGCCCGTGCCCACCTGCACCAGTGAATCCGTGGTGCTGTTGAACAGGCTAAACCGGCTCTTGTCCTCATAGATCACGCCAAAATAGTCCCAGCGCAGTCCGTAATTCAGGCTGAGCTTGCGCGAGACGCGGAAATTGTCCTGAAGGTAAAAACCGGAGTTGTTCTGGTGCGTGGTGCGCTGGGAATCGCCGGCAAACTGGCTGCCGCCGTTGGTGATGTTGCCGGCAAGGAAATCGTCAAACGAATCAAACTTGAGGCGGCCGCGGTAGCCGAGATCGTAGAACTGGTTGACCGTAGTGCGGCGGAATTCATAACCGAACTTCCAGTTGTGCTTGCCGGTGTTGTAGCTCACGTTGGTGAAGTACTGCCAGTTGGTGTCAAAGCGATGGCGGGGAATGGAGTTGTTTCCGCCCAGGCCGCTGGTGCCGTCGCCAAAGCTGATCTGGGGCAGGCCGAAGTCCTGAGGATTGGTCACACCGGTGTTCAAGCCAATGCTGGCTGGGTTGAAATTGTTGTCCTGGGGCGAGAAGCCTTCAGCAAAGCGGTTCCAGCCGGCGCGCTCTTCCAGCAGCAGCTTGGGAGAAACCACGTGGACATACGATAGTGACAGGATCTGCACACGCGTGGGCGTGACCGTGTTAAATCCAGGTACCGTGGTGCCGCCGCCCAGGGCCAGGGGGAAGCTCTGGTCGCTATCGCCGAAGAAGTATCTGCCTGTGATCAAGTCGGCCTTGTTGGATCCCAGGCGATGGTCCAGCTTGAGAATGATGCTGTCCACGCGGTTGTTGAAATTGTCTGTGACCTGGACGGTGCGGAAGGGCACCGTGGCGTCGTTGCTGGTGGCGGGAAGCGAAATGCTCCAGGGCTTGCGCGCCAGCAGGTTGGCGATCACCGGGTTCACGGGCCCGTGGGCGGTGACTGCCGCCTGCGATGGGACGTTGGCGGTGGTGGGCAGGCCGCCGTTTTCGCGCCATCCTTCATAGGCCACGAACCAGAACGTGCGGTCTTTCACCAGCGGTCCGCCCAACGAGCCGCCGTACTGGTTATTGTGGAAGACGTTCTTGGGATCAGGCTTGGTGTTGAAAAAGTTGCGCGCGTCCAGGCCATCATTGCGGAAGAACTCAAAGCCCGAGCCGTGGAGATTGTTGGTCCCGGACTTGGT
>DASVFK010000174.1:0-3352 GCA_036380095.1 Candidatus Angelobacter sp. | reverse complement strand
GCCGTCGCCGGCCTATTTGCCGTGGGCGTGGGCACGTTTTTTGGATACTATCCTGCGCGTCGCGCAGCGAGGCTCGATCCCATCGAGAGCCTGCGCTACGAGTAGCAATTGGCACTTAGTAACTAGCAACTGGCAAACGGTTAAACGGCAACCGGCAAGCGGCAATTGGCACTCAAACACTCTTTGCGCCGCATCGGCTGACCAGCCAGGTGCCAGCCGCTAATTGCTAATTGCTCCTTTTCACGCCGCCTTTTTCTCCGGCTCCTTGATGACCAGTACGGAGCAGGTGGCGCCGTGGACCACGCCTTCCGCCACGCTGCGATGGAAGAACTTGGCTACTCCCTGGCGGGCATGTGAGGTCACCACAATCACGTTGGGCTTCCACTCTTCCGCCACGCCCAGGATGCCTTCTTTGATCTCACTTTCTACGATCCGTTTGCCGGCCTTGAATCCGGCTCTTGCGAGCGCTTTCACTGCTTGCTCCAGGGTCACGTTGGCAAGGTCCTGGGTCTGTTTGCGCCGCGCCGCCTGTTCCGGAGCGTAGCCCGGCGACATCTCCGGCGGGACCGAATAGATCAGCGGTTCCACCACTTCCAGCACCAGCACTTCGGACTGGTCCGGGTGCATCTGCGCCGACAACGTATCCACCACCAGGCTTGCCAGCCCGGTATTGTCGATGGCCACGAGCACTTTGTTCGTCATGGTTGTGATCTCCCTGGTTTAGATTGTCGTGTGCCGGTCAAAAGGTTGCGGTGATGCCGGTCACTTTCAGGGAGTGGCAGTTAGGGCGGGCGTGCTGAGGCGATCCGCTCGACGCCAGTATCTGAAGCTCGCTATCGATCCGCCCGCGCGCATCCGCGCCGATCTGCGATTTGGGTTGTCAGCTATTCGAAGATCAAAATCGCCGACGCAATCACCGTGGTCCACAGGCCGCGCTTATCGCCTACGCCGCTCTGCGTCATGTTGGTGGTGCGGACGATTTTGTTGGAGATGCGATAGATCTCCTTCTTCTCGTCCCAGGACTTGTCAGGATCGAATTCCACGTTCAGCGTGGTGGCCAGCATCTCGGCGGCCAGCTCTTCGGCGTACTCGCCGGCCTGTTCGTCGGTTTCGCCATACGAGTGGTGTTCGCTCAGGTAGCCGTAGGTGCTGCGGTCAGCGGGCATGGCCAGGCCAATGCTCGAGGCCAGCAGCCGGTGCGGCTCGTGCGTGGAGTTTTCCGCCACCACGGCAAACGTGACTTCGCCGGGATACAGGTATTTGACGCCTTCCTTGCGCGAAATCAGCTTGCAATGCGGAGGAAAGATGGATGATACGCGGACCAGGTTCTGCGCAGCGATTCCGGCGTCACGCAGGGCGAGCTCAAATGAGGTAAGGCGCTCCTTGTGCTTTCCGACCCCCTTGGTCAGGAAAATGCGCTTGGGTACCATGTTGATCCCCAATTTGGATGTCCTCCGCGGCGGTGAATTGTGAACGAATTCAAAAAAATAACACACGCAAGCCGTGTGCTGGGGAAAATTTCATTGAATTCTGTAAAGACTGTTGATTTGCAACAGAGGGGCGGGCCAAGGAAGAAGTTACCAGGAGCCAAAGCTCAAAAAGCAGCGCCGTTGCCGGCAGCCTGCTTCCACCAAGGTTGCCACCCCACGCGCTCTGGCTCCTGGTCGCTTCTTCTGCACCTGGAAGGTGCAGCACTCCCATAATCAGAGACTCTGGATGTTCCGCCAATCCGAAATTTTTCAGGGGACGCGAGTTTATTTCAAGAGTGCTCTTTTGGCACGCGTGGAAGCACCCGATACGATCTTTCCTATCGTGCGCCTTGCGGCGCCGCGACAGGAACGGCGCCCGCGCGCTTGATCTGGACGGCAATCTCGATAAATGCCAGCGCGGCCCGGCTCAGGGCCTTGTCTTTGCGGAAGACCAGCGCCAGGTCGCGGCGAACAGAGGCGTCTGCCAGGGCCACTGCCGCCAGCGTGCCCGCCCGCACGTCCTCGATTACGTTGGACCGCGCGATGAAGCCTACCCCGACGTCGGCGGCGACAAAACGCTTGAGCAGCTCGCTGGAGTCGAGTTCCATGGCGATTTTGGGCTTGAGGCGGCGATCGTCAAACAGGTTTTCCAGCGCGTCGCGCGTGCGGCCTACCTTGGGCAGCAAAAGAGGGAACTGGGCCACGTCAGCCACGGCAGCCTGCTTCTTGCGGCTGAGCGGATGGCCGGGCGGCACGATGATGACCAACTCGTCGCGATGAATATTCACCACGGTCAGGCGCTTGTCTTCCACCGGCACGGAGACAATGCCGAAATCTACTGAGTTTTCGATAATCGATTCCAGGATCTTGGCTCGCTCCAGCCGACTGATGTGCACACCCACATCCGGGTATTGCTTCTTGAACTCGGCAAAGACCTCGGGCAGGATATGCAGGCACGTGGCCTCGTTGGCCCCGACCACGATCTCGCCGCGGGGCACGCGCTCCATCTCCGCCACCGTTACCAGCATGGTCTTGCGCGCCTGGAGAGTCTGCTCGGCATATTGCTGGAAGACCTTGCCTGCTCCGGTAAGCGCCACCTTGCCGCCGCTGCGGTCAAACAGCTTGGCCCCGACTTCTTCTTCCAGGGCGCGGATCTGTGACGAGATGGCCGGCTGGGTGCGAAATCGCCTCTCCGCCGCGCGCGAGAAACTGGCGTGGCGGGCCACTTCCAGAAAGGTTTCCAGTTGATCGAAGTCCATAGGCGGTGCTGGTAACAGTGTAGTACGAGTGGAGAGAACGGAGAATGCTGTCATGCTGAGCGACGCCGACGGAGCGGAGCGAGGGAGGAGAAGTCGAAGCATCCCGACATGGATGGCACCACCATGCGGCGCAAGGGAATTCCAGCGAGAGACTGTTCCCCGGAATGGCGTCTTCCAACCAATGTTTGGAATAGTCTTGCGAGTAAGGCTGACCTGCTGGACTCCAGCCGGTGAGGCGATGGTTCATCGTTGAAATGCCTCGAATCCACATCGCGAGGTAGAGTCCCTCGGGATGCTTCGACTCATCCTCCGTCGCTCCGCTCAGTCGGATTTCGCTCAGCATGACAGATCGGGAGGGCGTGGTTTGGGCGCAGGTTCCTGGGATGGGCACGACAGGGGTTGAGGGCGTGATTCCTGGAATGCCGCAATCGCATTCCAGACTGCTTACAATTGATTTCATGAAAGCCATCATCTGCGAACGTTATGGCGGCCCTGAAGTCCTCGAACTTGCCGAGGTCCCCGTCCCGCGCGTGGGGCCCAACGGCGTGCTGGTGCGGGTGCATGCCGCGAGCGTGAATCCCGTGGACTGGAAGCTGCGTGCAGGCTGGCTCAGCGGGCTGTGGC